>NZ_CP099490.1:2199929-2514205 GCF_023923205.1 Ornithinimicrobium cryptoxanthini | reverse complement strand
CTGACGTCATACGACGGCCGGGTCCATCTGGGCCTGAACGCCGACCGCGACGCCATGCCCGACCTTGACGTGCTCGCGGACTGCATCCTCTCTGCGCTGGCCGAGCTCGTGGCCGACGACGACTGACCCACGACGACTGACCCACGACGACTGACCCACCACGACTGACCCACGACACCCCCGACGAGGAGATCAGCATCATGGCAGGCATCCACCCACAGATCCGGTGCTACATCCCCCTGACGGCCGAACACGTGCGGGCGCTGCACGAGGACGGAAAGGTGGAGGGCGATCTGGTCGCCTTCGTGGTCACCGACTCCGTGCGGCGGTCAGACCCAGACGGTGACGTCGAGGCCTGGGAGTTTGCCGCCCTCCAGGACGCCGCGGGCTACTGCCTGCAGGAGGGACAGCCGGTCCTGGTCGCAGCGGCTGACGTGGGTCGGGACGCGATCGACGACTCCGGTCCGACCGGGTCCCGGGTGCTGGTCCGCGGCCCGGTGGCCCTGCCCCGGATCGCCTCGCTGCATCTCGGCGACGACCTGGTCGGTGTGACGGCGCAGGTCTCGGACGACGAGTCGGTGGTCGAGCTGTCCTGGTATGACGCGACCGAACTGGTCGATGTGCGTGCTTTGCTGTGATCCTGTGATCATGGAGGAAGGCCTCGACGTGGAGGCAACCCGACCGACTGGAGGACAGACACCATGGACGCCGTGACCACGGTTCCCGACCCCATCAACGAGCCGGTGAAGGACTACGCGCCGGGCAGCCCCGAGCGCGCCGAGCTGGAGGCGGCCCTGACCGAGTTGGCGGGCAACCCCGTCGAGCTGCCCCACGTCATCGGGGGTCAGCGGGTGACGGGCGCTGGACCGGAGGTGCAGGTCGTCCAGCCGCACGCCCACGCCGAGGTGCTGGGCACGCTGCACACTGCTCAGGCGGCCGACGCGACGGCCGCCATCGACGCCGCCCGCGAGGCGGCACCGGGATGGGCGGCGTTGGACTTCGACGACCGGGCGGCGATCCTGCTGCGGGCGGCAGAGCTGCTGGCCGGGCCCTGGCGTGCCCGACTCAACGCCGCGACCATGCTGGGCCAGTCCAAGACCTCCTACCAGGCCGAGATCGACTCGGCGTGCGAGCTCATCGACTTCTGGCGGTTCAACGCCTACTTCGGTCGTCAGATCCTCGCGGACCAACCGATCCGCAACGCCCCGGGCGTGTGGAACCGCACCGACCAGCGGCCGCTTGAGGGATTCGTCTATGCGGTGACTCCCTTCAACTTCACCGCGATCGCCGGCAACCTGCCGACGGCTCCGGCCCTGATGGGCAACACCGTGGTGTGGAAGCCGGCGACCACACAGCAGCGGGCCGCCTCCGTCATCATGGAGCTGCTCCAGGAGGCCGGGCTTCCCGACGGCGTCATCAACATGGTCACCGGTGACGGCGTCGAGGTGTCCAAGGTCACCATGGACCATCCCGATCTGGCCGGTCTGCACTTCACCGGGTCGACCCGGGTGTTCCAGATGCTGTGGGGACAGATCGGCGCCAACATCGCCAACTACCGGGCCTACCCACGGATCGTGGGTGAGACGGGCGGCAAGGACTTCATCGTGGCGCACCACTCGGCCGACGTCGACGTGCTGCGGACGGCGATGGTGCGTGGGGCGTTTGAGTACCAGGGTCAGAAGTGCTCGGCCGCCTCACGGGCCTACGTCCCCGCCTCGCTCTGGGCCGAGCTGAAGGACGAGCTGGTTTCGGTCACCGAGTCGATCCCGGTCGGTGACGTGCGCGACTTCGGCAACTTCATGGGCGCGGTGATCGACGACCGGGCCTTCGCCAAGCACAAGGAGGTCCTGGACCGGGCCAGGTCCGACGACGCCGTCACGATCGTGGCCGGTGGGACGTATGACGACGAGGTCGGCTATTTCGTGCGGCCGACGATCCTCGAGGTCACCGACCCGACCCACGACACCTTCACCACGGAGTACTTCGGCCCGATCCTGGCTGTGCACGTATATCCCGACGACGAGTTCGAGCAGATGCTCACGCAGATGGAGTCGGTGGCCGGCTATGCACTGACCGGCGCGGTCATCGCCCGCGACCGTGCGGCGGTGGCGCTGGCCACCGAGAAGCTTCGCTTCGCGGCCGGCAACTTCTATGTCAACGACAAGCCCACCGGCGCGGTCGTCGGGCAGCAGCCCTTCGGTGGCGCCCGGGCGTCCGGCACCAACGACAAGGCCGGTTCGATGCAGAACCTGATGCGGTGGACCAGTGCCCGCTCGATCAAGGAGACGTTCGTGGCGCCGACGCAGTGGCGCTACCCGCACATGGGCTGACCTGGACCATCAGCACGGGCGGGCCCCCCGCGAGATCCTCGCGCGGGGTGGCCCGGCTGGCAGGTCACGCGGAGGCGTCCTCGATCCACTCCCGGCTGAGGCGACCCTCGAGCCGCAACGAGCTGGCGATCACGGGTGCGATGGCCTTTTCGATCTTGGCGCCGAGGAACGGGACGCTGGCTTTGAGCTCGCCCTCGACCGTGTGCTCGGTGCCCTCGCCAGCCGGGGTCAGATAGACGCTGCCTGACATGGTGACGGGGGTGCGCGGGATCTCCACCTTCAAGGACGCGGAGTGCCCGCCGTCCTCGTCTGCCGTCAGCCCCCACACCTGGGTCTCGATGACATCCACGGAGTCACCCACGAACTTCTGGACGAAGTCGGGGAAGGCGTCGGTGGGCAGGCGACGTCGGGTCACGATGGTGCGCGCGTCCTCCTCGACCTCGATGGCGACCTCGTGCTCAAGTGCGCCAGAACGCGTGCACTTCAGCTCCTGGTAGTCGGGGGAGCAGATCATCTCGAACACCTGCTGCGGGGAGGCGTCGTGCTCGACGGTCTCGTGGATCCTCATGGGGACACCTTAGATCGCTGGAGCGGTCAGGGCTGCGACGGCACGACGCACAGTGCGCTGAAGTCGTTGCCGTGCCGCCGCGGGTGACTCGTCCGCCACGTCCTGCACGAGCCGTTGCAGGCCGGCGGCGAGCAGGTCGAGGCTCGTGCCGACCCGGTCGGCCAGGGGCTGGGTGTCCACCGGTGCCTGCTGGCCCCACTGCGCCACCACGCCGGCAGCCCGGCGACAGCGTGCCGCCAGGGCGGAGCAGGCGACCCTGTCGAGGGGCAGCTCACCCGTGGGGACATGGGGCGGTGCGGGCAGGTCGGGGCGGGAGAGGTCGGTGCGCCCCTGCGTGAGGTCGACGATGGCGTCGGCAACCCGGTCGAGGAGGTGACGCACCAGGAGTTCGAGGCTGCGATCCCCGAGCGGTGCGTCCAGGGTGCTGAGCTCCTCGGCCAGACCGAGCAGTGGCAGCGGTGTGGACGTCCCAGACATGGCGCACACCCTACGGCGGACCGGTGACACTGTGCTCAGGTCGTCCACCGGCCAACGCGCTAGGCTCACTCTGACGCACGACGACGTGCGCTCGCGGGACGCACCGACAGGAGATCTGCCTCATCATGTCGCTCGACGACACCTTGCTGAACCGGTTGTACCGACACGTTGCCCACACCGATCTGATGGAGCGGGATCCCGCGGTGCGAGAGGCGATCGCGGGCCAGATGATCGCCCTGTCGAAGGAGCGGCCGGCGGGCAGGACCTCGGTGCGCGTCTTCAACCCCTCGCGCGCTGAGGACGGCTGGACCTCGCGGCATACGGTCATCCAGGTGGTCACCGAGGACCGGCCGTTCCTGGTGGACTCGGTGCTCGGCGAGCTGAGCCTTCGCGGACTGGGAGTCCACCTGCTGGTGCACCCGCAGGTGGTGGCGCGCAAGGTCGATCACGGCACAGAGCCGTCCGACGTCGACGTGGCCGAGGCCGGACCGGATGACGTCGTCGAGTCCTGGATCCACGTGGAGATCGACCGCCTGACCCGTGAGTCCTCCCGCGAGGATCTTGAGGAGCGGCTGCGCAAGGTGTTGGCCGACGTCCGCCGGGCGTGGGAGGACTGGCCCGCCATGCGGGAGCGTGCCAGGGACATCATCGCCGAGCTCACCGCCGGTGTGCCCGACACCGTGGACCCCGCGACGGTCCAGCCCACCATCGACTTCCTCACCTGGCTGGAGGACAACCACTTCACCTTCCTGGGCTACCGCGAGTATGAGCTCGTGGTGGAGGACGGTGTCGAGGCTCTGCGCTCCCGACCGGAGACCGGCCTGGGCATCCTGCGGGCCCGCAGGGGAGAGGCGCCGTCGGTCAGCCGGCTGCGGCCGGAGGCGGTCGCCACGGCACGCGAGCCGCGGTTGCTGACCATCACCAAGGCCAACTCGAGGGCAACCGTCCACCGGCCGGTCTACCTCGACTACATCGGCGTGCGCGAGTTCAGCGAGGCCGGCGACGTCGTCGCCGAGCGACGTTTCCTCGGACTGTTCACCCAGAGCGCGTATGCCGACTCCGTCAAGCGGTTGCCCGTCATCGGGGCCAAGGTGCGCACGATCATCGAGCGCAGCGGGTTCGCGTCGGACAGTCACTCCGGCAAGGACCTCATGGGGGTCCTGGAGAACTATCCGCGCGACGAGCTGTTCCAGGCCGACACCGACTGGCTGGTGGACAGCGCCAACGAGGTCCTGCACCTGCAGGAGCGTCGTGGCTCGCGCCTGCTCGTGCGCAAGGACGAGTTCGGTCGCTTCGTCTCGCTGCTCGTGCTGATGCCGCGGGACCGGTTCAACACCGCCGTCCGGCAACGCATCGAGACACTGGTGCGGCAGGCCTACGGCGCCGAGACCGTCGACTACTCGACGAAGGTGGGGGAGTCGCCCTTGGCTCAGGTGCACTACGTGCTGCGGATGCCGCCTGGCAGTGACATCCCCGAGGTCGACGCCGTGGCACTCCAGGCACGGGTCCAGGAGGCGATGCGCACCTGGCACGAGCAGCTGGCTGACGTCATCGTGGAGCACGAGGAGGACGAGACCGTCGGGGACACGGCGGCGAGTTTCTCGGCCGCCTTTCCCGAGGGCTATAAGGAAGACTTCGACCCGGCGACGGGCTATGCAGACCTGGCCCGGATCCGCTCCGTGGTGGCTGACCCCAAGCGGACGATGGCGCTGCACCTGTATGCCGAGGAGGGCGCGCCCGCAGACCAGCGGCGACTCAAGCTCTATCGCCAGGATGCGATGACGCTGACCGAGGCGATGCCGATCTTCAGCCACCTGGGCGTCCAGGTGACCGACGAGCGGCCCTACGTCGTCGAGGAGGAGGACGACGAGATCGCGATGCGGATCTATGACTTCGGGCTCGAGGCCAAGGACGCGCAGGTCTGGGAGGGGGACGACAACCGCACGGCCGAGCAGGTGGCCGCCGACTTCGAGGAGGCCTTCTCCGTCGCGTGGAGCCGTCAGGGGGAGAGCGACAACCTCAACTCGCTGGTGCTCGACGCCAACCTCAACTGGCGATCTGTCGTCATCCTCCGGACCTTGGTGCGCTACCTGCGACAGGTGGGTTCCTTCAGCCTGGAGTACCTCGAGGAGGCGCTGACCACCAACCCGCACATCGCCCGGCTGCTGGTCCGGCTCTTCACCGTCCGCTTCGACCCCTCGACCGGCGCCGACGACGCCGCGCGAGACGAGAGCGCCGCCGCGGTCATCGACCAGATCCAGGACGCGCTCCAGGAGGTCGCCAGCCTCGACCAGGACCGGATCATCAAGTCGCTGATCTCGGTCGTCGAGGGCACGCTTCGCACCAACTTCTATCAGCTTGACGAGGACGGCAGGCCCAAGCCGCACGTCTCCCTCAAGCTCAGCCCGCGCGACATCGAGGGTCTGCCCGAGCCTCGCCCGGCCTACGAGATCTGGGTCTATGCCCCCCGCGTCGAGGGGGTGCACCTTCGGTTTGGTGCCGTCGCCCGCGGTGGCCTGCGGTGGAGCGACCGGCGCGAGGACTTCCGCACCGAGGTCCTGGGCCTGGTCAAGGCGCAGATGGTCAAGAACGCGGTGATCGTGCCGACCGGCTCCAAGGGCGGCTTCGTGGCCAAGCAGCTGCCCGACCCCAGTGACCGGGACGCCTTCCTCAACGAGGGCGTTGGCTGCTACAAAATCTTTATCAAGGGTCTGCTTGACGTCACCGACAACCGGGTCGACGGACAGATCGTCCCGCCCGAGAACGTCGTGCGCCGCGACGGGGACGACAGCTATCTGGTGGTGGCGGCCGACAAGGGCACCGCCAGGTTCAGTGACATCGCCAACGGCGTCTCGCGGGACTATGGCTTCTGGCTGGACGACGCCTTCGCCTCCGGGGGTTCGGCCGGCTATGACCACAAGGGCATGGGCATCACGGCCCGTGGCGCCTGGGAGTCGGTCAAGCGCCACTTCCGCGAGCTGGGCCACGACACCCAGACGCAGGACTTCACGGCGGTCGGCATCGGTGACATGAGCGGTGACGTCTTCGGCAACGGCATGCTGCTCTCCGAGCACATCCGGCTGGTCGGTGCCTTCGACCACCGACACGTATTCCTGGACCCAGACCCCGACGCCGCGCGCTCGCACGCCGAGCGTCGTCGCCTGTTCGACCTGCCGGGCTCCAGCTGGGCCGACTACGACACCGCGCTGATCAGTGAGGGTGGTGGGGTCTATCCCCGCTCGGCCAAGTCGGTCTCGATCACGCCACAGGTGCGGGAGGTCCTCGGTCTCGAGGACGACGTGACCGAGATGTCTCCCAACCAGCTGCTGAGCGCGGTGCTCAAGGCGCCGGTCGACCTGCTGTGGAACGGCGGCATCGGCACCTATGTCAAGTCCGAGGCGGAGTCGGACGCGCAGATCGGTGACCGCGCCAACGACGCCATCCGGATCAACGGTGGCGACCTGCGGGTCAGGGTCGTCGGTGAAGGCGGCAACCTCGGCTTCAGCCAGCGCGGGCGCATCGAGGCTGCCAACGCCGGCATCCACATCAACACCGACGCCATCGACAACTCGGCCGGGGTCGACACCTCCGACCACGAGGTCAACATCAAGATCGCGCTGGCGCCCGTCGTCGCCAGCGGCGACATGGCCCTTGAGGAGCGCGACGAGCTGCTCGAGTCGATGACCGGCGAGGTCGCCCAGCGGGTGCTGCGCACGAACTACGAGCAGAACGTGCTGATCGGCAACGCACGCGACCACGGTGGGGTGATGACCCCGGTGCACCGTCGCCTGATGGACCACCTGGCCGAGCACGCTGGGCTGGACCGCGAGCTGGAGTTCCTGCCCGACGACCGCGCGATGGAGAAGCTTGAGGAGGCCGGCAAAGGGCTGACCTCACCGGAGTTCTCGGTGCTGGTCGCCTACTCGAAGCTGGACCTGAAGGAGTCGCTGAGCGAGTCCGACCTGCCCGACTTCCCGTTCTTCGCCGACACCCTCAGGGCCTACTTCCCGCAGCCCCTGAACGAACGGCTGGGGGAACGGATCGGTGACCACCCGCTTCGTCGCGAGATCATCGTCAACGATCTGGCCAACTCGATGGTCAACCGGGGCGGCATCACCTTCGCGTTCCGCTGCATAGAGGAGACCGCGGCCAACATCCCCCAGATCGCGAGGGCGTTCGTCGTGTGCCGCTCGGTCTTCGACATGGCTGGCTTCATGGAGCAGGTCGAGGCGCTGGACAACAAGGTCGACACCGCACTGCAGACCAAGCTCTACCTCGAGTTCCGCCGCCTGATGGACCGCAGCGTGCGCTGGTTCCTCAACAACCAGTCGCTGACGGGACACCTGGAGTCGGAGATCAACCGGTTCACCGGGCCGGTCAACTCGATCCGTCCCAAGATCGGGGACTTCCTGCTCGGGGCCGAGGTCGAGCGGTTCCAGTCGCAGGCGGCGCAGGCCCGCGACGGTGGTGTCCCAGAGGAGCTGGCCCTGACGTATGCCGGGCTGCTGGACTCCTTCTCGGTGCTGGACATCGTGGAGCTGGCCGAGGAGGAGGACCGGTCGGTGGAGGAGACCGCGGCGCTCTACTACGCCGTCTCCGAGCGGTTCCGCATCGACACGTTGCTCAACCGGGTGGCGGAGCTGGCGCGTCAGGACCGCTGGGACTCGCTGGCGCGCGGCGCGATGCGCGACGACCTCTATGGCGTGCTGAAGGCGCTGACCCGCACGGTGCTGAGCAGCACCGAGAGCACCTCCGGGGTGGGCCGAGCCCAGCTCGAGGGCTGGGCCGAGGCCAACGCGGAGGCGCTGACCCGCGTCAGCCAGGTGCTCAGCAGCGTCGATCGGCTGTCCTCACCCGGGATGGGCCCGCTGTCGGTGGCACTGCGTGCCCTGCGCGGCCTGGTGCGACAGGGGGCCAGCAACTGAGCGGCATACCCATTGTTTTGAGGTAGATCGGATCGCCTCCCGCGCACCTGTCGGGTGATCGGGACCGGGGCTGGGATAGGCCACGATGGGTCGGCGCGTTAGTCTGCGCACGTGCCGACCCTTCGTGAAGTCCTCGGCCACCAGGCGTCCCTGCCCCGGGCCGATGCCGACTGGCTGCACCGACTTGTCGGCGACTGGCAGATGGTCGCTGACCTCTCCTTCTCCGACCTGACGCTGTGGGTGCCGACCAACCACGAGGACGAGTGGGCGCTGGTGGCCCACGCCCGCCCCACGACCGGCCCCAACTTCTACAACGACGACGTCGTCGGCCTGCGCGCGTCGAAGGAGCGGCGCGAGATCCTGGTCCAGGTGCGCTCCAGCAGGCGCCCGGTGGAGCCGCTCACGTCGGAGTCCGTCGAGGAGCAGTATGTCCCGGTGGTGCGGGCCGGTCACGCCGTCGGCGTGCTGGTCCGGCACGCCAACCTGCACAGCATGCGTCAGCAGGGCGGGCTGGAGGTCAACTATCTGCAACTGGCGCAGTCCCTGCTGCAGATGATCGGTCAGGGCACCTTCCCCAGCGACCTTGCCCCGACCGGAGTGGGTCGTGGGACGCCGCGGGTCGGGGACGGGGTGGTCAGGCTCGATGCCGAGGGGCACATCGACTATGCGAGTCCCAACGCGATCTCTGCGCTGCGCCGGCTCGGGCACACCGATCAGGTCAACGGCACCGATCTCTCGGAGATCGTCACGAGCCGGTTGCCCACCGGCGCCACCCTGGACGAGACGATGCCGCTCGTGCTCACCGGCCGCGCGCCGTGGGGGACCGAGGTCGAGACCGCGCGGGTCAACCTGACGATGCGGGCGGTCCCCCTGCTCGACCACGGGACCCGTTATGGCGCGATGCTGCTGCTGCGTGATGTCAGCGAGCTGCGCCGACGCGAGCGGGAGCTGCTGACCAAGGACGCCACGATCCGCGAGATCCATCACCGGGTCAAGAACAACCTGCAGACCGTGTCCGCGCTGCTGCGCCTGCAGTCCCGCCGCCTGGACGACCCCGGGGCTCGGTTTGCGCTGCAGGAGGCAGGACGTCGGGTGTCGACGGTGGCGCTGGTGCACGACACGCTCAGCCAGGGCTTCGACGAGACCGTCCTGTTTGATGAGATCGCGGTCCGGATCGCCCGCGCGACCGTCGAGGTCGCCTCGCGGGGCGCGCGGGTGGTGGCCGAGCACCGCGGGTCGTTCGGCCGCATCCAGGCCGAGGACGCGACTCCGCTGGCGATGATCCTGGCCGAGCTGGTCCACAACGCCGTCGAGCACGCCTTCGACACGAGCACGCCGGTGACCGGGGGTGAGCCCGCAGGAGTCGTCATCGTGGAGGCGGTGCGTGGCCGTCCTCAGGCCGGCGGCTCGGAGGCGGGTGGCTCGGAGGCGGGCGGCTCGGACGCGGGCGGGGAGGTGTTGACCGTGACGGTCACCGACGACGGCCGCGGACTGCCGGACGGTCAGGCTCCCAGCGGCGGACTGGGCACCCAGATCATCCAGGCCCTGATCAGTGATCTGCGCGGCGAGATCACTTGGGGCACAAAGGAGCCGCACGGAACCGTCGTGCGGTTCGTCGTGCGGCTCCGGGGGCTGTCAGCCCAGGCGTGAGGCGCTGCGTCGAGCGTTGCCTCAGCCTGCGCGGCGGGCGCGAGCCTTGCGGCGCTTGAGCGCGCGGCGCTCGTCCTCGGACAGGCCGCCCCACACCCCCGCATCCTGGCCGGTCTCGAGGGCCCACTTCAGGCAGGTGTCCATGACCGGGCACCGGCGACAGACGGCCTTGGCCTCCTCGATCTGCTGCAGGGCGGGACCAGTGTTGCCGATCGGAAAGAAGAGCTCCGGGTCCTCGTCCAGGCACGCAGCGCGACTGCGCCAATCCATCTACATGCTCCTTGTGTTCTCCGCCGAGGTCCCGAGGTGATCGGGTCCGGCTGTGATGCGACCCAAAAATTCGTGTCGCCTGATGTCTGGTGTAGCGTGGCAGTCGCAGATCCAGTGCTCACAGATGAGCCGCCGACACGCAACAGGGCACGACCTTGTGCCCTGTCTGTTCGTGCTGTGTCAACGCGAGGCGCGCGCACAGTGTTCCCATACTCACAGGTAGATGCAGCGCCCACAAGAGGTGGCGCGCACAATCCTGGCCAAATCGCTGAGTGATGAGTCACACCGGCCCCAGGCCACGGTGCCGGCTGCCCTGTGCCCGCCCGCCGATGTCGGCCCTATGCCCCGCCCGCCGAGAGGGCCCGCTGAAGTCGGGCCTACTGTGGAGGCGGCGCCGCACGGCGCCGGCCAACGTTCGTCCCACAGGAGGAGTTGCCATGACTCTGGCGATCACCAATGCGCAGGTTGTTCCGATCGAGGGGGAGCCGTTCACCGGCGCCGTCGTGGTGGAGGACGGCAAGATCGCCGCGCTCGGGGCCGAGCTCACCATTCCGGACGGCGCGGAGGTCATCGACGCCGGTGGACAGTGGCTGCTGCCCGGGTTGATCGACGCCCATGTCCACCTCGGGGTCTGGGAGGAGGGTGAGGGCTGGGCCGGTCAGGACACCAACGAGATGACCGACCCGGTCATGGCAGCGGCCCGAGCGCTGGACGGGATCAACCCGCGTGAGCAGGGCTTCGACGACGCGCTCGGCGGCGGCATCACCTCGGTCAACGTCAACCCCGGCTCCGGCAACCCGATCGGCGGCCTGACCGTCGCCCTGAAGACCTATGGCCGCGTCGTCGACGAGATGGTGCTGCGCAGCCCGTCCGGCCTCAAGGCTGCTCTGGGTGAGAACCCCAAGCGGGTCTACGGGGACCAGAAGAAGACGCCGTCCACCCGCCTGGGCGTGGCGCTCATCCTGCGCAAGGCCTTCACCGAGGCGCGCAACTACAGCGAGAAGTCCGGCAAGGCCACCCGCGAGGGGGAGTATGCCGAGGGTCACCTGGTCAACCAGGCCCTGGTCCAGGTCCTCAACCGGGAGATCCCGTGGCGTCAGCACTGCCACCGGGCCGACGACATCGCCACCGCGATCCGGATCTCGGAGGAGTTCGGCTACCAGCTCGTCCTCGACCACGGCACCGAGAGCTATCTGATCGCGGACCTGATCGCCGAGAAGCAGGTCCCGGTCCTGTATGGCCCCATGATCGTGAGCCGTTCCAAGGTCGAGGTGCGGGAACGGACTGCGGCTGCTCCCGGCATACTCGACCGCGCCGGGGTGAAGGTCTCTCTGATCACCGACCACCCGGTCGTCCCGATCGAGCACCTGATCACCCAGGTCGCCCTGTCCGTCAAGGAGGGGATGGACCGCGACGCGGCACTGCGGGCGGTCACCATCAACCCAGCAGAGGTGATGGGCGTGGCCGACCGGGTCGGGTCCCTGGCTGTGGGCAAGGACGCTGACCTCGTGCTGTGGTCAGGTGACCCGCTCGACCTGCAGTCCCGCACCCTGCGGGTCTGGATCGAGGGTCGTGAGGTCTACACCTATGACGAGCAGGAGCGGCGCGGCAACGTGCTCGCGCGCTGACCCCCGCGCGACTGATCGCTCAGTGGTCAGTGTCCGCCGGGTGACCTGGGCGCACCAGGACGCAGTCGGGACAGAGGCCGTGACCGGGCAGCCGGTAGTAGAGGCAGCACCCGGTGCGCTTGAACTCCTCGACCGGGTCGGTGTCCGGGGCGTCCTCGACGTCCTGGTATCCACCGCCCGCGGCGAGCCACGGCGTCTGCAACAGCAGCCGCGCCACCTCGTCGACCTGAGCTGCCTGGTCGGGCACCTTACGTCCGATCACCCGGGCAGCAGCCACCAGGGACGACGCTGCGTTGCTCACGAGGACGCGAGGGGCAGTGCGACCCTCGACGCGGCAGGCGTGCGTGATGCCGGCGACCGCGCCGTGCACCACCAGCTCGCCGATCGCGTGGGCGGCATGGGCAGGGTCCGTCACCTCCACACCGGCCGTGGCATCGACGAGGGCCATCGGGGCGGGGTTGCGGTGGGTCGGGGCCACGAGCAGCTGGTCCATGGTCAGCTGCGGCACCCAGCCGTGCAGCGCCACCGAAGCCAGGGCGATCGACCAGAGGCGGGACACCAGCCCGACCTGGGCAGCGGAGACCGCCGTGCGGACCATCACCTCGTCGGTGGCCAGTCCCGTTCCGCTCGCGAGTCCGGCCCGGGTGGCGGCGAACCGGCCAGCAAGCGGCTCGGCCTCCAGCGCCGCAGACACAGGGACCAGCCCGCCGGTGTCCACCTGCCACACGGCGAAGCCGCCGAGCTCGGTGAGCTCGGCGGCCCGCTGCGCGGGAGGAGGTATGCCGGCGGGTCCCCGGGTGGGACCGCCCACCTCAGTCGTCTTGGGCGTCGAGGACGGCCCGTGCCGCGGCGAAACGCGCGATCGGCACCCGGAACGGCGAGCACGACACGTAGTCCAGCCCGATCGACTCAAAGAGGGCGATCGAGGCGGGGTCGCCGCCGTGCTCACCACAGACACCCACCTTGAGGTCGGACTTCGTGCTGCGACCGCCCTCGGTGCCCAGGCGCACCAGGCCACCCACGCCGTCGACGTCGATCGAGGCGAACGGGTTGTCCGGCACGATGTCGGAGTCGACATAGGGCGCCAGGAACGAGCCCTCGGCGTCGTCGCGGGAGATGCCGATGCCGGTCTGTGTCAGGTCGTTGGTGCCGAACGAGAAGAAGTCGGCGTGCTCGGCGATCTGGTCGGCGACCACGGCAGCCCGAGGCAGCTCGATCATCGTGCCGATGGTGTAGTCAAACTCCTGACCGCTGGCCTCGAACTCCTCGGCCAGCGTCTCCTCGATGAGCTCGCGCATCCGCTTGAGCTCCTCGGCGAAGGCGACCAGCGGCACCATGATCTCCACGATCGGCTCGCTGCCACGCTCGCGCACCGCTATCGCTGCGCGCGCGACCGCGCGGACCTGCATGGTTGGGATCTCCGGATAGAGCAGCGCCAGCCGGACGCCGCGGGTGCCCAGCATCGGGTTCATCTCGGTGAGCTTCTTGACCTGGGCCAGCAGCACCCGGGCCTCGCGCACCTCCTCGTCGGACCCGCCCTGCAGCTCCAGGCGCTGCACGAGCAGCGCCTGCTCGACCAGGTCGGGCAGGAACTCGTGCAGCGGCGGGTCAAGCAGCCTGATGGTGACCGGCAGGCCGCTCATCGCCTCAAAGATCGACTCGAAGTCGGCCTGCTGCATCGGCAGGATCTTGTCCAGGGCCGCGGCGCGGGCCGTGTCGTCGTTGGCCAGGATCATCTCCCGGACCGCCGGCAGCCGGTCCTCGGCCATGAACATGTGCTCGGTGCGACACAGGCCGATGCCCTGCGCCCCGAACTCCCGGGCCCGGGTGGCGTCCTCGCCGGTGTCGGCGTTGGCGCGCACCGCCATCCGGCGCACGTCGTCGGCCCACCCGACCACGGCAGCGAAGTCCTCGTTGACCTGCGGCGGCACGAGCTCGAGCGCTCCGACATACACCTCTCCGGTCGACCCGTCCAAGGTGATGGTGTCGCCCTCGTGCAGGACCGTGTCGCCGATCGTCACCTGCTTGGCCGCAGCGTCGATCTTGGCAGCCGAGGCGCCCGCCACGCAGGGCTTGCCCATGCCTCGGGCGACCACCGCGGCGTGCGAGGTCATGCCGCCGTGCGCGGTCAGCACGCCCTGGGCCGCGATGGTGCCGGCGATGTCGTCGGGGGTGGTCTCCCAGCGCACCAGGATGACGGCTTCGCCGGCCTTGCCCCTGGCCTCGGCGGTGGCCGAGTCGAAGACGATCTCACCGACCGCCGCACCGGGGGAGGCGTTGAGCCCCTTGGTGATCGGCTTCTGGCCGTGCTCGGGGTCGATGGCGGGGTGGAGCAGCTGGTCGAGCTGGCCGGCCTCGATCCGCCGCAGCGCCTGCTCACGGGTGATCTTGCCCTCGTCGACCAGGTCGCGGGCCACCTTGAAGGCGGCCTGCGCGGTGCGCTTGCCGTTGCGCGTCTGCAGCAGATAGAGCGTGCCCTCCTCGACCGTGAACTCGATGTCCTGCATGTCGCCGTAGTGGCTCTCGAGCCGGTTCATCGTGTCGAGCAGCTGGCCGTAGGCCTCCGGCAGCACCGACTCCATCTCGCCCAGCGGACGGGGTGTGCGGATGCCGGCCACGACGTCCTCGCCCTGAGCGTTGATGAGGAACTCGCCATAGAGCTCCTTCGCGCCGGTGGAGGGGTTGCGGGTGAAGCAGACACCGGTGGCGGAGGTGTCACCACGGTTGCCGAAGACCATCTGCATGATGTTGACGGCGGTGCCGAGCGAGTCGGGGATGCCGTGGGCCTTGCGATAGATGCCGGCGCGCGGGTTCATCCAGGACCGGAAGACCGCGTCGATGGCACGCTCGAGCTGCTCGCGGGGGTCGGTGGGGAACTCGCCGCCCATGTGCTCGCGGGCGACCGACTTGAACTTCTCGACCAGCTCCTGGAGGTCCTCGATGCCCAGGTCGGTGTCCTGCTCGACGCCACGGGTGCGCTTGAGCGCGGTCAGCTCGTCCTCGAAGGCGTGGCCGGGGACGCCCTCGACCACCTCGCCATACATCTGGATGAAGCGACGGTAGGAGTCCCAGGCGAAGCGCGGGTTGTCGGCCTCGGCGCCGAGTGCCTCGACAGTGTCATCACCGATCCCGAGGTTGAGGATCGTGTCCATCATCCCGGGCATCGAGACGACGGCGCCGGAGCGGACCGAGACGAGCAACGGACGCTCCGACGAGCCGAGCGTGCGACCGGTGCGCTCCTCGAGGCGGGCCAGAGCCTGCTCCGTCTCCGGCCAGAGGTTCTGCGGCCAGCTGCCGCCGGCGTCCATCGAGTCGACGCACGCGGCCGTCGTGATGGTGAAGCCGTCGGGCACCGGGACGCCGAGGCGCAGCATCTCTGCGACGTTGGCACCCTTGCCGCCCAGCAGGCCCTTCATCGACGCGTCGCCGTCGGCCAGGTCATAGAGGTAGCGGATGGGCTGGGCGTCTGCGCTCATGTCAGGCGTCTCCTCGGTCTCGTCCTCGAGTGCTCGGGGCCGGACGTCACCGGCCCCCACATGGGCAGACTACTGGTTCGTCGGAAGGCCTGTCGCTGCCGGGTGCGTGAGTGTCCCGACACCGATCTGCGGTGGTGAGGCAGCGAGCGGGACTCAGCGCCCGGTCGCTGCCTCGCGCCGACGATCGACGATCTCGATCACGCGGCCGGCCGCCTCCTCCAGAGCTAGCGCAGTGGTGTCGATGACGGGGCAACCGAGCCTGCGCTGGATTGCGTTGACCTCCTCGAGCTCCTCATAGATGCGGATCAGCTCGGTGTAGCCGTCGCCCTGCTGGCGGCTGCCGAGCGCCCGGACGCGCTTCTGCCGGATCTCCTTGAGTCGCTCCGGGTCCAGGGTCAGCCCGACGATCTTCCACCGGTCCACCTGGAACAGCTCGTCCGGAGCGTCGATGCCGCGCACCAGCGGGATGTTGGCGGTGCGGTAGCCGAGATAGCCCAGATACATCGACAACGGCGTCTTGCCCGAGCGGGAGACGCCGATGAGCACGATGTCGGCCTGCGTCAGGGGGTTGGTCAGGTGGCCGTCGTCGTTGGCGATCGCATACTCCATCGCCTGGATCCGCTTGAAGTAGTCCTCGCCGACACCGACGGGGCGGATCACCCGCTCGGGTGCCGTACCGGTGGCCGCCTGCAGCGCGCTCAGGGCCGGTTCGAGCAGGTCGGCGTGGGGGATCCCGGCCTCCAGACACAGCTGTGCGACGAGGGCGCGCAGCTCGTCGTCGACGACCGTGGAGAAGACGGCCATCCGGTGGGCCCCTGGGTCCAGGTTGCGGATCACGGCGCGCAGGCCCTCGGCCGAGGTGATGCGCGGATGTCGGATGATGCGCAGGTCATAGGCGGCATACTGCGCCGCGGCTGCCCGGGCCACGCGCGCGGCGGTGTCGCCGGTCGAGTCGCCGATGACATGCAGCTCCAGGGGAGGACCACTCATGCCCTCAGTATGTCGCCCGCGTCCGTGCCAGACTGCGGCCGTGCCAGGGAAGATGTCCGACCAGCTGCCGGTGGTCGCCGTCGTGGGAGCGACCGCGACGGGCAAGTCCGACCTCGGGCTGGCCCTGGCGCAGCGGTGGGGAGGCGAGGTGATCAACGCCGATGCCTCGCAGTTCTATCGCGGCATGGACATCGGCACCGCCAAGCTGACCTCGCAGGAGCGCGCAGGCGTGCCGCACCACCAGCTCGACGTGCTGGACGTCACCCAGGAGGCCAGCGTCGCGGACTACCAGGCCGGTGCCCGCGCCGACCTCGTGGCGATCCGGTCACGCGGCCACATCCCCGTCGTCGTGGGGGGCTCGGGCCTCTATGTCCGTGCCCTGCTGGACCGCCTCGAGATCCCGCCGACCGATCCGCAGGTCAGGGCCAGGTGGGAGGCGGAGCTGGAGCGGGTCGGGGTTGCTGAGCTCCATGCCCGGCTCACGGCAGCCGACCCCGAGGCCGCCGCGCGCATCCAGCCGCGCAACGGGCGGCGCATCGTGCGGGCGCTGGAGGTCACCGAGCTCACCGGCCGGCCCTTCAGCGCCACCCTGCCCCGGCGAGAGTATGCCGTGCCAACAGTCCAGATCGGCCTGTCCGCCGACCGCGAGGTGCTGGCCGGGCGCATTGCCCACCGGGTGGACCGGATGTGGGAGCGGGGGCTGGTCGAGGAGGCGCGAGCCCTGGAGGAACGCGGTCTGCGGGAGGGGCGCACAGCATCGAGGGCCATCGGCTACGCCCAGGTGCTGGCCATGCTGGACGGGACGCTCACCCCGGAGGCGGCACGCGAGGACACCGGCAACGCGACCCGCCGGCTGGTCCGCCGCCAGGAGGCGTGGTTCGGCCCAGACCCTCGCATCACCTGGTTGCCCCACGATGCGGACGACCTCGTGGACCAGGTGGTGCAGACCGTCACCGGGCTCACGTAGTCTGCTGCCGCAACGCCCACGCACCCAGGAGAGACGTGTTCTTCAGAGCCCGCAGCGACAGCCTCTAGTCGCCGCTGACACCCCGAGCCCCGCGCCAGTCGCCGGGGCGGTGTCGACGTGCTCTGTTCCTTCCCTTTCCTGAGGTGAGTCATGCCTTCGCACCACCCTGTCCAGCCCGATCCTGTCCAGCCCGATCCTGCCCAGCCCCATCCGGACCAGCCCGATCCTGACCGACTCGACCCCGGCCCACCCGCGCGGCGCGGACTGCCGCTGCTGATCTCCAACGCCCTCGACGCCGCCGGTCGACAGGCCGCTGACCTGGCGACCGATGTCCTTGCCGTGGTCGTGCTGGGCGCGAGTGCCGCCCAGATGGGAGTGCTCAACGCCCTGGGGACGCTCGCCTTCCTCGTCCTCGGGATCCCCGTGGGCGTCATCGTCGACAGGTCACCCACCGTCCGGCTGCTGCTGGGCTCTGGCGTGGTCCGCACCCTCCTGCTCACCAGCGTCGTCCTCGCCTGGTCGCTGGACGTGCTCACGATGATGCACCTGTATGCCGTGGCTCTCCTGGCCGGCACCGCAGCACTGGTCGCAGAGACCACGCAGACGGCGATCGTGCCGCGGGTCGTCGGGACGGCGGGCGTGTCCCGGTTGGTCTCGCGCCTGCAGTCTGCCGAGTCTGTGATCACCCTGGTGGTGCCGGTTCTCGCGGGCGGGCTCGTGGCCCTCAGCGGTGCCGGGGTGACCCTGGCGGTGGGAGCCACCCTCACCCTCCTGGCCGCCCTCGTCGTCCTGCGACTGCCCGTGCAGAGCGTCGAGTCGACCGGGTCAGCCGAGGGCGAGCCGGGTGCCCGCGCCGCGCTCGCCCGCTTCTTCCACGAGGCACACCTGGGCTGGGCCACCCTGCGCTCCCGACCGGCCCTGTGGCGCCTGTCGCTGGGGACCATGTCGGTCAACCTCGGCCTGGCCGTCTACTCCGCGATCGAGGTCGTGCTGGTGCTGCGCGAGCTGGACCTCGGAGCGGCGACGCTCGGGCTGATCATGTCGGCCGGAGGAGTGGGCGGCCTGCTGGGCTCCCTGGTCGCGGTCCCGCTCGCGGACCGGCTCGGCGTGCCGCGGGTGCTGCGCGGGTCCCTGCTGCTGCTGGCTCCCACCGCGGCCCTGACCCTGGTCGCGCTGCTCGACCGCGATCGCGCCACCGCCTGGTTGTTGGCCGGGACGTTCCTGTGGGGCGTGGTGATCGTGGCCTACAACGTGGTCAACGCCGGCCTGACAGCCGAGCTGACACCCACCGAGCTGCTGGGTCGGGTCGGCGCAACCCGCCGCACCCTGACGATGGGCATCGTGCCGGTCGGTGGTGTCGCCGGCGGACTGCTGGCCGACAGCGCCGGGATGGTGACCACCGTCGCGGCCTGGATCGTCCTCAACTCGGTCGGCGCCGCCATCGCCCTCACCGCACCCCTCGACGCAGCGAAGGGCACACCACCCGAAGGCTGACTGGTGAGGCCGCGGCCCAATCCAGGAGGGCCGCGGCCTCGTACAATCGGGCATGAGCCACCAGAGCAAGACCACGGGCCAGCGCGACGCCAGCCACCGGCGGGGTCCTCGCCTCTCCGCCGCCGCAACGATCGGCATACTCCTGGCGGTGCTGTCCGGCTGCTCGGAGGACGAGGCCCCGCAGAGCCCGACCACCTCGCTGAGTGCCGAGGACCCCCTGATCACGATCAGCGACTTCGACTACTCCTTCAGCGGCACGTTCGAGCCCGGCGCCACCATCACCGTGCACAACCAGGACAACGTCGGGCACACCGTCACCTCCGACACCGACGGCCAGTTCGATGTCGCCGTGGGGCCAGGGGAGACGGTCACCTTCACCGGACCTGACGAACCTGGCGACTACCCCTTCCACTGCACCCCCCACCCGAACATGGTCTCGACGCTCACGGTGGGCTGATGACCATGGAACGGGTGCTCCGGTGGCTGGTGGCAGCGGCCCTGGTGGTGGACGCCGTCATTCACCTCCAGCAGGCGTCGCAGATGCAGCTGGCCGCACCCGGCGGGATCGGTGGCGGCACGCTGTTCCGCATCCAGGCGGTCGTGGCGTTGGTGGCCGCCGGCTATCTGTTGTGGCGGGGGAGCAGGCTGGCCTATGCCGTGGCTGCCGTGGTCCTGCTGTCCGTGTGTGCCGCCGTGGTCACCTACACCTACGTCGACCTGCCGGCCATCGGTCCAATCCCGCCGATGTATGACCCGTTCTGGACCCGCCCCAAGGTCATCAGCGCGCTCGTGGAGGGGGCCGGGGCGCTCCTGGCGGTGCTCGGCTTCTGGTGGACCAGCCGTTCAGTCAGTCCCGCACGACACGGATGAGCCGGAAGCCGCCGCTCGTGCTGGGACGGTCGACCGCCAGGTCCGGGAACTGCGTCGCCAACCACTTCTGCAGGGAGTCGGCCCCGAGGTTCTTCTGCACAACGAGCCACGCCTGACCGCCGGGCGCCAGCCGCGGCAGCCAGGTCTGCAGCATCTCGTGCAGGACGGCTTTGCCCACCCGGATCGGCGGGTTGGACCAGATCAGGTCGTATGCCGTGTCGCCGGGGGCGTCCTGCGGTGTCAGGGCGGTCACGGTGCACCCGAGCGCGGCCGCGTTGCGGCGCACCAAATCCAGCGCGCGCTGGTTGACGTCGACGGCGTGGACGGTGGCCCCCGGGGAGTGGAGCGCCATCGTCAGGGCCAACGGTCCCCAGCCAGAGCCCAGGTCCAGGAAGGTGCCGCTGGCGGGCGGGTCGGGTGCGTGCTTCAGCAGCACCGAGGTGCCCTTGTCGATGCCGTCGGGCGAGAAGATCCCACCGGCGGTTGACACGACGACGGGGCGCCCGGCGAGCACGACCTCACGCTCGCGCAGCTCGGCGGGCGAGGCGGGTTCGGCGGTGAAGTAGTGGTCCTGAGCCATCGCTGGAAGTCTAGGCGCACACCTGCGGACTCAGAGGGGGGACGAAATCAGTGGATCGGTGCGTTGAACGGTGAGACCCTGAGGAGAACATGACGAACACTGACGCCAACCGCACCAACCGCGACAACATCGCGAGGGGGCACCTCCTGGACGAGCGCGCCGCTGCGCTGGACGGCGCCCCCAACGATCCGACATACGACGAAGGTCTCGAGTCCTTTGACGGGGACCAGTTTGACCGCGAGGAGCGCGAGGCGCTGCGTCGTGTCCCTGGGCTGTCCACCGAGCTCGAGGACGTCACCGAGGTCGAGTACCGCCAGCTGCGGCTGGAGCGTGTCGTCCTGGCCGGCATCTGGACGGAGGGCACGCTGATCGAGGCGGAGAACTCGCTGCGGGAGCTGGCCGCGCTCGCCGAGACCGCCGGCTCCACCGTGCTGGAGGGGATGATCCAGCGGCGCACCAACCCGGACCCGGCGACCTATCTGGGATCGGGCAAGGCGGAGGAGCTGCGTGACGTGGTGATCGCCGAGGGCGCTGACACCGTCGTCGTCGACGGCGAGCTGGGCCCGTCGCAGCGGCGCGCCCTGGAGGACGTCGTGAAGGTCAAGGTGATCGACCGGACCGCCCTGATCCTCGACATCTTTGCCCAGCACGCCAAGTCCAAGGAGGGCCGTGCCCAGGTCGAGCTGGCGCAGCTGCAGTATCTGCTGCCGCGCCTGCGTGGCTGGGGTGAGTCGATGTCTCGGCAGGCCGGTGGTCGGGTGGCCGGCGGTGAGGGCATCGGCTCCCGCGGCCCCGGTGAGACCAAGATCGAGCTGGACCGGCGGCGCATCAACCAGCGCATCGCCAAGCTGCGCCGCGACATCAAGGGCATGAAGACCACGCGGGACACCAAGCGTGCCTCGCGCAAGGTCAACCACGTGCCGTCGGTGGCTATCGTCGGCTACACCAATGCCGGCAAGTCCTCGCTCCTCAACCGGCTCACCGGGGCCGGCGTGCTGGTGCAGGACCAGTTGTTTGCGACGCTCGACACGACGGTGCGTCGGGCCGAGACGAGTGAGGGCCGGCCCTACACGTTGACCGACACCGTCGGGTTCGTGCGCTCACTGCCGCACCAGCTCGTCGAGGCGTTCCGCTCGACCCTGGAGGAGGCGGCCGACGCCGACGTGCTGCTGCACGTCGTCGACGGGTCGCACCCCGACCCGGAGGGTCAGATCGTGGCCGTGCACGAGGTGCTCGCCGAGGTCGAGGCCGGGGAGAACCGCGAGATCATCGCCGTCAACAAGGCCGATCTGGCCGACCCCGAGGTGCTGGACCGGCTGCAGCGGGCCAATCCCGACGTGGCGATCGTCTCGGCGCGCACGGGCCGGGGGCTGGAGTCGCTGACCGCGATGATCGAGGCCGCGCTGCCGCGCCCGGAGATCGAGGTCGACGTGCTGGTGCCCTATGAGCGTGGTGACCTGGTGAGCCGCCTGCACGCCGAGGGCGACGTGCTGACCGAGGAGCACACGCCGGAGGGCACGCGCCTGACGGCGAAGGTGACTGCGGACCTGCACGGCGTCCTGGGCTCCTACGCCGTCTGACCAATTTTGGTAGGGGTTTCGTAGGCCCTCCTCGCATTTTGGTAGGGGTTTCGTACGTGGGAAATCTCTGCCGATGCGTCTTGGTAAAAGTTTGTGTGATGGATACAGTAAGCGGGTGTTGGTCAATCGGAAGGTCGTCGCGCTCGTGCGACGGCTGCACGTGGACCTCGGGTGTCTGGCGAGCGACCTGTGTCGTCGGTGAGCTCGACCTCAGACCCAGCCACTCCGCATACTTCCGAGGAACCTGACCCATGACTGAGCACCTGCCCGTCCTTGACCTCTCCCTCGCCGACGACCCGGCCACCGCAGACCTGTTCCGTGAGCAGTTGCGTGAGGCGACCCATGACTACGGCTTCTTCTATCTCGTCGGCCACGGCATCGAGCCGTCCCTGACCAGCGAGGTCATCAGCGTCGCCCGCGAGTTCTTCGCCCTGCCCGAGGCCGACAAGCTTGAGATCGAAAACGTCACCAGCCCGCACTATCGCGGCTACACCCGCGTCGGCGGGGAGCGCACCCAGGGCAAGGTCGACTGGCGCGAACAGATCGACATCGGCCCCGAACGTGCGGCGGTCCCGGCCGGACCAGACGTCCCGGACTACTGGGCGCTGCAGGGCCCCAACCTGTGGCCGAGCGCCCTGCTGCGGGTCCGCGAGGTCGTGGAGACCTGGAACCAAACCCTCTCGGACGTGGCCACCCGCCTGCTGGCGGAGTGGGCCGAGTCCCTCGGTCAGCCGCGCGACATCTTCGACGAGACCTTCGGCGACGCGCCCGCGACCCTGACCAAGGTGGTGGGCTATCCGGGTCGCGTTGAGGGCGGCACCGAGCAGGGCGTCGGGTGGCACAACGACTCTGGCGTGCTCACGCTGCTGCTGGTTGAGCCGGGCAAGGCTGGGCTGCAGGTTGAGCGGCACGGCGAGCCGCTGGACGCACCACCGATCGAGGGGGCCCTGATCGTCAACATCGGCGAGATGCTCGAGTGGGCGACCGACGGCTACCTCAAGGCCACCAATCACCGGGTGCTCGCTCCCGAGGCAGGCACTGACCGGATCTCGGTGCCCTACTTTCACAACCCGAGGCTGGATGCTGTCTTCCCCAAGCTCGCCCTGCCGGAGCACCTGGCCGCTCGGGCTCCGGGGGTGACGCTCGACGAGAGCAACCCGATCCTGGGTGTCTACGGCGAGAACGCGCTCAAGAGCAGGGTCCGGGCCCACCCGGACGTCACCGAGGCGCACCACCCGCACCTGCTGCCGCCGCAACAGCGCAGCGCCTGAACCACAGGCCACGACCAGCGAAACCCCTGCAAAAAGACGGGGAGGACCAGCGAAAGCCCTGCGAAAAGACGGGGCGGACCAGCGAAACCCCTGCCAAAATTGTGGGAGGGTCGAGGGCGTGAACGCCGAGCAGCAGAGAGTCGCCGAGTCCGACGATGCCCGCGCGCCGTGGCGCCTGTGGGGTCCCTACGTCTCCGCCCGGCAGTGGGGCACGGTCCGGGAGGACTACTCCGCCGACGGCAACGCCTGGGCCCACCTGCCGTTCGAGCACTCCCACCAGCGGGCCTACCGCTGGGGCGAGGACGGGCTGGCCGGCCTGTGCGACATCGACGGCTTCCTCAACCTCGGTCTGGCGCTGTGGAACGGCCGCGACGACCGGCTCAAGGAGCGGCTGTTCGGCCTGACCAACCCGCAGGGCAACCACGGCGAGGACGCCAAGGAGCACTGGTGGGCCATCGAGGGCACGCCGACGCACAGCTATGCCCAGTGGCTCTACCGCTACCCGCAGGCCGCTTTCCCCTATCAGGACCTGATCGACGGCAACGCCGCCCGTGGCTACGACGACGACGAGTATGAGCTCTTCGACACTGGTGTGCTGCAGGAGAACCGGTTCTTCGACGTCGTCGTGACCCACGCCAAGGCCGCGCCCACCGACATCGTCATGGAGGTGACCGCCACCAACCACGGCCCGGAGGCGGCGCCCCTGCACCTGGTGCCACAGCTCTGGTTCCGCAACACCTGGTCGTGGGGCCTGGACGACCGGCGTCCGGCGATCGTCCTGGCAGGGGAGGAGGGGGAGTATGCCGAGGGCCAGGTCGTGCTCGAGGCGCACCACCACGAGCTGGGCCAGGTCCGGCTCACTGCCGACGGTGCGCCACGGGTCCTGTTCTGCGACAACGAGACCAACTATGCAGACCTCTATGGCGAGGACGCCGTCCCGGCCAGCCACACGGGATACCCGAAGGACGCGATCGACCGAGCCGTCGTCCATGGCGAGGACGCCGGCAACCCGGGGCAGACCGGCACCAAGGCCGCCCTCTGGTGGCAGTTCGACGAGGTCGGTCCCGGGGACAGCGTGACCGTCCGGCTCAGGCTGACCGCACAGCAGTCCCCGGCGACCCCGCAGGTCCACGAGCCCCAGCCCCCGACCCTCAAGCCCGCCGACGAGGTGCTACAGACGCGCCGCCGCGAGGCTGACGAGTTCTATGCCGAGGTCATCCCGGAGGGCACCAGTGCCGACGACCGGCACACCGCCCGCCGCGCCTTCGCCGGCCTCCAGTGGGGCAAGCAGCTCTATCTCTATGACGTGACGCGCTGGCTGGCCGGCGACCCGGCCCAACCGCCACCGCCTCCGCAACGTGCGGATCGGCATGCCGGCCGCAACGTGCACTGGCAGCACGTCAACCTCGCCGAGGTCATCTCGATGCCGGACGAGTGGGAGTATCCCTGGTTCGCCACCTGGGACCTGGCCTTCCACACCGTGCCGCTGGCCCACGTCGACCCCGCGTTCGCGAAGTTCCAGCTGCTGCTCATGTGCCGTGAGTGGGCGATGCACCCCAACGGCCAGCTGCCCGCCTACGAGTGGAACTTCTCCGACGTCAACCCGCCCGTGCACCCGTGGGCGGCGTGGCAGGTCTACAGCATCGACGGCAACCGGGACCGGGACTTCCTGCAGCGGATCGTGCTCAAGATGCTGCTCAACTTCCCCTGGTGGGTCAACCGCAAGGACGCAGACGGCTCCAACGTCTTTGAGGGCGGTTTCCTCGGGATGGACAACGTCGGCCTCTTCGACCGCTCTGAGGAGCTGCCCGGGGGCGGGCGCCTGGAGCAGGCTGACGCGACGGCGTGGATGGGGATGTTCTGCCTGCGGATGCTGCGGATGTCGGTGGAGCTCGCTCGCGAGGACCCTGCCTGGGACGAGGTGGCCACCAAGTTCCTGGTCCACTTCCTGGCGATCGCGGAGACGATGGAGGACGCCGGGGCCGACCACACCTCGCTGTGGGACCCGGAGATGCGGTTCTTCCAGGACGTGCTCGTGGAGGACGACGGCACGGCGCACCGGATGCCGGTGCGCTCGATGGTCGGGCTGCTGCCGCTGACCGGGGTGTCGATCCTGCCCAACTGGGTCGCTCAGGAGCTGCCCGACCTCACGGACTTCTTGCGTGGGTGGATCGAGCGTCGTCCAGAACTGCAGGATGCGTTGTTGCACACCAACTTCCACGGCTTTTCGGTGCGCACGCTGTCGATGCTCAGCCAGGAGCAGCTCGCCTCGCTGGTCGGCTATCTGCTCGACGAGGACGAGTTCCTCGCCCCGCACGGCATCCGCTCCCTGTCGGCAGCGCACCGGGAGGGCCTGACGGTCCGGATCGGCGACGACGAGCTCGGCCTGCGCTACGAGCCGGCCGAGTCCCGGTCCGGCATGTTCGGTGGCAACTCCAACTGGCGCGGCCCGATCTGGTTCCCGGTGAACGCCATGCTCACCGACGCCGTGCGGATCTATGGCCGTGGTGCCGGCATCGACATGCGGGTCGAGTTCCCCACCGGCTCCGGCCACCGGATGTCGTTGACTCAGATCGCGACCGAGCTCGAGCAGCGTCTCGTCTCGCTCTTCCGTCCCGGTCCGGACGGACGACGGCCGAGCACGCCGATCCACCACCCGAGCGGCCCGCTGTGGGACGTGCACCCGACGTTCAGCGAATACTTCAACGGGGACAACGGGACCGGTCTGGGCGCCTCGCACCAGACGGGCTGGACGGCCATGGTCGCTCACTACATCTGCGCACCCGAGGGCATCACCAACCGCTGATGGACCTAAGTGGCAGCGGCGGACCGCCGACCGGCGTGAGCGGGTGGCAGCGGGTGGCAGCGGGCGGCAGCGGGTGGCAGCGGCGAGCCTGCATGCTCACCGGCCTGCACCTGGGTCGGCATAGGCGGTCAGGCCGTCCGGCTCCGCCACGACCACTCCCGTCCCCTCCGCGAGGGCAGTGCCGATGGGGCCGGGCAGCGGCCACGGCGCACCTGGCGCTGACTCGCCGGTGCCGTCAAGGAGCTGATATCGGTCCGAGGCCAGGACCCGGTCCTTCGCGATGCCCGGCGTCTGGATGTCGACCAGGTCATGGTCCTCCACCCAGTGCCGGTCCGACGTGGTCGCCGGGCGATCCGCCCCGGTCTCGATGTCGATGATCCGCAAGCCGTCGGACGCTGTGACCGCGACCTCGGTGGGACTGACCAGCCACGGCTCGGGACGCGAGGGCTCCGCATCCGCGGAGGTGGTCGCTCCGAGCCCCACCTGCCAGAGCCGCTCACCGGTCATCGGGTCGAGCCGGACGAGGTCGATGTCGATGTCTTGGTAGGTGAGCGAACCATCCTGGGCCACAGCCTGTCCGTCGCGCCACAGGCAGGCCAGGAGTGGGTCGTCGTCCGCGCCCGTCATGTCGGGGTCACAGAAGTTGGAGGTGGCTGGCGCCCGCCACAGCACCTCCCCGGTCTCGGCGTCCATGCCCAGCGTCAGCTGATCCGTCATGTCCCAGGCCTCACCGTCAGCCGGTGGCCCGGTGCCGAGCCCGATCGAGCCGACCAGGACCGAGCCGTCGCCGAAGCTGTAGAAGGACCAGCCGGTGTCGGTGGACTGGCCGGCGGCAAAGGTCTGCGTCGTATCAATCTGCCAGGTCAGCTGTCCGTCCACGATGCGGCCGACCTGTGTGCCGTCCTCAGCGACCCGGCTGAGTCCGAGCGGACCGATCCCCGTCCAGCCGGGCACGCCGGCGGCGCTCTCAGGAGGTGACTCGAGCCCTCCGTCTGCCAGCAGCGACTGCAGACTCCAGTCCCCGTCGACAGGGACCGTGACGCACGCCAGGGTGTCGTCGTGCGGACAGACGGACGGCAGGTCCGCGTGACTCAGCGCACGGGCGGACCTGAGCACCTCCCGCCCGGTCCCGGGATCGCGCAGGACTGCAAACGCCGCAGCCGCGTCTGCCGGCCCCGACTCTGACGGGGCGAGGTGAGCCACCAGGCTGTCAACCCCCACGACGCTGAGTGACTGCCCGCGCGGACGCAGCGAGACGCTGGCAGGACTGGACCAGAGCACCGCACCGTCCTGTGGGTCGATGCCCGTGATCTGCAGCTGCTCGTCCGCCAGGGTGTAGAGCACGAGTGCGTCGCCGACCAGGACGGGCTCAGAGGCGGGCACGATGTCGCCGTTGTGCCAGCGGACACGGGCCAGCTCCTGCTCCCGAGCGGTGGTGGACCGGGCGCTGGGTGACGCGGACGATCCCGAGGCGTCGCTGGAACCCTGTGACGTGGAGCTGACCCCGGACGGCTGAGCTGGGCTGGTCGTGGTGGTACTCACGTCCGTGGTGGTGCTCACGTCCGTGGTGTCATCGACCACCTCGGCCTGGCAGGCCACGAGGACCAGCGCGACGCACGGGAGGGTCGGCAGCAGGAGTGAGCAGCGCATGCGCACAGCAGAGCACGGGCGAGCGTGCCGCCGCAGAAACTGTCCACAGGCGACAACCTCGTCCACAGGCCGCACCGGTGGGCGCCAGCGGTGTCAGCCCCTCGACATACTCTGTGGGCATGCCTGCCGATCTCGACGCACTCCTGCACGCGGCGGTCCAGGGGGTCGGCGGCACCGAGCGCCCGGGTCAGGTCCAGATGGCTCACGCGGTGCGCGACGCCGTCGAGCGCGAGGAGCACCTGCTCGTCCAGGCGGGCACGGGCACCGGCAAGTCGCTGGCCTATCTGGTGCCGGCGATCGCGCACGCCATGGCGACCGGCAAACCCGTGGTCGTGGCGACCGCGACGCTCGCACTGCAGGCCCAGATCATCGACCGTGACCTGCCCCGCATCGCCGATGCACTGGCACCCGTGGTCGGCCGCCGACCCACTTTCGCCCTGGTCAAGGGGCGGGCCAACTATCTTTGCCAGCACAAGCTCCAGGGCGGCTTCCCTGACGAGGACGAGGACTCCTTGCTCACGGTCGGCCAGGTCGACCGCGAGCGCTCGCGCCTCGGCGACGAGGTGCTCCGGCTGCGCGAGTGGTCGGAGGTGACCGAGTCCGGCGACCGCGACGAGCTGGTGCCGGGGGTCAGCAACCGCGCCTGGCGGCAGGTGTCTGTCTCGGCCAGGGAGTGTCTCGGACAGAGCTGCCCGCAGGTGGGGGAGTGTTTCGTCGAGGTCTCCCGGGCCGCGGCGCACCAGGTGGACGTGATCGTCACCAACCACTCGTTCATGGCGATCGACGCGTTCGAGGGGCGGCAGATGCTGCCCGACCACGACCTGCTGATCATCGACGAGGGGCACGAGCTGACCGACCGGGTGACGTCCACCATCACCGACGAGCTCACGTCCGCCACGATCGCCGGGGCTGCCAAGCGGGCCGCGAGGATGGGGGAGACCAGCGACCTGACCGAGGCCGCCACCGCGATGCAGACGGTGCTCGACGAGCTGCCGGAGGGGCGGCTCACCGGCCTGCCCGACCGACTGGTGCTGGCACTGAGCTCGGTTCGCGATGCGGCCCGTGCACTCCAGACCGAGCTCAAGCCCAAGGGCAAGGAGGAGGCCGACGGCGCGCGGCAGGTGGCGCGAGCGGCGGTCGAGGAGGTCTTCGACACCGCCGAGCGGGTCCTGGAGGAGCGGGAGCTCGACGTCGCCTGGGTCACCCAGGACCGGATGCGCGGCGCCGTGCTGCGCGTGGCACCGATGAGCGTCGCCATGCTGTTGCGCGACAAGCTCTTTGACGAGCGCACCGTCGTGCTGACCTCGGCGACGCTGGAGCTCGGTGGCACGTTCGACTCGGTCGCCGGCACGCTCGGGCTGACCGGGCGTGGCGGGCCGGCCTGGAACGGACTCGACGTAGGCAGCCCGTTCGACTACAAGCAGCAGGCCATCGCCTATGTCGCCAAGACGCTCCCCCCGCCCGGACGGGACGGCACCTCGGACAAGGTCTTCGACGAGATCGAGGCCCTGGTGCGAGCTGCTGGTGGACGCACGCTCGGGCTGTTTAGTTCGCGCCGCGCGGCCGAGGCCGCGACCGAGGAGATGCGCTCTCGGCTCGCGGACGACGCCGTCACCGTGCTGTGCCAGGGCGATGACCAGACACCGACCCTGGTCCGGCAGTTCGCCTCTGACACCAAGACCTGCCTCTTCGGCACCATGTCGCTGTGGCAGGGCGTCGACGTGCCGGGCTCGGCGTGCCAGCTCGTGATCATCGACCGCATCCCCTTCCCGCGTCCCGACGACCCGCTGGCCTCGGCCCGTTCGGAGGCGATCGCCCGGATGGGCGGCAACGGGTTCATGCAGGTCTCCGCGACCCATGCCGCACTGAAGCTGGCGCAGGGTGCCGGACGCCTGGTCCGCCGGGGCCAGGACCGCGGAGTCGTCGCCTTCCTCGACTCCCGGATGGTCTCTGCGCGCTATGCCGGCTTCCTGCAGAAGTCCCTGCCACCGTTCTGGCCCACTACCAACACCGCGATGGTGCTCGATGCGCTGCGCCGGTTGGACCAGACCGCTCCTGACCCGTTGCCCGTCGCCGAGCCGGCGATGCGTGGCACCAGGGGTGGGTCGGGCGGAGCGAAGGGCGCGGGCAGCAGCACCACGGGCAACAGCACCACGGTCGCCACGGATGCCCAGGACGCAGCAGCCGTGGCCGACCCACCACCGGTGGCGCGCAGCGCCCGCACCGCTGTCACCGGCGGTCACGCCTGGACGGACGACCAGGACGAGGAGCTGCGCGAGGGCGTCGAGGCGGGCGTGGACCTCGTCGAGCTGGCCGACCACCTCCAACTGCCCCCGGATGCCGTGACGGCGCGCCTCAACCAGCTCGGGCTCGAGCTGCAACCCGATGGGATGCTGGACCTGTGAGTGACACCCCGGGCCTCGTCCTGGTCTCCGGCCCCGAACAGATCCTCGCCCAGCGTGCGGTCGACACCGTGCTGACCACGCTGCGCGCGCACGACCCCGAGGTCGACGTCGTCAAGATCCCCGCGGCCGACTATGAGCCCGGCGCCCTCGGCGTGCACGCCAGCCCGTCCCTGTTCGGTGGCTGGACCGCGATCGTGGTCGAGGACTTTGACGAGGCGGACGACGCGCTGGTGGAGGACGCCCACGCCCTGGCCCACGACCTGCCCGAGGGGGTCACCCTCGTCGTCCGCCACAAGAGCGGCAACCGCGGCAAACGAGTGCTCGACGTCCTCAAGAAGTCGGGCCGGGTGATCACCGCCCCCGCCATCAAGTCCGACCGGGACAAGGTCTCCTTCGTGCAGCAGGAGTTCAAGACGGCGTCGAGGCAGATCGAGGAGCCGGCCGTCACCGCTCTGGTCCAGGCGGTCGGCAAGGACGTCGCCGAGCTGGCCACGGCCTGCGCGCAGCTGATCCGCGACACCACGGGGCGGGTCCGGGCGGCCGATGTGGAGACCTACTACGGCGACAAGGTCGAGACCACCGGCTTCAAGGTGGCCGACGCGGCCCTGCGTGGCGACACCGCCGAGGCGCTGCGCCTGTTGCGGCACGCCTTTGCCGGCGGGCTCGACCCAGTCCCGATCATTGCCGTCCTGGCGATGCAGCTGCGCCAGGTCGGCAAGGTCGCCAGTGCGGGCCGGGCCAGCGCCGCCACGCTAGCCCGGGACCTCGGGATGGCTCCCTGGCAGATCGACCAGGCGCGCCGGACGGCGCAGGGGTGGGACGGCATACGCCTTGGCACCGCGATCGAGGCGGTCGCCGCGGCGGATGTCGAGGTCAAGGGTGGGTTGCGGACCGGCACGGCGGTCGCTCGAGACCCGGAGTATGCCGTGGAGCGGGCCGTCGTCGCCGTCTGCCGGGCGCGGCAGGGCTGAGTAGTTTGCGTCAAGGCTGACTATCGGGTGCGGCATCCGCCGACGTGTCGCTGTTGGGAGAACTCATCAGGCTTTTGGGAGAACTCATCAAGGGGGTGGCGCACAGTTGGCGCCGGAACGCTTTCCTACGTTACCGTAGGTTACGCAAGCGAAACTTACGTCTGCGTAAGCCGAGCACCACAGACTCCCGAGGAGGCCCCCGTGGCTCCCACCGCACCCGTTGTCATCCAGGGAGGGATGGGCGTTGCCGTCTCCTCCTGGCAACTCGCCCGCGAGGTCGCGCTAACCGGTCAGATGGGCGTCATCTCCGGCACCGCGATGGACGCGGTGCTCTCGCGCCGGCTGCAGGACGGTGACCCCGGCGGTCACTTGCGCCGCGCGCTCGCTGCCTTCCCCGACGCCGACATGGCGGCCCGGGTGATGGACAAGTACTTCATCGAGGGCGGCCGCGAGCCGGGCACGCCCTACAAGCCGATCCCCAAGCTGACCCTGACGACCAACCGGGCCGGGCAGGAGCTCGGTGTGGTCGCCAACTTCGCGGAGGTGTGGCTGGCCAAGGAGGGGCACGACGGCGCGGTCGGCATCAACTGCCTCGAGAAGGTCCAGATGGCCACCCCGACCGCTCTGCTCGGTGCGGTCCTGGCCGACGTCGACTACGTCTTGATGGGCGCCGGGATCCCGCGCGAGATCCCGCGCCTGCTCACGGAGATCTCGGCCGGCCGCCCCGGCCGCATCACCGCCGACGTCGCGGGAGGCTCGATCACCCGGTTCATCGAGGTCGACCCCGTGGACCTGCTCGGCGACTCCCTGCCGACGATGAGGCGTCCCGACTTCCTGGCCATCGTCTCGATCGATCTGCTGGCCAACTACCTCTATCGCGACCCCGAGATCCGCCCGGACGGCTTCGTCGTCGAGGGCCCGGTGGCCGGTGGCCACAGCGCTCCGCCGCGGGGCAAGATGCAGCTCGACGACGCAGGTGAGCCGATCTACGGGCCCCGCGACGACGCCAACCTGGCCAAGGTTGCCGAGCTCGGCCTGCCGTTCTGGCTGGCCGGTGCCTATGGCACCCCCGAGAAGGTCGAGGAGGCCCTGTCGTTGGGCGCCACCGGTGTCCAGGTGGGCACGCTCTTTGCGCTGTCCCTCGACAGCGGCATCACCCATGCCACCCGCGAGGCCATGCTGCAGGAGCTGCGCGAGGACAGGCTCGAGGTCAGGAACGACCCGCGGGCCAGCCCCACGGGCTTCCCCTTCAAGGTCGCTTCGCTGGAGGACACGGCCAGCCAGGAGGAGGTCTACCAGGCCCGCCCGCGGCTGTGCGACCTGTCCTACCTGCGCACGCCCTATGAGCGTGAGGACGGCGAGGTGGGCTATCGCTGCCCGGCCGAGCCCGTCCACATGTACCTGAAGAAGGGTGGTGCCGAGGAGGCCACGCAGGGCCGCAAGTGCCTCTGCAACGGGCTGATGGCCAACATCGGCCTGGGGCAGGAACGCAAGGACGGGTATGCCGAGACTCGCCTGGTCACCCTCGGCCAGGACCTCACGGGGGCCCGTGAGCTGATCACCAGCTATGTCCAGGGATGGTCGGCCCGCGAGGCGGTCGGCTGGCTCCTCAGCCGCGTCCCCGCCGCCCGACTGCGCACCGTGCAGTTCGCCTGAGCAGACCGCCTCAGCTTGCCGCGCACCGTCGGCGCGGCTGCCTCGCGTAGGCTGTCTCCTTGTGGCAGTGGACTTCGACAATGAGATCAAGGCAATCCGGACGACCGTGAAGTCGGTCCGTGATGTCAGCGACATCGACGGGCTCGAGGTCCAGATCACCGATCTCGAGACGCAGGCGTCCGCGCCGGACCTGTGGGGCGACGTCGAGCACGCCCAGCAGGTCACCAGCCAGCTCTCGCGGGTCAAGGCCGAGCACGACCGGGTCACCAAGATGGAGGCCCGCGTGGACGACCTGGAGGCCCTCGTCGAGATGGGTCAGGAGGAGTCGGACGCCGAGACCCTGGCGGAGGCGGAGACCGAGCTGGCCTCCATCAAGAAGGCCGTCGGTGACCTTGAGGTGCGCACCCTGCTCAGCGGTGAGTATGACGAGCGCGACGCAGTCATCACCATCCGGGCAGGGGCTGGTGGCGTCGACGCCGCCGACTTCGCCGAGATGCTGATGCGCATGTATCTGCGCTGGGCCGAGCGGCACGGTCACCAGACCGCGGTCCTTGACACGTCATACGCAGAGGAAGCCGGTCTGAAGTCGGCCACCTTCGAGGTCAAGGCGCCCTATGCCTTTGGCACGCTGGCCGTCGAGGCGGGAACGCACCGGCTGGTGCGGATCAGCCCCTTCGACAACCAGGGCCGACGCCAGACGAGCTTCGCCGCCGTCGAGGTGATCCCGCTGATCGAGTCCACGGACACCATCGAGATCCCGGAGGCAGACCTCAAGGTCGATGTCTTCCGCTCCTCCGGTCCCGGTGGCCAGTCGGTCAACACGACGGACTCGGCCGTGCGGATGACGCATATTCCGACCGGCACCGTGGTGTCGATGCAGAATGAGAAGAGCCAGATCCAGAACCGAGCGGCGGCGCTGCGCGTCCTGCAGTCGCGGCTGCTGCTGCTGAAGAAGCAGGAGGAGGACGCGGCCAAGAAGGAGCTGGCCGGTGACATCAAGGCCAGCTGGGGTGAGCAGATGCGCTCCTATGTGTTGCACCCCTATCAGATGGTCAAGGATCTGCGCACGGAGTTTGAGGTCGGCTCGACGTCGGCGGTGCTCGACGGTGAGATCGATGGCTTCATCGAGGCCGGCATCCGCTGGAAGCGTGGCCAGGAGCGCGACGCGGCCAACGCCTGAGCCGCGTGGGTCACGGTCCGACCTGCGCCAAAGTTAGACGACGCGGACCGGGGTTCCGGTCGTCATGACGCCCTCCCAGAGCATGTCCATGGCGGGGACGGACACGCGGCAGCAGCCGTGCGAGTCCGGGTAGGGCGGGATGAACTCGGAGCCGTGCACGGCGATGCCGCCGTTGAAGTACTGCGGCCGATAGAGGTCGCCCAGCGGGCCGGTCTGCCACCCGGCACTGTAGGTGGAGAAGACCTCGTAGGCCCCCGTGGGGGTGTGGGCGTCCAGCTCACGGCCATACCAGTCATAGGGCTCGCCGTTGCCGGTCGAGGTGTTCAGCGTCAGCTGGAGCAGCCCGTCGCTCAGCACGGTGAGCAGCTGACGCTCCAGGTCGACCACCACGCGGGTGCCGGCTCCCTGGTCGAGGATCGGTGGCAGTGCCCGGTCGGCCAGTGCCTTGAGGGTCTGCTGTCCCACGATCGCGTCCCGGGTCAGGCCGCGCGCCTTCTGGAGCGCGAAGACCGCCTGCTCGGTCAGGGCGCCGAAGTGGCCGTCTGGCGTGCCGCACCAATAGCTGCGCTGCGCCAGGAACTGCTGGAGCGCATAGATGTGCTGCCCCGAGGCGCCCTTGCGGAGGGTCGGCCACGCGGCCTGGCTGGGTGCTGCGGCGAGCAACGTCACCGCGCCACCGGCGGCCAGAGCTGCGCCCGCCCGCAGCACTCCCCGTCGCGACGGGTTCGGTGCTGCAGCCTTCCTGGCGGTCGTGTCCATGGTCGGACCTGCTTCCCCTGAGTTCCTGTTGCTCTGCTTCCTACACCTTTGCCTGCACAGACGCTTCAGCGCCCCGCCGGGTTGCACTACGTGAGCTGACTCACCACGCCGGAAGCGCCGAGATACCACAATCACACCAGTCACACCCGTACCGTGGCAAGTACCCGCGACAGCCCCGTGTCGCGGACGGCCTACCGGCGACGGCCCTGTGCCGGTGAGGTCCCGCACAACGAAGGCAGCGGTACCCACGTCATGATCGCGTTCGAGAACGTCACGATGCGCTACGCCAAGAATGACGCGCCAGCGCTCCAGGACATCAATGCCGAGATCGGCCGGGGCGACTTCGTCTTTGTGGTTGGCGCGTCCGGGTCCGGCAAGTCGACGCTGATGCGCCTGATCACCCTCGAACGGGTGGCCACCACCGGGCAGGTGCTCGTGGCCGGGCACGACCTGTCGACGCTGCCAACGCGCAAGATCCCGATGCTGCGCCGCCAGGTGGGGACCGTCTTCCAGGACTTCCGCCTCCTGTCGGGCAAGACCGTCAGCCAGAACATCGCCTATGTGCTGCAGGTGCTGGGGACCAAGCGGCACACGATCAAGCAGCTGGTCCCCGAGGTGCTGGAGCTGGTCGGTCTGGAAGACAAGGGGCGGCGCCTGCCCCACGAGCTCTCCGGCGGTGAGCAGCAGCGCGTCGCCATCGCGCGCGCCATGGTCAACAAGCCGCCGATCCTGCTGGCCGACGAGCCGACCGGCAACCTGGACCCGGGGACCAGTGCCGAGATCGTCAGCATCCTTGACCGGATCAACCGCACCGGCACCACCGTCGTCATGGCTACGCACGACACCACGATCGTGGACACCTTCCGCAAGCGCGTGATCCAGCTGCGCGACGGCGTGATCGTGCGGGACCAGGCCCAGGGTGAGTATGCCGTGGTCGAGGAGGGCCTCGTATGAGGTTGGGTTTCCTGCTCGGCGAGGTCGGCAACGGCCTGCGCCGCAACACCTCGATGTTTGTCGCCGTCGTGCTGGTCACGATGGTCTCGCTCTTCTTCCTGGGCAGCGGACTGCTCGCCCAGCGCCAGGTCGACACGCTCAAGGGCTATTGGTATGACAAGGTCCAGGTCTCGATCTTCCTGTGCACCCCCGACACCACTGATGTCGCCTCGTGCGCCGGTGGGGGAGTGACCGAGGCGCAGCGCGACCAGCTCGGCAGCGACCTGGACCGGCTCGAAGGTCTCGTGGAGACCTATTGGTATGAGTCGAACGAGCAGGCCTATGACCGCTTCCGCGAGCAGTTCCGCAACTCGCCGGTGCTGGACTCCATCCCGCAGGAGGCGATCCCCGAGAGCTTCCGGGTCCAGCTGGCCGACCCGACGAAGTATGAGGTGGTCGCCAGCGCCTTCGAGGGCGCGCCCGGTGTGGAGAGCGTCGAGGACCAGCGCGAGGTGGTCGACAAGCTCTTCACCTTTCTCAACGCGGTGAGTCTGTCGGCGGTGGCCCTGGCCGGCGCGATGGTGGTCTGTGCGGTCCTGCTGATCAGCACCACGATCCGGCTCACGGCCTGGAGCCGGCGCCGCGAGACCAACATCATGCGCCTGGTGGGAGCCTCGGCCTTCACCATCCACGTCCCGTTCCTGGTCGAGACCGTGCTGGCGACGCTCCTGGGCGCCGCGCTGGCCATCGGGCTCCTCTGGGCGATGGTGACCTATGGGATCAGCGGCTTCCTCACCGAGCTGCTCGCCGGCCAGACCGGGATGATCGGACTGATCGGCACGCGCGACCTGTGGACCGTCATACCCATCCTCGTCGGCGGTGCCGTGCTGCTGGCTGTCATCACGTCGTGGCTGGCAGTGCGCCGCCACGTCCGGGTTTGAGAAGGGATCGCGAGATGAACGCAACACCTCGACAGCGTTGGGGCGCCGCCACGGCCCTGGCCGTAGCCGGTGTGCTGATGGCGACCCCCGCCGTGGCTCTGGACGACATCCGCGACCGGATTCGCGACGTGGAGCGCCAGGAGGCACAGAAGGCGCAGGACCGCGCCGCCGCGCAGGACCGCGCCGAGGAGTTGGAGCACGACCTGGAGGAGACCAGCGCCGACCTGGTCGCTGCGGACAAGCGGCTCAAGGAGACGACGGCCAAGGTGGAGGCGGCCCGCCTCGACCTGACGGGCGCGGAGGGCGACCTGGCCGACGCCGAGGCCGAGCAGGTGCGCATCGAGGGTGAGCTGGACGTGGCCTATGCCAACGAGGCGAAGATCGAGGGCAGCCTCGCGGACAATGCCGCTGCGCAGCAGGAGACACGGGTGGCGGTCGGTTCGATCGCCCGGGAGTCCTACAAGTCCGGTGGGCTGGGCAACCTGGCGATGACCCTGGAGATGCTGTCGGGGGAGGGTGACGCGATCCAGGAGATGTCGATGGCTCGCACCGTGATGCGGGTGCAGGACAGCACGCTGGAGCGGCTGAGCACCCAGCTGGCGCAGGAGACCGCGGAGCAGGACCGCCTCGCCGGTGTGCGCCGGGACATCGCCTTCCTGCTGGCCGAGGCGGAGGCCAACACGATCCGCAAGCAGGAGGCGCGCGACCGCGCGGAGCAGGCCAAGATCGACCTCGAGGCCCTGGAGGTGCAGCAGGCCAAGGACAAGGAGGCGCTCGAGCTGGAGATCGTCAAGCTCGAGGAGCACCTGGCGAAGGAACAGTCTGAGGCCGACGCGCTCCAGGACGAGCTGGCAACCCTGGCCCAGGAGAAATATGGCCTGAAGCAGGATGAGGCCGCCGAGCAGGCTCGCATCGAGGAGGCGGCTCGGCAGAAGCGTGAGGCCGAGCGCCAGGCGCGACTCGAGCAGGAGGCCGCGGACCGTGCGGCCCGGGAGCAGGCCGAGCGGGAGCAGGCCGAGCGGGAGCAGGCCGAGCGCGAGCGTCAGGAGCGCGAGCGTCGCTCGTCGCCGAGCCCGGCGCCGGCACCCGCGCCGGCTCCAGCGCCTGCCCCTCCGCCAGCCCCAGCGCCTGCACCAGAACCCCCCGCGCCCGCTCCGCCGCCTCCGCCTCCTGCGGCTGGTGTCCTCAGCCACCCGGTCAACGCGCCCACGACCAGCGAGTTCGGCTGGCGGATGCACCCGGTGCTCGGCTATGCCCGGCTCCACGCCGGCCTCGATTATGGCGCCGCATGCGGGACGGCTGTCCGGGCGCCGGCGAGCGGGACCATCATCGGCACGAGCTACAGCCCCGGTGGTGGCAACATCATCACGGTCGACCACGGCGTCATCCAGGGTGTCAACCTGGTCACGCGCTATCTGCACCTGGAGAGCTTTGAGCGCACGGGTGGCGCGGTCGACCGCGGAGACGTCCTCGCGTATGTCGGCACGACGGGAACCTCGACCGGTTGCCACCTGCACTTCGAGACGCGGGAGAACGGCGTCCCGGTCAACCCGCGAAACTGGCTCTGACCCCGACGCCTCGCCAGGTAGTCTGGGAGGTCGCGCCGGACCGCCCGGGCGAGCACACGGCATACAGCAGCCTGGTTGGAGGTGCAGGACCCATGGCCAAGGAGACCGGCCGCAAGCTCATCGCGAGCAACAAGAAGGCACGGCACGACTATCACATCGAGGACGTCATCGAGGCCGGGCTGGTCCTGACCGGGACTGAGGTGAAGTCGCTGCGGATGGGGCGCGCGTCGCTGGTGGACGGCTATGCGACCGACTACCACGGGGAGCTGTTCCTCGAGGGAGTGCACATCCCGGAGTATGTCCAGGGCAACTGGACCAACCACGCCGCGCGCCGGCGTCGCAAGCTGCTGCTGCACCGCCATGAGCTGGACAAGCTGATGGCCAAGGCGGGTCAGGCGGGGCACACCATCGTGCCGCTGTCGCTCTATTTCAAGGACGGGCGCGTCAAGGTCGAGATCGCTCTTGCCAAGGGCAAGCAGCTGCACGACAAGCGCCAGACCCTGCGCGAGAAGCAGGACGCCCGCGAGGTCCAGCGGGCGATGTCCTCGCACCTGCGCCAGCACGGCTGAGCGCGCCCTCGCGGTTGCCGGTCGCGCCGGCCTGGGTGACAGTGGATGGACATGCAGATCCCACACCGAGGAGTGAGATGACGACGGCACGCGAGATCATGAACAGCGGGATCCAGTCCATCCGGGAGGACCAGTCGCTGAGCGAGGCGGCCGCGATGATGCGGGACCTGGGAGTGGGCTGTCTGCCCGTCCAGTCCGGTGAAGGGGCGCTGACCGGCATCATCACTGACCGCGACATCGTCGTGCGTGCGTGCGCCGAGGGTCGCGACCTTGCCTCGACGCCAGCGGGGGAGCTGGCCCAGGGCATCGTCTCCACCATCGGCCCGGATGAGCCCGTCGAGACGATCGTGGACTTGATGGGCAGCCAGCAGGTCAAGCGCTTGCCAGTGGTCGACAACGGCGAGGTGATCGGGATGATCAGCGAGTCCGACCTGGCGCGCAATGTCGCCGAGGACCAGATCCACCACTTCGTCACGATGGTCTATGGCCGCAACTGAGTCAGCCGCAAGTGACCCAGCGGTATGACGCGGGGCCGGCCGTGCAGACCCGGCCCCTCGTCATACCACCAGTCAGGCGGCGTGGCCCAGCAGCTTGTCGGTGAACCGGGTGTGGGCGCCGCCTGAGTCCAACGCCTGCTCATAGCGGCGCAGCACGCCCTGGTGCGGAAAGACCAGCAGCAGCATCAGCAGGATCGTGGGCACGGCGGCGACCGCGACGGTGACCCAGGACGGCTCGTCCGCCAGAAACAACAGGACGACCGCGAGGATTGCCGGGGCCTCCATCAGCGCCAGACGCAGGATGTGCACCGGCTGGACCTTGCCCAGCATTGCACCCACGGTGTCGTCCTCAGAGGCCGCCGGCACCTGGCCGACCATGACCAGCGACACCACGGCGGTGGTCGCGACGAGCCCGAGCAACACCGCGAGCACCCAGGGTTGTGGCAGCACGGTCTCCGGCGCAACGAAGAACATCAAGGCGGCGATGATGGCGATGCCGCCGATGAAGGCGCCGGACAGCACGCGCAGGGTCATGAGCTGACTCGTGGGGTTCACGCCGGTGGACTCTACCCTCCCCGCTGGTCGGCTCGGTGCGGCGGGAATCTGTTGGACCGCGCGGCTGTTGGACAGGTAGTCTGGACCTCCGGTGGTTGCGTGAGCAGCGACCGGACTTGATAACTGCACAGTGTGACGTGCCCCTGCTCCATGGGGGTGATCGGTTTCGACGTTGTTTGCAACTCCAGGAGAAGCGGGTCGAGAATGCAAGGTCAACTCGTTAATGTCCCTTGCAAACCAATAGGTGCCGATTCCAAGCGCACCGACTTCGCCCTCGCCGCCTGAGCGAGCCACGAAGTCTGTCAGCCTGAGCTAGTTTCCGACTCAGTGTCTGGCATCAGCTAGGAAACTTGCTGCGTGATCATGTTGGGGGATCACGCGGGACTCTTACTCAACTGGGCCTGTCAGGGAACGTGTGCGCGCGAGCCCTGGGGCCGAGAAACTCCATAGCGCACTGCACCCGGAGAAGTCCTGGTCTTCCGGCAGCGGACGCGGGTTCGATTCCCGCCACCTCCACTCAACGCGGTGGGCACGTCATACGATGCGGGCACAAAAGCCCCCCATACCTGCGCAAACGCGCTGGTCAGGGGGGCTTTTGCGTTGAGGACAGGAGTAGTCATGTCTACGTATGTGACGGCCAGCATTTCTGTCACACTGCTGGCACAGGGCATGCTGGAGGCGGATCTAACTAGTGATCTTCGGCGTCGTTGTCCTCATCGATCGCGGTCGTCTCGCGGTGGTCCACGCCGTGAGCACCGGTGAGGTCGTCGCTGTACGGTGCATAGATGATGGGGCGGTGGTCGATCAACTCGTTGACCGCGTGAGCCAACATGTCGCGCTCGAGAGGGGGTAGCGGTAACGCGTGATGCAAGAAGGCCTCGACTTCCATCTCCCCTGCGTTGCCACCGATGCTGAAGTAGTGCATCCAGACCTCATGTGCTCCTAGACCGGCACGCTCGCGTGCTCGACGCATCAAGTGGGCCTGTTCATGGTTGACGCGCTCCTCGTCTCCGTCCATCTTTCGCTCTAGGCTCTCGGCGCGATGGAGGGGGTCACAATCGTGCGGGCGAGCTGGGCGACGGGAAGACGTCTGCTGCGCGCGGTCTCCAAGAGACGCGATCGCGCTGTGTCATGGTCAAGATGGTGGCGCTCCATCAGCATGCCAGTGGCCGTCTCAACGGCTTGGCGGTCCTCCAGCATCGCCTGCAGCCCAGCCGACAGTCGCTGCGGCGCGTCGGAACCCTGGGCAACACCCAACAGGGTGGCCGCCGCTCCGGCCAGCAGCAGGAGCCGGTGCTCGTCCTGGATATCAAAACTGTCCGCAGTGGTGCTGTAGACCTTCATGGCACCGATGCTGTTTCCTTTGAATACCATCGGGGCGCTGAGTACCGAACGCACGCCGAGTCCCTGCACCGCGGCGCACCATGTCCTCCATCGGCTCTCGGTGGCTGTGTCGTGAATGTGCTGGACTGCCGTCGTGGCCCAGGCGCTCAGACATGGACCCTCACCAAGTTCATACTGAAGGACGTCCGCGGCCGCGGCGACCTTGTCGGTGGTTCCGGTGGAGGTGCGCTGCCCCGTCTGGTCCATCAGGGAGGCACCTGCTCCGACCGAGGAGGGGACCAGGTCACGGGCTACTAGAGCTAACCGCTCCACCGCTGCAGCGGAGTCCTCCTCGCTCAGCAGCATCCCATGAACACGGGCGAGGGTCGTCGTCAGCTGGGCCACGGGGGTCGGCCCGTCCTGTCCAGATGTCTGGGCACTCATGATCGTCTCCGCTCCGCGTTCCGTCACCTGCACCTGGCCCTGCCGAACGGCCGGCCACCACGTGCGAGCCCTTGTTCCTCACCGTACGCCAACCTGTCTGGTCCGGCCCGCTGTAGACACAGGCGCCGATCGATGGCCCGAAGGGGGCGGATTAAAGGACTCTGCGCCGGCGATTGGCCAGTGGCGTGAGGAGGTTACTGCTGCGGTGGGCGGGGCGCCGCCTGGCGTCCGTTGATGATGTCCTGGGCGAGGTCGAACAACTTGCGATTCTCGTGCGAGGAGAGGCGCCGCAGGACGTCGAAGGCCTTGGCGTCGTCGAGGTCGTAGGTCACCATCACGATCCCCAGCGCCTTGCCGATCGTGGTGCGCCGGTCGTTGGCAAACCGTAAACCCTCGACCTGCTGGGCCTGAGCGATTGCCATCGCGGCGTGCACGGCCAGCAGCCGGGCCACCTCCTGGGCCTCCTCGTCGAAGGCAACCGGCTCGGTGGAGTAGATGTTCAGCGCCCCGAGCTGCTTCTCGTTCGTGAACAGCTGGGTGCACAGCATGCTCTTGACGCCGAAGTCCTGCACCATCCTCGGACCCCACCGCGGCCACCGCGCCTCACGCGCCAGGTCGTCGACGACCACCTGCTCCTGGTCCCAGGCTGCGTCCAGACACGGACCTTCGCCCAGCTCGGCCTGCAGCTCATCACCGCGACGGACCAACTCCGCGGTCGCGCCGATGCTTTCTACCTGACGCTCGCGATGAGCGATGGTGATCCCCGCCTGTGCCTGTCCACCCAGCAGATCCACTGCTGCTTCGCAGATCCGGTCCCGGCCTGCTCGACGTCGTCACCGACCCTGACCTCGCGCGCGAAGTAGGCCATGCGGTCGTTGATGCTCTGGACCTCCATGCGCCATATTATCGCCCACACGCATTGAGTGGGAACCCTGTGTGACCTCCGACGCCTGGCTACTCCATGGAGATCCATCGAGGCACGTGCTAGGGGCTGTCCGTGCGTGTGGCACCCTGGGCCGCGAGCTCGGGCGCGGTCGCCGATTAGCACTTGCATTTCAGCCTGCTCAAGCGATGGTGCCCGGCGGCAGGTCGTCCCAAAGGTCTGTTTGGGATGGCGCACGGCGCCCTCGCCTGGCACGCAGCCAGGCTCAGGAGCAGTTGCTCAGCCCTGGGCCTTGTCGTCAGTCAGCTCGGACTCGGCGGCGGCCAGCTTGGCGCGCACGTCGTCCATGTCGAGGTCCTTGAGCTGGCCGATCAGGCTCTCCAGGCCGGCAGCCGGCAGCACGCCCGGCTGGGCGAAGAGCAGGATGCCGTCGCGGAAGCCCATCACGGTCGGGATCGAGGTGATCTGGGCGCCGGCGGCCAGCTCGCGCTGAGTTTCGGTGTCGACCTTGCCGAAGACGACGTCCTCATGCTTCTCCGACGTCTGCTCATAGACCGGGGCGAAGGCGCGGCACGGACCACACCACTCAGCCCACCAGTCGATCAGGACGATCTCGTTGTCGGACAGCGTCTGGTCCAGGTTCTCGCGGGTCAGTTCAACTGTGCTCATGTGGGTGGCAACGCCAACGCACCCGCGGCGATTCCCGGGGCGACCTTGGTCACACGCGGCGCGCTGGACAGCCAGCCCGTCGGCATACGGGACAATGGCCGGCATGGCTTTCGCTCCGTCTGTCTCCAACTCGATCACGGTCCGTCTCGAACTGCCCGCGCGCGCCACTGCTGTCGGCGAGCTCAGCGCGGCGGTGGAGAAGGAAGGAGGCATGGTCACCGCGGTGGACATCGCCGAGTCGGGGGCCGAGCGGTTGCGCACCGACCTGACTATCGCCACCTGGGGTGAGGAACACGCCAAGCAAATTGTCGAGGCGATGCGCACCGTGCGTGGAGTCGAGATCGGCAAGGTCAGTGACCGCACCTTCCTGATGCACCTCGGCGGCAAGCTGAGCGTGGAGCCCAAGACCCCGATCCGCAACCGCGACGACCTGTCGATGATCTACACCCCCGGGGTGGCGCGGGTCTGCCAGGCGATCGTCGACAACCCAGAGGACGCGCGGCGGCTCACCATCAAGCGCAACACCGTCGCTGTGGTCACCGACGGCACCGCGGTGCTGGGCATGGGAGACATCGGCCCGCTCGCGGCGATGCCGGTGATGGAGGGCAAGGCAGCGCTGTTCAAACGGTTCGCCGACGTCGACGCCTTCCCGATCGTGCTGGACACCAAGGACGCGGACGAGATCGTGCGCATCGTCAAGGCGATCTCACCGGGCTTTGCCGGCATCAACCTCGAGGACATCTCGGCACCGCGCTGCTTCTATATCGAGCGGCGCCTGCGCGAGGAGCTCGACATCCCGGTCTTCCACGACGACCAGCACGGCACGGCGATCGTGGTGTTGGCTGCCCTGCGCAACGCGCTGCGGGTGGTCAACAAGCAGCTGGCCGACGTCAAGATCGTGCTCTCCGGCGCCGGCGCCGCCGGGTCGGCGATCCTGCGCCTGCTGCTGCTGGCCGGCGCGACCCACGTGGTCGTCTCCGACGTGCACGGCATCCTGCACTCCGAGCGCACGGACATCGCCCGCGGCGACAACGCCAACATGGCCTGGATCGCCTCCCAGACCAACCGGGCCGGGCTCCGGGGCACCGTGCAGGACGCCCTGGTGGGTGCGGACGTGTTTATCGGTGTCTCGGCCGGTGGCATCCTCAGCGGTGACGATGTCGCCACGATGGCTACCGACTCGATCGTCTTTGCGATGGCCAACCCTCAGCCGGAGGTCGACCCCGTGGACGCTGCCGAGCACGCCACCGTCGTGGCGACGGGTCGCAGCGACTTCGCCAACCAGATCAACAACGTGCTGGTCTTTCCGGGGGTGTTCCGGGGGTTGATCGATGCCCAGAGCGAACACATCACCGACGAGATGCTGCTGGCCGCCGCGATCGCGCTGTCCGACGTCGTGGGTGAGGACGAGCGCAACCCGACCTACATCATCCCGAGCGTGTTTAACCCGCGAGTCAGCAAGGCCGTGGCAGAGGCGGTGGAGAAGGCTGTCCGCGCACACGACGAGAAGAACGACTGACCACTCCGAGTCCATGCACCCACGATGGTGGCGCGGGCTGCTCTGGGCTGTGCTGCTCATCCTGTTCCTCGCACAGGTCTGGATCTTGTATGCCGTCACGCCAGGGGAGGGGGAGCCGTTCGTCTCCGGACAGGACAAGATCGGTCATCTGCTCCTGTTCGGCATCCCCTTCGCCGTGGCCCTCGTGCTCCGGTCGAGGCCGGCGGCCCTCGGCATACTCGCTCATGCGGTGGTCAGTGAGCCACTGCAGGGGCTGCTGACGACCACCCGCACCGTCGACGTCTGGGACCTGGTCGCGGACCTGGTCGGGATCGGGCTCGCGGCGGTGGGCGTCTGGTGGGTGCGTCGGCGCCGGGCCCGTCACTCGGCCGAGGCGCCCGCGGCTGAGATGCTGGTGCCGTGAGCCAGCCGTCGGATGAAGCGGGGTCGTTGGCCGGGCAGTTGCTCGTGGCCACGCCCCGGACCGGCGCCTTCTTTGCGCGTTCCATCGTCCTCGTCCTGCATCACGACGAGGACGGGGCCACGGGTGTCACGCTGAACCGGCCGATGGAGGCCGGGGTCAGCGCGGTCCTGCCGGACTGGCAGCCGCACGTCACCCCGCCCGGCGTGCTCTTCCAGGGCGGTCCGGTGGAGGTGGACTCGGCATTGGGGATCGTCAGCGTGCCCGGTGGGCAGGAGGCCCAGACCGAGACGCTCGGCATCTCCGTGCTCTTCGGCGGTCTGGCCCTGGTCGATCTGGACACGCCCCCGCCCGTGGTGGTGCCCGAGATCTCGGGCCTCCGGATCTTCGTCGGGTATGCCGGATGGTCAGCAGGCCAGCTCGAGGCCGAGCTGATCGAGGGCGCCTGGTATGTCGTGGAGCGCGAGCCCCGGGACCCGTTCCACGAGTCGGGGGACCTGTGGCGCGACGTGCTGATGCGGCAGCGCAACTCGCTGTCGCTGCTGGCGACCTACACCGAGCACCCCGAGCAGAACTGAGCACGCACTACAGAACTGAGCACGCACTACAGTGGAGACATGTCTTGGAGCATGTCGCAGGAGCCGTTGGACGCCCCCGAGGCGCCCAGCGCACCGTCCACCCAGACCGCGGTCCTGGAGCGGGAGGACACCCGCACCGACCCGCAGCTGAGCGAGCCGGGGGACCACGAGCGCTTCTCGCACTATGTGCGCAAGGAAAAGATCATGGAGAGCGCCATGTCGGGTGACCCCGTGGTCGCGCTCTGCGGCAAGATCTGGGTGCCCGGCCGCGACCCTAAGAAGTTCCCGGTCTGCCCCACGTGCAAGGAGATCTACGAAGGACTCCGCGCACCGCAGGACGGCGGGGAGTAGGTCTCTGAGGGCGCGGCGCGCGGACGACCAGCACGTTTCCACAGGCCGTCCGGAAGTGCTCCGCGGACCTCGTATCCTGATCTGCGATGTCCACCTCAGCCGCCTCTCATCTCTCTCCCGCCTATCCCGAGCGGGCGGCCTGGGGCACCGCCAGCAAGCTTCGGGCCTGGCAGCAGGCAGCGCTGGACCAGTACCTCGCCGAGCAGCCACGCGACTTTTTGGCCGTGGCGACTCCAGGGGCCGGCAAGACGACCTTTGCCCTGAAGATCGCCACCGAGCTGCTCGACGCCGGTGTCGTGGAGCGGGTCACGGTGGTGGCACCGACCGAGCACCTCAAGACCCAGTGGGCCGAGGCCGCCGCCCGCGTGGGCATCAACATCGACCCGCGCTTCGCCAACGCCCAGGGACGCCACGGTGGCGACTTCCGCGGTGTGGTCGTGACCTACGCGGGAGTCGCCAGCAAACCGTTGCTGCACAGAGCGCGGACGGAAGCCGCCCGCACCCTCGTCATACTCGATGAGATCCACCACGGTGGGGACGCGCTGAGCTGGGGGGAGGCGATCCGCGATGCCTTCGAGCCGGCCACCCGCCGCCTCTCGCTGACGGGAACCCCGTTCCGCTCCGACACCGCAGCCATCCCGTTCGTGCGCTACGCCATGGACCACGAGGGCGTCCTGCGCTCGGAGTCCGACTATGCCTATGGGTATGCCGAGGCGTTGCGTGACGGGGTCGTCCGCCCGGTGCTTTTCCTGGCCTACGGCGGGAGCATGCGGTGGCGCACCCGCGCGGGTGACGAGATCTCCGCACGGCTGGGGGAGCCGCTGACGAAGGACGTCTCCAAGCAGGCGTGGCGCACCGCGCTGGATCCCGCGGGTGAGTGGATCCCCACCGTCCTGGCTGCGGCGGACAAGCGACTGACCGAGGTGCGCCGCGGAGTCCCGGACGCCGGTGGCCTGGTCATCGCCAGCGACCAGCGCTCGGCGCGCGCCTATGCCAAGCAGCTGACCGCGCTGACCGGCGAGAAGCCGACCGTGGTGCTCTCTGACGACCCCGGCTCGTCCGGGCGCATCGAGGAGTTCGCCGAGGGGGACTCGCGGTGGATGGTCGCCGTCCGGATGGTGTCCGAGGGGGTCGACGTGCCGCGCCTGTGTGTCGGTGTCTATGCCACGTCCACCTCGACGCCGCTCTATTTTGCCCAGGCCATCGGTCGGTTCGTGCGCGCCAGGCGCCGCGGCGAGACGGCCTCGGTCTTCCTGCCCAGCGTGCCCCTGATCCTCGAGCACGCCGGCTCGATGGAGCTGCAGCGCGACCACGCCCTCAACAAGAAGCGCACCGACGGCGACGAGGTGGACTGGAGCCCGGAGGAGGACCTGCTGGCCCAGGCCAACGCGGAGGAGGGCGCGCCCGATTCCGACGAGGGCAGCTTCGAGGCACTCGAGTCCGACGCCCTCTTTGACCACGTGCTCTTCGACTCCGAGCAGTTCGGACTCGGTGCCGTCCCCGGGAGCCAGGAGGAAGAGGACTACCTCGGACTACCCGGGCTCCTCGAGCCCGATCAGGTGGCCCACGTCCTGCGCGACCGGCAGCGCAAGCAGGTGCGCAACGACGGCGGCAAGGCTGCCGCGCAGCAGGTGTCGGCGCACCGGGCACTCGCCGAGCAGCGCAAGGAGCTCAACAAGCTGGTGTCGGCATATGCCTCGAAGTCCGGTCAGCCGCATGCCATCGTCCACGCCGACCTCAGGCGTCGTTGTGGTGGCCCGGAGCTGGCGACGGCCAGCAGCGATCAGGTGACCGAGCGGATCGCCACCATCCGCAAGTGGTTCGTCGGCCGTCGCTGACTCGTCGGCCTGTCGGCCGGGCATCGGCTGGCGCTATCACCTGTGTTTTCGGTCCGTCGTGTCGCTTGCCACGATCGTGTCAGTGGAGCAGGGCAGCGGGGGAGACGTGCACCGGGAAGGGGTCGGTCACGGTGAAGACCTGCGCCCCGGTCGCGGAGCCGACTTCGGTGAACTCGCCTTGTGCTAGCCGCCAGGCGGTCAGCGACGGTCGCTCCGGGTCGATGACCCAGTAGTGGACAACTCCCGCCTCGGCGAGGGCTGCCTTCTTGAGGTTGAGGTCGATCAGACGCGTGCTGGGGGAGAGCACCTCGATCGCGAGCACCGGCAGCCCGACCATCTTCCGGCCGGCCAGCGCTTCTCGCGTAGCCACCAGCAGGTCGGGTTGCAGCACGATCAGTGCCCCGTCGATGATCTCGTAGCGGTTGCCGTCATCGGGCATCCCCTCCAGGTCCGCGGCGGTGAACACCCGACCGTGCGGAATCTGGATCAGATCGGTCATAACCTCCATACTGCCCCCTCCCGGCAGGTGTCGCCAGTATGCCGAGTCCGTGACACCGGCCCGGAAGTTATCCACAGCCCCCGAGTTGACGGCCGAACCGCGTGCTCGCGGCGCGGGTGGGGTGGCGGGAGCGCGGGGGATGGTCACGTAGGAACTGGCCGGGTCGGCATGGGAGGCTAGGACCATGACGACACGTAACGCAGGCTGGTATGACGACCCGCAGGACAGCAGCCTCCTGCGCTACTGGGACGGCGTGATGTGGACTGAGCACACCAGCCCGCGGCAGAAGCCCGGGTTGGACCAGGCAGGGGCCGGCGCTGCCGGGGGACAGTACGGCCAGGGACAGGACGGCGAGCAGGGTCAGTATGGCGCTCCTCAGGGACAGCAGGGCCAGCATGGTCAGGGTCAGCAGGGGCAGCAGTACGGGGGTCAGCCGGGTCAGCAGGGCCAGTACGGGGGCCAGCAAGGGCAGCAGGGCTACGGCGCGCCCCAGGGCCAGTACGGTCAGCAGGGCCAGCAGAACTACCAGTACGGACAGCAGCAGGGAGGCTGGGGGCAGCCGATGCCCGGTGGCGGCTACGTCGGCACGATGGCCGGGCCGACCACGCCGGACGGACAGCCGCTGGCCGGTTGGGGGATCCGCTTCCTGGCGCGCATCATCGACTGGCTTTTCACGAGCATCGTCTTCGGTCTCATCGCCCTCGTCGTGCTAGCCCCAGACCTGATGGGGCAGTTCCAGGACTGGTTCGACGAGGTCTTCGCGGCGGCAGAGAGCGGTGCTACGCCGCCGACCACGTTGCCCGCGGACCTCAGCGCCAGCCTCCTTCGGGTCGGCCTTGGCCTCGGGGTGATGGCGCTGGCCTACGAGATACTCATGCTCAAGTCCTTCGGTGCGACCCTTGGCAAGCTGGCCACCGGGCTGCGAGTGCGGCTGCGGGACCAGCCTGGGCCGCTGTCCTGGAGCACCGCCGTCATCCGCGCGCTGGTGTGGCAGGGGCCGGGGCTGCTGTCTGGCGTGCAGATGCTGTCCTTCCTCACCAGCATCTTCAGCATCGTCAACGGACTGTTCCCCCTGTGGGACAAGAACAAGCAGTCGCTCAACGACAAGTTCGCCAAGACCAACGTGGTCAAGAAGAGCTCCTGACCCAGACCAGAACCGACGACAGGAACACCATGCAGACCCTCATCGACTCCGCCATCTTCATCGTCCTGCTGACGCTCGTCTTCTGGGCGTTCTATGCCCTCTTCCAGCGCAAGAGCTGACGACGAGGGCCGGCGCCCGCCACCCCACGCGCGCCACTTAGACGACCGTCGTCTTAGAGCCTCGTCGGGTTCTTGGAGCCTGTTGCAACCGGCTCCAAGACGCACACGAGGCTGTAAGACGGGAGTCCGCCCGGTACTGCGTGAGGCTTCTCGAACTCAGGTGCCTGCGGACTTTTTGATCGTGACACCCGCGGCACGCAGCTGCTTTAGCGCGGCTGCCGTGGTCTCCGGCGCCACACCAGCAGTGAGGCCCAAAAGCACCGTGGTGTCCAGGCCCGCCGCCCGGGCATCCAGCGCCGTCGCTCGCACGCAGTGGTCGGTGGCGATGCCGACGACGTCGACCGCGGTCACGTCCCGCTCACGCAGCCAGTCGGCCAGGCCGACCTGCTCGCCCTCCACCTCGGTGCTGCCCTCAAAGCCGGAGTATGCCGCGACATACTCACCCTTTCGGAAGACGGCCTGCACGTGGTCCAGTGCGCCGGCCAGCTCGGGACGAAACTCCGCACCGACGGTCCCGGCCTCGCAGTGCACCGGCCAGGTGTCCACGAAGTCCGGTTCCTCGGACCAGTGGTCACCGGGGTCGACGTGCCAGTCCGCGGTGGCGACGAAAGCGGCATACTCCTCGCCGTGCTGTGCGACATACGTGGTGATGCCGGCGGCAACGGCGGCGCCGCCCTCAACGGCCAGCGAGCCGGCTTCACAGAAGTCGAGCTGGACATCCACGATGATCAGTGCTCGGGTCATGGACCCAACCTAGCCCCGCCCAGGTCTAGTCCTCCTCCACCTCGGTGCGGCTCTGCTCGTCCTGATAGACGGTGCGCAGCGCGGGGTCGCCGTGCGAGAGGCGCAGAGCCTTGGTCGGCAGCTCGGCACGCGAGTTCGCGTGGTGCTCGCGCGCGCTGCGTGCGTCGGTGGGCACGATCACCTCACCGCCGCGCACCAGCTGCACCAGCAGCGGCCGGTCGTCGCCGTCGTCCACCGGCGCACTGCCGATGCCGATGAGCTCCTCGTGCGCGACGCCCGTGCTGTTGCGCCGGCGCAGCGCAAACTTGCGACCGCCCATGGAGGACTTGTCCTTGCTCGCCTTGGCCACGCCCACCATCGTGCCGTCGGCGTCCGCCCGGGCCACCAGCTTGTAGACCATGCCGGCCGCAGGGTGACCGGAGCCGGTCACGACGCGGGTGCCCACGCCATACGCATCCACAGGGGCGGCCTGCAACGCCGCGATCGCGTGCTCGTCCAGGTCGGAGGTGACCACGATCCGGGTGTCCGTCGCGCCCAGGGAGTCCAGCTGCTCGCGCACCTCGTGGGCCTGCGAGACCAGGTCGCCGGAGTCCAGCCGCACCCCGCCCAGCTCGGGGCCGGCCAGCTCGACGGCGAGGGTGACGGCGCCGGTCACGTCATAGGTGTCGACCAGCAGCGTGGTGCTCAGGCCCAGGCTGCTCAGCTGCGAGGCGAAGGCCTCCCGCTCCGAGTCGTGCAGCAGGGTGAAGGAGTGGGCTGCGGTGCCCCTCGTCGGGATGTCAAAGCTGCGGCCGGCCTCCAGGTTGGAGGTGGAGTCGAACCCCGCGATGTATGCCGCGCGCGCAGCTGCCACGGCCGACCTCTCGTGAGTGCGTCGCGAACCCATCTCGATGCAGGGGCGGTCGCCGGCCGTCGCCGTCATCCGGGACGCGGCGGCAGCGATGGCCGAGTCGTGGTTGAGGATCGACAGGGCCAGGGTCTCCAGCACGACCCCCTCGGCGAAGGTGGACTCGACGATCATCAGGGGGGAGCCGGGGAAGTAGCACTCGCCCTCGGCATAGCCCCAGATGTCGCCGGTGAACCGGTAGGACGCCAGGTAGTCGAGCGTGGCCTCGTCGACGATCGTGCGCTCGCGCAGGAAGTCGATCTCCTCGGTGCCGAACGTGAACTCGGCCAGCGCCTCCAGGAACCGGCCGGTGCCGGCCACGACGCCATAGCGCCGGCCCTCGGGCAGCCGTCTGGTGAACGCCTCGAAGACGCAGGGACGATCAGCGTGCCCGCTGGCCAGCGTGGCCTGCAGCATCGTCAGTTCGTAGTGGTCGGTCAGCAGCGCGGTGCTGCGCGGATTCAGAACGCTCACGCCCAGCACTCTAGAGAATTCACGCCCCATAGGGTGAGTTGATGATCTTCGGGGTGCCGCTGTGGGCGTTGGGTGTGATCGCGCTCGCGCTGCTCGTGGGGACCCTGGTGCAGGGTCTGGTCGGCCTCGGTCTGGGGCTGGTGGGGGCACCGATCGCCACCCTGGTCGCACCGGAGCTGATGCCCGGGCTGCTGCTCTGCACGGCTGCGCTGGTGCCGCTGCTGCACCTGGCGCGCAACCGCAAGGAGATCGACTGGCGCGGTCTGGCCTGGGCCCTGCCGGCCCGCATGCCCGGGACCGCGCTCGGTGTGTGGCTGGTCGCCGTGTTCACCGTGCAACAGCTGTCCGTCGCGGTGGGGCTCATGGTGCTCGCGGCGGTCCTGCTCACCTGGCACACGGTGACCGTGCCGATCACCCCGACGACGCTGGTCGGCGCGGGGATCATCTCTGGTGTCACGTCGACGGCGACCTCGATCGGAGGACCGCCCATCGCGATCCTCTATCAGCACCGATCGCCGGTGCAGATCCGCAGCACGCTGGCGGTCTATTTCGTCCTGGGTGCGGTGTTCAGCCTCACCGGCCTGGGCGTCACCGGACAGCTCGAGGCCCGGGAGGTCTGGTTGGCGCTCCTCCTGGTGCCCTTCCTCCTGGCCGGGTTCTGGCTCTCTCACCATGTCGACCGACGAGTGCCGCCAGCGCGGATCCGCAACATCATGCTGCTGGTCTGCGCGGCGTCGGCGCTGGTGCTGCTGGTGCGCAGCCTGGCGACCTGACCTGAGCCGTAGAGTGGGCGCCGTGCTGACGACCTGCTCCCTCCCGCCGACCGGACCCGACGCACCGGGACCGCAGGAGGCCGGTCAGGTCGCGGTGCTGGACCGTCCCGAGGTCGAGCACCCCTGGGTCACGATCGTGTGGAACGACCCGGTCAACCTGATGTCCTATGTCTCGTGGGTCTTCCAGACGCACTTCGGCTACTCCAAGGAGAAGGCCGAGCGACTGATGATGCAGGTGCACGAGGAGGGCCGGTCGGTCGTCTCGACCGGCACGCGCGAGAAGATGGAGGCCGACACCGAGGCGATGCACGGCTTCGGTCTGTGGGCCACGTTCCAGAAGGACGACTGATGGCCACGATGTTCCGGCGCCGCGAGGGCCTCTTGACCGCGACCTGGGAGACGGCCGAGGTGGCGGTCGTCCTGCACCTGCTGCAGCTGACGCACGACTTCGTGGCGCCCGAGCGGGAGAGCACCGGCGACCCGTTCATGGACCTGGTCGCCGGGCTGGGGGGCACCGCCGACCCCGAAGAGCCCAGCGACCCCGCGCTGCGGCGTCTGCTGCCCGCCGCCCACCGCACCGATGCCGAGCAGGCCGCCGAGTTCCGCCGGCTCACCGAGCACACGCTGCGCTCGCGCAAGGCGGCCAACCTGGCGACCGCGATCACTGCGCTGAGTCAGGCCCTGCCGGACGAGGGTGACCACGAGCCCGACGAGCCGGTGCAGCTGGCTCTCGACGCCGGGCAGGCGAGGGCGATGACCATGGCGCTGACCGACATCCGGCTGATCCTGGGGGAGCGGCTGGGGATGCGCACCGAGGAGGACTCCGAGCGTCTCCACGAGGAGTTTGAGCGAGTCCTGCAGGGCGAGGGCGAGATGGACCCGGCGACGGTCCAGCAGATGGCCTACTACGACTTCCTCACGTGGGTGCAGGAGTCGCTCACCGGCGCGATGCTCGGCTGAGTGGGCTGCGTCACGCTGACGGGATCGGCGTCGCGTTAGGCTCAGGGCACCATGACTGAGCAGGCACCCACCCCCAGCCCCGGCACCATCATCGACGCCCGTCAGGATGACGTCGCCCCCGCGCCTGAGCAGGCCGCCCCGGACGGCACCCTGCCCGGCACCGTCCGGCTGCGCGTCGCACCGTCCCCGACCGGGGACCCGCACGTCGGCACGGCCTACATGTCGATGTTTGACCTGGCCTTCGCCCGCCAGCAGGGTGGCCGCTTCATCCTGCGGATCGAGGACACCGACCGTGCCCGCTTCCAGGAGGACAGCGAGCAGCAGATCTTTGACACCTTGTCCTGGCTGGGGCTGGGTTGGGACGAGGGACCGGACAAGGGTGGCCCGTGCGCGCCCTACCGCCAGTCCGAGCGGCTTGAGACCTACCGTCCGTATGCCGACAGGCTGGTGTCCGACGGCCACGCCTACCTCTGCTGGTGCTCGGGTGAGCGTCTGGCCGCGATGCGCGAGCAGCAGCAGAAGCTCAAGCAGCCGACCGGCTACGACCGGCTCTGCTATGGCACGACCCGCGAGGAGCGCGCCGAGCTGCCGGGCTTCAGTGACACACCCGTGGTGCGGATGTTCATCCCTGACGACGCTCCGCTGACCTTCACCGACCTGGTCCGCGGCGAGGTCTCCGCTCCCCGGCCCGACGACCAGGTGATTGTCAAGGCTGACGGCTTTCCGACATACCACCTGGCTGTGGTGGTCGACGACCACGAGATGGGCATCACCCACGTGGTCCGTGGTGAGGAATGGATCTCCAGCACCCCCAAGCACGTGCTCCTCTATCAGTGGCTCGGGCTGCCCACCCCGCAGTTCGCGCACATGCCGCTGCTGCGGGACGAGAAGAAGGCCAAGATCTCCAAGCGCAAGAGCCCGTGGGCGCGCCTGACCTGGTTCAAGGAGGCGGGCTACCTGCCCGAGGCGCTGCTGAACTTCCTTGCGCTGTTGGGCTATCCACCGATCATCGAGGCGGACGGGACCGAGCGCGAGATCTTCACCTTCGAGGAGTTCAGCCGGGACTTCGACTGGTCCAAGGTCAACACCGTCGGGCCGGTCTTCAACCTGGACAAGCTCAACTGGCTCAACGGTCACTACCTGCGCCAGCTCGAGGCCGGCGAGGTCGCCAGCCGGCTGCTGCCCTATCTGCAGACCGCTGGCGTGCTCTCCGACCAGCCGAGCCTGCCCGAGCTGGGCCGCCTGAAGGAGATCGCTGCCCTGGTGCAGACCCGCATCACCACGCTGACCGACGCCGTGCCCCTGGTCGCGCCGTTTTACACGGCCGATGCCGAGCTGCCGATCGCCGATGACGCCCGTGGCCAGCTCAAGGAGGACGCCGGTGCGGTGCTCGAGGCCGCACTGGCGGCGCTGGAGCCGATCGACGGAACCATCCCCGACACGCTCGGCGCTCAGCCGGACTGGAACCACGAGCGGATCGAGCAGGCGCTGCGCGCGGCCCTCGTCGACGGGTTGGGCATCAAGCCGAAGTTCGCCTTCGGGCCGCTGCGCACCGCCGTGTCCGGCCAGCGGATCTCCCCTCCGCTGTTCGAGTCGATGGAGATCCTCGGCAAGACCTCGACGGTGGCCCGCCTGCGGCGCCTGCGCGACTCCCTGTGACCGACGGGTCCGGTGTCGACGGGGTCGGCGTCGTTGTCCGCAGCCGGCGTCCACCAGACCGATTTGGGAGTGGCGGGGCCGGCCGGTAGTATCGGTCCTCGGTTCACCGGTGCATGAGGTCTTCGGGCCACAGCCGCGGTGATACCCCATTGGGGTATGGTGTAATTGGCAACACTACGGTTTCTGGTACCGTCATTCTAGGTTCGAGTCCTGGTACCCCAGCTTGGTCAATGCCCCTGTGGCACAGTCCAATTCGGAAGTTCCACCGCTGTGCGGTAAACTTCCACCCGCTGTCGGGCTCGCCTGTCAGCATCAGCTAGGGCCCCGTTGTGTAGCGGCCTAGCACGTCGCCCTCTCAAGGCGGTAGCGCGGGTTCGAATCCCGTCGGGGCTACTCGTGGGAACGGCCCCTCACCCTTGCGGTGAGGGGCCGTTCTGCGTCTATGAGCCTGGGGCGGCTACTTCTTCTTGCCGGACTTCTTCTTCCCGCTCTTCTTCTTGTCGCTCTTCTTGTCGTCCGCCTTTGTGCCCGACTTTTTCGTGACGACCTTTTTGGACGTGTCCTTCTTGCTGGCCTTCACACCGTCTGCCTTCGCCGATGTGGCGGACTTAGACGACGTGCCCCTGGCCGTCCTGGTCTTGGCCGACTTGTCCTTGCTGCTGCTCTTGGCGGAGGTGCTCGAGCTGGCCCGGCTCTGGTGTGCGGCGGCCGTGGCTCGGCCAGTCGCGCTGCCCGCCGGGGCGCGACCACCGGCCATGCCCTCGGCAGGGAGCAGGTCCGGCTCGGCGACCATCGCCTTGAAGTGCGTCCCCGGGCGGAACCGCGGGGTGCTCGTCCCGGCGATCGGCACCAGGTCACCGGTGCGCGGGTTGCGGCCGGTCCGCGGAGCACGTTCGGCGCGCTCGAAAGTGCCGAAGCCGGTGATCCCCACGCTGCCTCCTGCTGCCACCTCACGGATCACCACGTCGACCACAGCCTCCACCGCAACTGTGGCCGCTCGTCGACCCCCCAACTGCGTGCTCAGGTGATTGATCAGGTCTGCCTTGTTCACCGGGCGCTCCGTTCCGTCACTGGACAAGAGGACCCGATTCACACTACGGGACAGGCGGATTCACGCAACCGCGAGCGATGGGGATCGTCGTTAGTGGATCGCCTCGTCAGCGCCGATGCCGACGATCCACAGACGGGTCACCTGGGAGTCCGGACCCTCCGGGTCGCTGGAGACCTCGATGCTCAACCGCTGCCCGACCCGCAGGTGCCGCAGGCCGCTGTGGCCAAAGACGTCGGCCTCGAACGGGACGACCTTGCCGGTGTCGAGGATGACGCTCCCAGCTGTGGTCGCCGGGTCGAACGTGTGCACCGTTGCCTGCATGGATCTCACCCTAGTGGGGCCAGTTCTGAGCTAGCTCTTCTCGATGGCGCTCGACGCAGCCCGCCGGTCCTGGTCCTGGGCCAGGAACGAGGTGGTGCGCGGCCCCAGGCCCAGAGCGGTCGCGGCGGCCAGCCCGGCACGATCGTCCACGTCCTGGCGCAGTCGCGGCAGGTCGGGGGTGAGCACGGTGGCCAGCTCGGCGTGCCGGTGCGCCGACCCTTCTCCAAAGTGCGGCTCGGGCAGCGCGCCGCGCGTCCCCGTCAACAGCACCGTGCCGGTGCCCATTAGGTCAGGCACGACGGCCCGGTCGTGACGGGCGCACTCCGCGAGCGCGGCCAGCAGGTCGCCGGGCCGCAGCGCGGGCAGGTCGCCGAGCAGCACGGCGACCCCGAGGTCGGCCGTGCCGGATCGCGGCGTCGCCCCCCGGACGGCTTCACCGATCCCCGCCTGCACCGCGGGGTTGAGCCCACCCCCAGGGTCAGCCACGACCACTGCTCCCATGGAGTCAGCCGCGTGTCGCACCACCTCGTCCGAGGTCACCGTGATGACGTCTCCAGGGGTGAGCGCACGGCATACGGACTCCAGGGTGTCCAGCGCCATGGCGCGGGCCAGTCCCGGGCGGGACAGCTGCGACGGCGTGACCAGGCGGGTCTTGGCCAGGTGCGCCTCCTTGACGGGCACGACCAGGCGCCAACGCAGAGAGGGGGTCACGAGAGTCAGTATGCCGATCGGCTGCACCAGGTGAGCAGGGCCCCGGGATGACAGGATGGGCGCGTGAAACCGCAGCCGCTCCGCACCAAGGCCCCGTTGCTCTATCGCGGGGTGATCGCCACGGTCCGCCCACTCCTGACCCGCGTGACCCGGCAGGACTGGAGCGGCGGTGAGCATCTGCCGCAGTCTGGTGGGTTCATCGTCGCCGGCAACCACATCTCTGAGATCGACCCCTTCATGGTGGCCCACTTCCTGGTCAACCACGGGCACGTCCCGAAGTTCCTGGCCAAGGCCGGCCTCTTCGACGTGCCCGCACTGGGCAAGGCGCTGCACATGCTGGGTCAGGTTCCGGTCCACCGGGGCACGCGCGACGCCTCGGCGGCACTGGGCGCGGCTGCCGAGGCGGTCGAGGGCGGCGACTGCGTCGTGATCATGCCGGAGGGAACGCTGAGCCGTGACCCCGGACTCTGGCCGATGAAGGCCAAGAACGGGGTGGGGCGGCTGGCGCTGATGACGGGGGCGCCGGTGATCCCGGTCGCGCAGTGGGGGGTCCAGCGGCTGCTCGCGCCCTATGCGCGCCGCCCCACCGGGCTGTTCTCGCGGCACGTGATGCACGTCAAGGCCGGCCCTGCCGTCGACCTCTCGGACCTGGCCGGACGCACGGACGCGCAGGCAGCCACCGAGGCCACGGACCGGGTCATGACCGCTCTCACCGGTCTGCTGGCCGACATCCGTGGCGAGGAACCGCCGGCCACCCCGTTCGTCTGGAAGAAGGACGCATGACCCGCGCCGCCGTCTTCGGAAGTGGCTCCTGGGGGACCGCGTTCGCCTCGGTGCTGGCCGATGCAGGCTGCTCCGTGGTGCTGCACGCGCGCCGGCGCGAGGTCGCCGACGCCATCAACGAGACCCACGTCAATGCCGGCTACCTGCCCGACCTGGTGCTGCCCGACAGCGTGAGCGCCACCCACGACCCGGCCTCGGCGGCCGACGGCGCCGACCTCGTGGTGCTCGCGATCCCGTCCCAGTCCCTGCGGGCCAACCTGGGTGAGTGGGGCGCGCACCTGCCCACCGGCGCCCCGGTGGTGTCGCTGATGAAGGGGATCGAGCTCGGCACCGGGCTGCGGATGAGCCAGGTGATCCAGGAGGCCGGGGGCGTTGAGGCCGATCGCGTCGTGGTCCTGTCCGGTCCCAACCTGTCCAAGGAGATCGCGGTCCGGCAACCGGCTGCGGCCGTGGTGGCCTGCAGCGCCATCCGCACGGCCGAGCAGGTGGCGCAGGCGTGCGCCACGGCATACTTCCGGCCCTACACCCAGACCGATGTGGTTGGGGCTGAGCTCGGTGGCGCGGTCAAGAACGTCATCGCGCTGGCGGTCGGCATGGCCGAGGGGATGGGCTATGGCGACAACACCAAGTCCACGATCATCACCCGTGGGCTGGCCGAGACCGCGCGGCTCGGGGCTGCCCTCGGCGCCGACCCCGCAACCCTGATGGGCCTGGCGGGCGTGGGCGACCTGATTGCCACCTGCATGTCCCCGCTGTCGCGCAACCACTCCTTCGGCGTCAACCTCGGGCGCGGGCTGTCGGTCGAGGAGGTCGTCGCGATCACCCTGCAGACGGCCGAGGGCGTGAAGTCGTGCGGTCCGATCGTCGAGCTGGCCGCAACGCACGGGGTCGACATGCCGATCTGTGCTGGGGTCACTGCGGTGGTCGAGAGTCGGATGGACGTGCGTCAGCTCGGTGACGAGCTGATGGCCCGCCCGCACAAGCACGAGCGTCACTGAGCGGACTTCCGAGGGCGGGAGGTGAGGCGTGGCGACGAGGGCGGGGCGGGCGCACCGGCTAGGCTCACCGGCGATGGAAGAACAGCCCGCACCCCAGTCCGAGTCCGGTCGCACTACCGTCGCCCTGGTCTTCGGCGGTCGCTCCGCCGAGCACGCCATCTCGTGCGCCACCGCGGCCAGCGTGCTGCGCGCGATCGACCGCGACCGCTATGACGTGGTGCCGATCGGCATCACCCGCGAGGGTCAGTGGGTGCAGGTTGCCGACGACCCGGCTGCGCTGGAGATCACCGCCGGGCGCCTGCCCGAGGTCCCCGACACCGGCAACACCGTGGTGCTGCCGCTGGGCACCGGGAGCAACACGGTCACGGTCACCCCGCCCGGCCAGGTCCCACAGGCCCTGGCCGAGGTCGACGTGGTCTTCCCCCTGCTGCATGGTCCGTTCGGCGAGGACGGCACGATCCAGGGGCTGCTGGAGCTGGCCGACATCAGGTATGTCGGCTGCGGCGTCCTCGCCTCCGCCGCAATGATGGACAAGCACATCATGAAGGTGCTGTTCGCCAATGCCGGCCTGCCCGTCGGTCCCTACACCGTGATCACCGACCTGCAGTGGCGGCGTGACAAGGCAGCTGCGCTGGACGCGGCCCACGCCCTGTCGTTCCCGGTCTTCGTCAAGCCGGCTCGGGCCGGGTCCTCCGTCGGCATCACCAAGGTCGCCGACCCGGCGGACCTCGAGGCGGCGGTGGAGACAGCGCGGGCGCACGACCCCAAGGTGGTCATCGAGGCCGGCATCGTCGGGCGCGAGCTGGAGTGCGGCGTCCTCGGCGGTCACGGCACCGATGGTCCGCGGGTCAGCGAGATCGGCGAGATCGTCGTCTCCGGGGCGCACCACTTCTATGACTTCGAGGCAAAATATCTCGACGAGGCCAACGTCGCCCTCTCCTGCCCGGCCGACGTGCCGGACACGGTCCGCGACGAGATCCAGCGCATCGCTGCCGTCGCGTTCGAGGCCGCCGGGTGCGAGGGCATCTCGCGGGTCGACTGCTTCCTCACCGAGTCGGGCGAGGTGCTCCTCAACGAGATCAACACGATGCCCGGCTTCACACCGTTCTCGATGTATCCCCAGGTCTGGGCCGCCTCCGGGGTCAGCTATCCCGAGCTCATCGATGAGCTGATCTCCCTGGCGCTCGAGCGTCGCACCGGCCTGCGCTGAGACATGGCCCGGGCTGGGCAAGGCTCCCGGCCGCGCGGCATACTCACGAACAGCGGTTGGGACCCTGCTCGATCGTCTCGGCAGCGGCGGCGAACGCCGGCAGCAACAGGGGCGCCGTCTCGTAGGCGTCGGGCACCAGCACCTCGATCGCGGGGCTGCGGCCGTAGGTGGTGAACACGTAGCCGTCATCGAGCTCGTCCATGATCCAGTCGACCCCGCCGATGTCCAGGCACGGCAACGTCGTCGGCCCGGGCGGCACGGCCCCGCAGCGGGCGATGATAGCGGGGTCGCCCCACGCCGCCACCGTCACCGACTCGACCGCGGTCTCGCGCCACTGTGCTGGGCCCACCTGGCTCGGCCAGCGTGCCCCGACGGCGTGGCAGGCCTCCGTCTCGGCACCCTCGAACGGCGCGACCTTGACCGCCGACGTGCAGGCGGCCAGGGGCAGCGCAACAGCAGCGAGGATGCCGAGGCGCGCGACGAGCGTGAACCTCGAGCCCCGACTCTTTGGCGTGCAACTGCATGGATCCTTCACGCTCGCGTCGACGTCTCGTGTGAACGATGCATGCAGTTGGACCAGCCGGATGAACGATGCACGCAGTCGAAACCGGCGAAGGTCTGGGGACGGGCGGGCCGTGGCGGGCGCGGTCAGAGGTGGACCACCGTGCACGTCGTGGTCCGGGTGATGTGCGGGACCTCCTGGATCCGCGAGATCACCACTCGCCCGAGCTCATCGACGCTGGCCGCCTCAACGCGGGCGATGACGTCGTAGGGGCCGGTCACGTCCTCGGCAGCGACGACCCCGGCGAGATCGCTGACCGTCTGCGAGACGATGCCGGACTTGCCGACCTCGGTCTGGATGAGGATGTATGCCTGGACCATGTCGCCTCCGGTGTCCGTGTGCGTGGGGGCTCCCACACTGAATTGGCCCTGACGCTACCGTGCAGGCACACGATGTGGGAGGAGGCCCGACGATGTCGGTGGCCGGCGAGGCAGGACCAGGCGATGCGGTGACGCTCGGGGAGCTGGGGGAGGCGGGGATCCTCGGCGACATCTTTGCTGCCCTGACCACCACCGAGCGGGTCCTGGTGGGGCCGGGGGACGACACCGCGCTGCTCGCGACGTCCGGACCGGTGCTGGCCACCACAGACGCAATGGTTCGGGGGCGGGACTGGCTCGACGAGTGGTCCTCGGCACGCGACGTGGGCGCCAAGGTGGTGGTGCAGAACCTCGCCGACCTGGCGGCAATGGGCGGGGTGGGCACGGGGTTGCTCGTCACGCTGATCGCGCCGGGCACGCTGCCGGCGCGGTGGGCCCGCGAGCTGACGGGCGGCATCGCGGAGGTCTCGGCGGCCACGGGCGTGCCGGTGATCGGTGGCGACCTCTCCTCCTCCGACGGCGCCGTAGCGGTGTCCGTGACGGCGCTGGGCGAGCTGCCAGGTGGTCGCGCGGTGCTGCGCTCGGGTGCCGCGCCGGGTGCGGACCTGGCCGTCTCGGGGTCTCTCGGGCGGTCGGCAGCCGGTCTGGAGGTGCTGCGGCGCAGCGACGCCGACTGGTGGCCACCGCAGGAGTATGCCGAGGTGGCAGCCGGGTGGGTGGCCTATCACTGTCGCCCTGACCCGGACCTGTCGCAGGGACCGCGGGCGGCAGACTCCGGTGCTCTGGCCATGCTCGACGTCTCGGATGGCCTGGTGCGTGACGCGGGGCGCATCGCCACCGCCAGCAGCGTGCGCGTCGACCTGGACGAGGAGGTGCTGGCCGGGTCGGCCGGGGTCTATGAGCCGGTGCTGGGTGCCCGCACGGCGCTGGACTGCGTGCTCTCCGGTGGTGAGGAGCACTCGTTGCTGGCCGCGTTTCCTGCCGGCGAGGCGCCGAGGGGATGGACAGTGGTGGGGACCATCGCCGAGACAGGGGCCGCTGGACCGGGGGTGTGGTGGCGCGGTGAGCGCGCGACGGGTGGCGGATGGGACCACTTCGGCGGCTGACCGCCGCTGCGAGGAGGGGTCCGCGTTGAGCATGACAAAGGCCGACCTCCACGAGGGAGTCCGGCCTGTCGGGTGCGGTCGCGGGGACCGCGTGGTGTCAGCGGGTGACGACCTTGCCGGCCTTGAGGCAGGAGGTGCACACGTTGACGCGCTTGGGGGTCACGCCCTTGGGGCCGACGAGGGCCCGGACGCGCTGGATGTTCGGGTTCCAACGACGCTTGGTGCGGCGGTGGGAGTGCGAGATGCTGTGACCGAAGCTCGGTCCCTTGCCGCAGACGTCGCAAGTGGCAGCCACGGTGTCTCCTGAGGTCGAATAGTGGATCGGTGGGCGCCCCGAGCAGCCGTGGGCGCGCAGGCGACCATCAACTCCGTCGGGGAACCGGCCTAGCGTAGCCGACGGCGAGGCAGGGCACCAAACCGCAACCTCGGCCGGCTGCCTCGGCCAGGCGCCCGGTGCGCCAACGGTCCCGTGTCGGTCCCGTCGCCACGGTCACCCCGTCCCGGTGGACATGGTCCGGCCCCGGCTGACGGCGACCTCGTGCTCCTCCCGATCGGCAGCGTCCGTGGTGAACTCCGGGGGTGCCGGGTCTGCCACGTCGTGCATCGGCGTGCGCAACAGTGACGAGGTGGCCCACCCGTGCATGAGCAGGTAGGCGTCCGTGTCGGGCTCGTGCTTGGCATCGAGCTCCTCATAGGCCAGGTGGACCCACCCCTCCCCGCGCTCCTTGACCGTCGCCTGCACGGCGCCGAAAGCGGCCAACCGCGCCTTGCGCAGCCCGCGCAGCTGATCCGGTGGGATGTCCGGCACGTTGATGTTGAGGACCCGGCCCTCGGGGGAGTGGCGCACTACCCAGTCCAGCGCCACTCGGCATACGTCCGTCACGGTGTCCCAGTGCTGTGGGTCTGCCGAGGCGACCGACGCGGCCAGTGCCGGGATGCCCTGGGTGGCCGCCGACAGGGCGGCGCCCACGGTGCCCGAGTGGAGCGTCGCGTGCCCCGTGTTGGCGCCCAGGTTGGCTCCGGACAGCACCAGGTCCGGCCGGTCGCCGAAGGCGGAGTAGCTCGCGGCAAAGACGATGAGCGCGGGCGCGGCCCGGACGCCGAAGGAGCGAACGCCTTCGGCCAGACCCGGTGGACGCCCGGTCGTCAGCTCCAGCCTGCCGTCGCTCTGGTGCCCGATGAGCGAGGCCGAGGCACCGGAGTACTCATGGGAGGGAGCCGCCACCACCACCTCGTGGCCCGCAGCGTGGGCCACGTTGGCCAGGACGGCCAGCCCAGGGGAGTCGATCCCGTCGTCGTTGGTCACCAGCACTCGCATCAGTCCAGCTCCTCGATCATGACCCGTGTCGCAAACCGCTCAATCTGGGCGCGTCCTCCCGTGCCCAGCCCGCGGCGGGTGACGTTGAGAGTGCCGGCGGCCGCCCCCAGTCGCACCGCCTCGAGCACCGGCATGCCGCGGCCGAGACCGACCGCGATCGCGGCGGTCATCGAGTCACCGGCCCCGCGGTGGTCCACTGTCGACAACGCGGGTGTGTGCACCAGCCAGGATCCTTCGGGGTCGACCACCAGCGTCGGTTCGTCCGCTCGCGAGACCACCATCGTCCCCACTCCCTGCGCGACGAGGTCCCGAGCCGCCCAGTGCAGGCTGTCCACTGTCTCCTCGTCGGCCAAGCCGGCGGCGATGACCTCGAGGTGACTCATCTTCAGCAGCGTCGGGCCTTGCGCCGCGACCTGCACCGCTGCCTCGGCGGAGAGGTCGGCCACCACCAGGGCCCCTCCGACGAGCAGGTCGTGCGTCAGGCGGGCAAAGAAGTCGGCACCCAGCACGTCGGCTGGTTGAGCACCGGTGATCACGCACACATCAGCCTCCGTGCCGGTCACCAGCGCGGCGCCGAAGAACTCGTCCGTCTCGTGCCGGCGCAGTGCCTGGGCCGGCATGCTCGCGACCTCCTTGCGCTCCCCGCTGCGGCGGTCGTGGACGCGGGCCGCGCTGCCCTCGGCATACTCGACGGCGGTGACGTCCAGCCCGTCCGTCTCGGCGAGCTGCCGCAGGATCGCGCCGGTCTCTCCGCCGAAGGGTCCGCACACGCTCACCCGCGCATCCAGGGACCTGGCCATCGACGCGACCCACAGACCCTGACCTCCCGGGTGCACGTGGATCTCAGCGTGAGATGGGCCTGCTTCGTCGGAGCCCGTGGCGTTCTCGATCTCCACCATCAGGACCGACGTGGGCGCGACGACGCAGACCCAGGGCTCACTCGCCTGTGGTGGACTCATCGTCAGGGCCTTCGGCGGGATCGCGCTCGTTCTCACCCGTCAGAGCGGGGTGTTGCGAGGTCAGCATCTCCGGGTCGGCGTCCGGGTCCTGCTCCGGGTCGTAGGGTTCAGTCGAGTCGGGTGCCTCGTCCGGCGTGTTCTTCTGTTGTCGGTGGCTGCTCATGCCTCCACCGTGGCACCGGCCCCTGACAGTCGCACGTGCAGAGCACTGTCCCATCCGGGCGCTACTGTGCCTGTGCACCCGAGACCCGAGGCAGGAGAGGCACGTGAGCAGCCCAGCAGAGGTCCCACTGGACCTGGTTGCCGCCCGTCGCTGGGCGTTGACGGCCAGGGCGGGCCTGGCGGAGGCGCGCGAGCAGATCGATGCGCTCAACGTCTTCCCGGTGCCCGACGGTGACACGGGCACCAACATGTTCCTGACCTTCGACGGTGCCCTCGACGTCCTGCGCGGCCACCAGGGCATCGACGGGGCGCCGATCGACCTGACCGAGGGGCTCGCACTGCTCGCACGCGGCATGCTGCTGTCTGCGCGCGGCAACTCTGGCGTGATCCTGAGCCAGCTGGCCCGGGGACTGCACGAGGCCGCCCAGGAGGCGCAGTCGCCGATCGAGGAGATCAGCCCGGAACTGCTCGCGGACGCCTTCGTCCGGGCGGACCACTTCGCCTGGGCCGGGGTCTCCTCACCTATCGAGGGCACCATCCTGTCGGTGTCCCGGGCGGCGGCCACAGCAGCCCGGGTGGCGCTGGAGGGCGGCCCGGGAGATGAGCCGGCGTCCACCGCCGCCGAGGTCAGTGCGGCCGCCGTTGCGGCCGCCCGCACGGCGCTCGAGCGCACGCCGAGCCAGCTGCCTGCCCTCGCGCGGGCAGGAGTGGTGGATGCCGGCGGTGCCGGGCTGGTCATCGTGCTCGAGTCACTGCAGCGCGTGCTCACGGACGGTCGGATCGGGGACGACGTGGCCGACGCCCCGTGGTTGCGCTCCGGCGCCGTCGTCACGGCGATCGACTGCGACGACGACGGCGAGGGCGCCTACGAGGTGATGTTCTTGCTGAGCGAGTCAGACGTGGTGAGGTCGGCCCACCTGCGAGCCCACCTGGAGCAGATCGGCCACTCGGTCCTGGTGGTCGGCGGTCCGGACACCTGGCGGGTCCACGTGCACTGTGACGAACCCCAGGTCGCGATCGAGGCCGGCACCATGGCAGGCCACGTCGACCAGATCCGCACCGAGGAGCTCGTCCGCACCGTCGCGCGGGCCACCTCCCGCTCCGAGGTGCCCCGGGCGGCTGTCGGCGTCGTCGCCTGCGCGGGGGGCGACGGCCTCCTCACCCTCTTCGAGCAGACCGGGGCGACCGTGGTGCGGTCAGCCCCGGGAGCCCGGGCCTCGACGGGACAGCTGCTCAACGCCATCTGGGCCGCGCACGCCGAGGCAGTCATCGTGCTGCCCAACGACGGGGACACCCTGATGGCCGCCCAGGCGGCCGCCAGCGCCGCCCGGGAGGAGGGGCTGGTCGTGGAGGTCGTGACCAGCCGCGCCGCGGTCCAGGGCGTGTCCGCGCTCGCGGTCCTCGATCCGGACGCCTCGTTCGGCGACGCCCTCGAGGCGATGCGCGAGGCGGCGGAGGGCACGCTGCACGCCGAGCTGACGGTGGCCTCGCGCGACGCCCAGACCGGAGCCGGGCCCGTCGCAGTGGGGCAATGGCTCGGCCTGCTGGACGGGCAGATCGTCATCGTGGACGACGAGCCCACGCGGGCTGCCACCAGGCTCCTGGCGCGCCTGGTCACCGACCACACCGAGCTGCTCACCCTCGTCGCCGGCGCAGACGTGGACGACGAGCGGCGCGACGACATGGAGCAGGCCGTGTCGGCGATCGAGGCGGCTCACTCCGATCTTGAGGTGGTCTGGCTCGACGGTGGACAACCTGCCTATGCGTGGCTGTTGGGGGCAGAGTGATGCTGGGTCGTCAGGGGGTGAGCGGGTGACGACGCTGGACACCACGCTGCGCACGATCATCGCCAGGGCCGCCACCAACCTGGCCAAGCGCGAGATCATCACCGTCCGGGACCTGCTGGAGTTCTGGCCGCGGCGCTATCTCGACCCCACCCGACCCACCGACTTCTCGTCCCTGCAGATCGGGGAGTATGTCGTGGTCCTGGCCTTCGTGAAGACCGCCGTCACCCGCAAGATGAAGACGCGGCGCGGCAGCATGCTGATCGCCACGATCGAGGACGGCGACGGGCACGAGCTGGAGCTGACCTTCTTCTCCGCCTGGGGCCACCAGGACGCGCTCGTCCCCGGCCGGCTGGTGCTCGCAGCGGGGACCATCAGCTACTACGAGGACTCGCGCGGCGGGCGGATGCAGCTGACCCACCCGGAATACGAGGCGGTCAAACGGGGAGGCCACACCCCCGGCGCCTTCGACGAAGGTCCGATCCCGGTCTATGCGCCGGTGCCCGGGATGAACTCGATGAAGGTCGCCCGGGCGGTCGACCTGGTCCTGCACGCGCTGGAGCCGGTGCCTGACCCGATCCCGGTCGGCGTCAGGGCCAAGCATGGACTGCCTCCGCTGGACCGGGCTTATGCGATGCTCCACCAGCCCCGCAGCGTCCAGGACGAGCGCAAGGGCCGGTGGCGGATGAAGTTCCAGGAGGCCTTCGTGCTCCAGGCCGCCCTGGCCCGGCTGCGCCACTCCTCCAACGCGGTCCCGGCCGTCCCTCGCACACCGGTGACGGGGGGAGTGGCTGAGCAGTTCCGGGAGCGGCTGCCCTTCCAGCTCACGGACGGCCAGGAGCAGGTGCTGACCGAGATCAGGCAGGACCTCCAGCGCACGGTGCCGATGAACCGGCTCCTGCAGGGCGAGGTGGGGTCCGGCAAGACCGTCGTCGCGCTGCTGGCCATGCTCACCGTGATCGACGCGGGAGGACAGGCCGCGCTGCTGGCTCCCACGGAGGTCCTCGCCGCCCAGCACCAGCGCTCGATCACCGCACTGCTCGGGCCGCTAGCAGAGGCGGGCCTTCTTGGAGGGGCCGCAGACGGGACCAGGATCGCCTTCCTCACCGGCAGCCAGTCGGCCGCGGAGCGGCGGGCCAACCTGCTGATGGCGGCCAGTGGTGAGGCCGGCATCGTGGTGGGCACGCACGCCCTGATCCAGGACCACGTTCAGTTCGCCGAGCTGGGACTGGTCGTCGTGGACGAGCAGCACCGCTTCGGGGTGGAGCAGCGGGACGCCCTCCGCACCAAGGCCGACGGCCACACGCCCCACACCCTCGTGATGACCGCGACCCCGATCCCGCGCACCGTGGCGATGACCGTCTTCGGCGACATGGAGACCTCCACCCTCAGCGAGGTGCCGAGCGGGCGCCAGCCGATCACTACGCACGTGGTCCGCGGTCACCAGCCCAACTGGGTGGAGCGCACGTGGTCGCGGGTCGCCGAGGAGGTTTCTCGCGGCGGGCAGGTGTATGTCGTGTGTCCCCGCATCGGTCAACCGGACGACCCCGATCTGCCCGAAGGCACCACCATCGGTCCGGGTGGGCCGATCATGCGGCGGCAGGAGGGGGGCGGGCCGGCCCCTGGGACGTCCACGGGCGACACGACCTCCACAAGCGCGTCTCCGAGGAGCACGTTTCCGAGCAGCACGCCCGGTGGCGATGACCTCTTCGACGACGAGACGCTGACCTGGGAGGCTGACGCGGACGAGGAGGAGAAGTCCGGTCGGGCCGAGCTGCACGGGGTGCTCCAGGTGCAGCGCGCCCTGCGGGAGCTGCCGGCGACGGCTGACCTGCGCATCGGCATACTCCACGGTCGTCAGTCGCCCGAGGAGAAGGATGCCGTGATGCAGTCCTTCAGCTCGGGAGAGATCGACGTGCTGGTCGCCACCACCGTCATCGAGGTCGGCGTGGACGTGCCCAACGCGACGCAGATGGTGGTGATCGACGCCGACCGCTTCGGCATCTCCCAGCTCCATCAGCTGCGCGGTCGCATCGGTCGTGGCAGCAAGCCCGGGCTGTGCCTGCTGATGTGCCAGTCGGCCGAGAGCCTGTCACTGGAGCGGCTCGACGCGGTGGCGGCCACGACTGACGGGTTCCAGCTGGCGCGGCTCGACCTGGCCCAGCGCCGCGAGGGTGACGTGCTGGGGGCCTCGCAGTCCGGTCGGCGCAGTGGCATCCGGCTGTTGCGGCTCAGCCGGGACGAGGACCTCATCGTGACCGCGCACGAGGACGCGTGGCAGATCGTGGGGCAGGACCCGGACCTGGAGGGGCACCCCGAGCTGCGGGCCGAGCTGGACCGGATGGACGCCGAGCGGGCAGCGTTCCTGGAGCGCGGGTGACCCGCCTGATCGCCGGGCGTCTGGGCGGTCGGCGGCTGCGTGCGCCCAAGGGTGCTGGGACGCGCCCGACGACCGACCGCGTCCGGGAGGCGTTGTTCTCCCGGGTCGAGAGCCTGATGGACCTGACCGACACTCGGGTGCTCGACCTCTATGCCGGGTCCGGCGCGCTCGCGTTCGAGGCCCTGAGCCGCGGCGCGACCCGCGCGGTCCTGGTCGAGTCGGACCGACGCGCGACCGCGCTCATCACCGCCAATGCTGACGAGCTCGGCGTGGGCTCGCAGACGACGGTCCGCGGCGACCTGGTCGAGCGAGCCCTGGAGCGCGGCCCGGCCGGCGAGGAGTTTGATTTGGTCCTGATCGACCCGCCCTATCCGCTGGGCGAGCCTGAGATTGCACGCGTCCTGGCCGGGCTGGTCGACCACGGCTGGCTCGCCCCGGATGCCCTCGTGGTGCTGGAACGCTCCGCGCGGTCACCCGACCCGGCCTGGCCCGAGGGACTGGTGAGCCTGGAGTCGCGCACCTACGGCGAGACGACGGTCCACCTGGCCGAGCCGAGCTCCGACTCCGCGTGAGCGCCGGCTGCTGCGTGACTGGGGCTCGTCGCGACAGCCCGAGCTCAGGGACCGACGAGGCGGAGCACCGACTCCAGGCCGTGGACCGGGCCGTCGGTGCGCGGGAGCAGCAGCGTGCGGATGCCGAGGGCCGCAGCCCCGGAGTCATCCCGCCAGCTGTCACCCACCATGAGCGTCTGGGCGGCCTCGACCTCGAGCAGGTCGAGGGCGTAGGTGAAGATCCCGGCATCCGGCTTCACGCTGCCGACCTCATAGGACAGCACGAGCGCGTCGACCACGATGTGGTTGCGCTCGATGACGGGGCGCAGGTCGAAGCCGACGTTGGAGACGATCGCCGTGCGCACCCCGCGTGCCCGCAGTTCGTCCAGCACGGGCACCGTGTCGTCGAAGGAGTCCCAGCGGTCTGGCATCCCGAGATACAGCGCCTCGGCCAGGTCCCGATCGACTCCCGGGCAGCCGGCCACGGTCTCCAGGAAGACCGCCCGGTGCTGCTCCGGGCTCTCGTCACGGGCGCTCGCGGGGTCGATCACGGACGCGTGCTCCCAGATCCGGTCGAGGAAGTCGCTCAGATCCGCCGCCGCATCGTCGCCGAGCGCTCCCACCGGGTCGTCCCCTCGGCCCGCCCGCCTCCACCCGTCCTGCAGCCAGCCGGAGGCGTCGCCCCCACAGACCAGCGTCTGGTGGAAGTCGAACAGGACCGCGGTGATGGGCGGGGGCGCCATCGACCTCACCGGGAGCGCCGGGCCTCGAGGGCCTCGCGCACGTGCTCGGGGACGAGGCCGGTGACGTCCCCGCCATACGTCGCGACCTCGGTGACCAGAGAGCTGGACACGTGCTCGAGGGCCGGGTCGCCGGGCAGGAAGACGGTCTCGATGCCGGTCAGGTGCCGGTTCATCAGCGCCATCGGCAGCTCATAGGCGAAGTCGGTGCCACCGCGCAGCCCCTTGACGATCGCCCGGGCCTCCAGCTGGCGGGCGATGTCGACCAGCAGCTGCCCGCCAAAGGCCTCCACTCGCACGGGCAGCCCCTCCGGGATCGCCTCGGTGATGAACTCGATCCGCTGCTCGACCGGGAAGCGGCCCGTCTTGGCCGGGTTGTGGAGCACGCCGACCACCACCTCGTCATACAGCTCGGCGGCGCGGGTGATGATGTCCAGGTGGCCGTTGGTGACTGGGTCGTAGGATCCGGGGCACAGGCAGCGACTCATGGAGCCAACCTACTGGGCAGGCGCTGCTGGGCTGCCGATTTGTTGGGCCACGGGCCCCTCGGCTAATCTTGTGCGTCGGTCTGTGTCCCGTCTGGGCCAGATCGATCCACACGACACACGAGGGACGACATGGCAACGCAGGACGCCGCGAGCCCCTGGGTTTTTGACACCCGGGAGCTCGTCCGCCGGGCGGGCGCCATGAAGGAGACCTCGCGGGTCGTGACGGCTCCGGACCGGCTCGGCACGGACGTCATCGCGATCAAGGCCGGGGACCCGGTCGAGGTTGATCTGCGCATGGAGTCCGTGATGGAGGGTGTCCTGGCCACTGGATCGGTCCGGGCGACGGCGACCGGCGAGTGCGTGCGGTGCCTGGACGACGTGGACAAGCGTGTCGACGTCACCTTCCAGGAACTGTTCGCATACTCCGATCGCGCTGCCCACCACCAGCAGGTGGCGGGCGACGAGGACGAGGACGACGTGCACAAGCTCGAGGGTGACCTGATGGACCTCGAGGAGATGATCCGGGACGCAGTGGTGACCGCCCTGCCGTTCCAACCGGTGTGCCGGGACGACTGTCCAGGACTGTGCTCTGAGTGTGGAGCTCGCCTGGCTGACGATCCGGACCACCACCATGACGTGATTGACCCACGGTGGTCGGCACTGGCCGACCTGGCCCACCCGGGCACCGACGACGAGAAGAAGAGGAACTGACGTGGCTGTCCCGAAGCGGAAGATGTCCCGCTCCAACACCCGTTCCCGCCGCGCCAACTGGAAGGCTACGCCGGTTGCTGTGAGCACGTGCCCGCAGTGCAAGGAGCTCAAGCAGCCGCACATGGCCTGCCCCTCCTGCGGCACCTACGCGGGTCGTCACTACGACGCCGCAGAGCGCACCGAGCACCAGGGCTGAGTCGCCCGTCGGTATGACGTCGGGCTCAGGATCTGGCGCGGGCACCAGCCCCGCGACCCCCGAGCAGCGTCCCCTCGCTGATCTGCAGGACTACCTCACCGAGGTGGTCGGGCAGCCCTGCGACGAGGCGCTGCTTCGGCGCGCCATGACGCACCGGTCCTACGCCTACGAGAACGGCAACCTGCCCCACAACGAGCGTCTCGAGTTCCTGGGCGACTCCGTGCTGGGCCTGGTCGTCACCGACACGCTCTATCGCCGTCACCCCGACCTGCCCGAGGGCCAGCTGGCCAAGCTGCGGGCCGCGGTGGTGAACTCCCGCGCCCTCGCGGAGGTCGCCCAGACCATCGGTTTGGGCGACTTCGTGCTGCTAGGGCGCGGTGAGGAGTCCACCGGCGGACGACACAAGGCCTCGATCCTGGCGGACACCACCGAGGCCGTCATCGGCTGCATCTATATCTCCGTCGGGCTGCCGGCCGCTGACACCTTCGTGCACCACCTGCTCGACCCGATGATGGAGCAGAGCGCCACGCTGGGCGCCGCCCTGGACTGGAAGACGAGCCTGCAGGAGCTGGCCTCCACCGACGCGCCGGTCAGCCCGACCTATCAGATCGTCGAGGAGGGCCCGGACCACGACAAGGTGTTCACGGCCACCGCGGTCGTGGAGGAGGAGGTCCTCGGCACCGGCGTCGGCCGCAGCAAGAAGGCCGCCGAGCAGAAGGCTGCCGAGGCCGCCTGGACCCTGCTGACCGAGCGCGCGACCGCTCGAGAGGACGCCGAGACAGCGGCCAACGCGACCGCCAACGCGACCGCCGGCGTGCCCGGCGCCGACGTCGCCGCCCACCCCGCCAGCGACTGAGCGGCTGTGCCCGAGCTCCCCGAGGTCGAGGTCGTCCGCCGCGGTCTGGCGGACCATGTCGTGGGACGCCGCATCGAGACCGCGACGTTGACCGGCGCTCGGGTCGCCCGCCGCCACGTGGCGGGGCCTGCTGACCTCTCCGAGCGGCTCACCGGCGCCGAGGTCCGGGTCGCAGACCGGCGTGGCAAATATCTCTGGCTGGTCGTCCAGGCCCCCGGCGACGACCCGCACGCACTGGTCGTCCACCTCGGCATGAGCGGGCAGCTGCTGGTGGAGCCCCCCGACGCTCCCCGCGAGAAGCACCTGCACGCGAGTTTCGACTTCGCCGATGACGGACCGCAGCTGCGCTTTGTCGACCAGCGCACCTTCGGCGGGTTGGCGCTGACCGAGCTCGTCCCTGACCCGTATGCCGGGAGTCACCACAGCCACGGCGTCCCCGTGCCCGTGGGGCACATCGCACCGGACCCGCTCGAGCCGGCCTATGACCAGGGTGCGGTGGTCCGCTCCCTGAAGCGTCGGCATACGGCCATCAAACGGGCGCTCCTCGACCAGGGGGTGGTCAGCGGCATCGGCAACATCTATGCCGACGAGGCGCTGTGGCGCGCCGGGGTGCACGGGCTGCGCGAGACCTCGGCGCTGACCAAGCCCACGCTCGCGCGGGTGCTCGACCACGCGAGGGACGTGATGACCGAGGCGCTGGGCCAGGGCGGCACGAGCTTTGACGCGCTCTATGTCAACGTCAACGGCGCGAGCGGCTACTTCGACCGGTCCCTGAACGCCTATGGGCGGCAGGGGCAGCCGTGCGACCGTTGCGGAACGCTGATCCGGCGCGAGACGTTCATGAACCGGTCCTCGCACTACTGTCCGCGCTGCCAGCCGCGACCGAGGATGAGGCACGTCCACGTCGTCGAAGCCAAGGAGTGAGCCGGTGGTCAGGGCAGTGGTGTTCGTGCGCGGTCGGGTGCAGGGCGTCGGGTTCCGGTGGTGGACCAGGGCGCGGGCGCTGGAGCTGGGCCTGGTGGGGCACGCGCGCAACCTGCCGGACGGGCGGGTCGAGGTGAACGCCCAGGGTCCCGATGATGCGGTGCGCGCCCTCATCGACCTGCTCGGTGAGGAGACCTCGCTGCGCAGCCGGCCGGGGCACGTCTTGGGGATCACGGTGCAGTGGCACGAGCCGGTGGACTCACTCACCGGCTTCCGCGAGCGGTAGTCAGCGCGGGCTGAGCACGAACTGGGTCACCCAGGGTCCGCAGATCCTGGCGGGTGCGCGGGTAGGGTGACCGGGAGTCTCATCGCCACAGGAGCCGCCACAGCGTGTATGTCAAGAGCCTGACCCTCAAGGGGTTCAAGTCGTTCGCCTCCGCGACCAAGCTGCGCCTGGAGCCGGGCATCACCTGCATCGTCGGACCCAACGGCTCCGGCAAGTCCAACGTGGTCGACGCCCTGGCCTGGGTGATGGGCGAGCAGGGGGCCAAGAGCCTGCGCGGTGGCAAGATGGAGGACGTCATCTTTGCCGGCACCTCGGGGCGCCCGCCGCTGGGACGGGCCGAGGTGACGATGACGATCGACAACACCGACGGTGCGCTGCCGATCGACTACAGCGAGGTGACGATCTCGCGGACCATGTTCCGCAATGGCGGGTCGGACTACGCCATCAACGGCACCTCGTGCCGGCTGCTCGACATCCAGGAGCTGCTCTCCGACTCCGGCATCGGGCGCGAGATGCACGTCATTGTCGGTCAGGGCCAGCTCGACGCCGTGCTGCGGGCCACGCCCGAGGAGCGGCGCGGCTTCATCGAGGAGGCGGCCGGGGTCCTCAAGCACCGCAAGCGCAAGGAGAAGGCGCTGCGCAAGCTGGAGACGATGGAGGGCAACCTCACCCGCCTCGGCGACCTGACCAGCGAGATCCGTCGTCAGCTCGGCCCGTTGGGGCGCCAGGCCGAGACCGCGCGCCGGGCCGCGACGATCCAGGCCGACGTGCGCGACGCCCGGCTGCGCATCCTGGCCGACGACCTGGTCCAGCTGACCACCACCCTGGAGCAGGAGCTCGCCGACGAGACCGCCATGATCAACCGCCGCACCGCCGCGCAGCAGTCGCTGACGGCGGCGCAGTCGGCAGTGGCCGCGCTGGAGGCCGAGGCCGCGGAGGCCGCTCCGGCGCTCAACGCCGCGCAGGACCAGTTCTATGCGCTGTCGGCGCTGGTCGAGCGCACCTCAGCCACGGCAGACCTGGCCCGCGAGCGCGTGCGCCTGCTGGCCAGCGAGAGTGAGGAAGAGGCCGTCGGCGGGTCCGGTGAAGGTCGCGACCCCGACAAGCTCCGCTCCCAGGCCGCGGCCCTGCGCGAGCAGGAGCAGCAGCTGGAGCAGGAGGTCGCCAGCGTCGGCGAGGCGCTGCACTCTGCCGAGCAGGCCCGGCGCGACGCCGAGTCGGCCCACCAGGAGGAGCAGCAGCGTTTGATTCGGCTCGCCCGTGCGGCCGCCGACCGGCGCGAGGGCCTGGCCCGACTGTCGGGCAAGGTCGCCGCCGCCCGCAGCCGACAGGAGGCGGGGGAGGCCGAGATCGGCCGGTTGCGGCAGGCGCTGGAGGCGATCGCCAGCCGGGCCGCGACCGCAGAGCAGGAGTTCGCGGCACTGGAGGGGCGCGTCCTCGACGTCGAGGAGGGCGAGGAGGGTCTGGACCACGACTTTGAGAAGGCCGAGGCGGCCCGCGTCGCCGCGGCCGAGCAGGTCGAGCAGCTCACCGAGGCGGTGCGCTCGACCGAGTCCGAGAAGGCCAGCCTCACCGCCAGGTGCGAGGCCCTCGAGCTGAGCCTGCGCCGCAAGGATGGCGTCGCCGCCCTGCTCGCGGCCCCTGAGGGCCGCGGGGTCGTGGGCACCGTGACGGACCTGGTCAGCGTGCGCGCGGGCTATGAGTCGGCCATCGCCGCCGCCCTCGGGTGGGCCGGTGACGGTCTGGTCATGGAGACCCTTGAGCACGCGCGCGGGGCGCTGGCCTCGTTGCGCGACAACGACGAGGGGCGGGCCGCTCTGCTCGTGCCACAGACCGCCCGCGCCGACGATCGCAGCTCCTGGCCGACACTGCCGAGCGGTGCTGTGTGGGCGCGCGACGTGGTCACGGTGGGCGAATCCGCCGCTCCGGCGGTCGAGTCGCTGCTGCACCGGGTCGCGGTCGTCGACGGCGACGGGGCCGCCGCGGACCTGGTGGCCAGCCACGAGGTCACCGCCGTGACCACCGACGGTGATGTGTATGCCGCGGGCTGGGTCCGCGGAGGCAGCACGGCCGCGCCGAGCCTGCTGGAGGTCCAGAGCGCCCTCGATGAGGCCAAGGAAGCACTGCAGGCGGCGACCGCCCGCGGTGAGCAGGCCACCTTCCAGCTGTCCACCGCCCGGGAGCAACTGTCCGGGCACGCCCAGATCGCCCAGCGGGCGATGGACCAGCTGCACGAGTCCGACGCCAGGATGGCTGCCGTCGCGGAGAAGCTGGGCCAGCTGGGCGCCGCCGTGCGTGCCGCCCGGTCCGAGCACGAGCGGACCACTGCCTCGATCGCTTCCGCCGAGGAGGCCCTCGAGAGCGGCCGGGTGGAGCTGGTAGCGCTGGCCCAGCGACTCTCGGACGCCGAGGCCGAGCCGGGTGAGGCGGAGCCGAGCACCCAGGAACGGGACCGGCTCGCGGCTGCCGCGGCCGCCGCCCGCACCAGGGAGACCGAGGTCCGGCTGCAGCTGCGCACCCAGGAGGAGCGCGCCCGCGCACTGCAGGGACGCGCGGAGTCCCTGGAAGCTGCCGCTCGCAACGAGATCGCCGCCCGGGAGCGGGCGGCAGCGCGTCGCGAACGCCGGGCCCACGCCGCCCGGGTCGCGACTGCCGTCGCCGAGGGCTCGGCATACCTGCTGGGCGAGGTCCAGACCCTCGTCGCACGTGCCGCCACCGTGCGCGACGAGGCCCGCGCCCAGGCCGTGGAACGCGACGCCCGGCTCAGCGAGGCGCGTGGTCGGACGGCCACGCTGGGCGATGAGCTGCGCGACCTGACCGACTCGGTGCACCGAGATGAGGTGGCCCGGGCCGAGCAGCGGCTGCGGATCGAGGCGCTGCAGACCCGCGCCGTGGAGGAGCTCGGCATCGACCCCGAGGCCCTGGTCGAGGAGTTCGGTCCCCACCAGCTGATCCCCGCGATCCCCGGACCTGACGACGACCCCGACGACCTCCCCGAACCCAAGGCCTTCGTGCGCGAGGAGCAGGACAAGCGGCTCCGCTCCGCCGAGCGCAAGCTCTCCGCGCTGGGCAAGGTCAACCCGCTGGCGCTGGAGGAGTTTGCTGCGCTGGAGGAGCGGCACAAGTTCCTCACCGAGCAGGTGGAGGACCTGCGGCGGTCCAAGCAGGACCTGCTCGACATCATCAAGGACGTCGACGAGCGGGTCGAGCGCGTCTTTGCCGAGGCGTTCGAGGACACGGCCGAGCAGTTCGCCGGCGTCTTCTCACGGCTGTTCCCCGGCGGCGAGGGTCGGCTGACGCTGACGAACCCCGACGACATGCTCACGACCGGCATCGAGGTCGAGGCGCGGCCACCCGGCAAGAAGATCAAACGGCTGTCGCTGCTCTCCGGTGGCGAGCGGTCGCTGACAGCCGTAGCCCTGCTGGTCTCGATCTTCAAGGCCCGACCCAGCCCGTTCTACATCATGGACGAGGTCGAGGCGGCACTGGACGACACCAACCTGGGGCGCCTGATCACCCTCTTTGAGGAGCTGCGCGACTCCAGCCAGCTGATCGTGATCACCCACCAGAAGCGCACCATGGAGGTTGCCGACGCGCTCTATGGCGTGGCGATGAAGGGCGATGGTGTCACCACCGTGGTCTCGCAACGGCTGCGCGACGTGCAACCGCAGCCTGCCTGAGGCCGACTGGCTCCTCGCCGGCGTGGTCCGGACGCTGATCTTGTGCCCGCCTGACCGGCGTGCGCGTGAGAGTCCTCACGTTCTTGCAAAGAATCGGCGTCTGCACGGCATGGTGATTTGTCGATGCGGGTGCCACGTTGCACAGTTGAGACATGATCGTGATCGTGTTGACCATGCTGGTATGCGTGGCGCTGGGGGGACTCGTCGTCGGTTATGTGGCGGTGGAGGCTCGGCGTGACGGTCGAGAGATCTTCACGCCCGAGGGGGAGGAGATCCTGGCCGGCGCCAAGCGCCGTGGTGAGGACCTTCGAGCACAGGGGCTGCAGCTGGGCCGCAAGTCGGCTCAGACCATCGGCCGTCGCTGACCCTGGGTTGATCAGTCCCGCCGAGCAACGGCGGGTTGTCCTAGCGCTTTGCGTCACCCAGCTGACCGGCTGGGGCATCCTCTACTACGCCTATCCCGTGATGCTGGCTGCCGTCGCGGCCGACACCGGGTGGTCGACCAGCACCGCCTTCGGCGCGTTCTCCGTCGGGCTGCTGGCCTCTGCCGTCGCGGCTCCGCGGGTCGGCCGGCTCCTGGACCGGGTCGGGCCCCGCGCGGTGATGGGGTGGGGGTCTGTGCTGGGAGCCGTCTCGCTCCTCGGCGTTGCGGCCGCACCCAACCTGTTCTGGTTCGTCATGGCGTGGGCAGTGGTCGGTCTTGCCCAGGCGGCCGTCCTCTATGCGCCAGCCTTTGCGGCACTGACCCGCTGGTGCGGCTCGTCGCGGGTGGCGGCGATCACCACGGTCACGCTCGCCGGAGGGTTGGCCGGCACCGTCTTCGCACCGCTCACGGCACTCCTGCTGAGGCACCTGAGCTGGCAGGGGACGACCGTGGCCCTGGCCGTCATCCTCGCGGTGGTCACGATCCCGCTGCACGCACTGGCGCTCACGCCGGCCTGGCCGGGGGCGGCGAGATCGCCTGGTCAGGTGACGCACGACGCGGCGGGTGAGGATGACCGGACGGTGGAGAAGGCCGCTGAGTCCGACCGTGCCTATGTCCGCCGCACGAGCCACAGCCGCCCCTTCGCCTTCCTGCTGGCCATGCTGGGGCTGACCGGGTTCGGGCTCTTCGGCGCCACGCTCAACCTGATCCCGTTCCTGACCGAACGGGGCATGGGCCACGAGACGGCCGCCGTCATCTTTGGGCTGGTGGGCGTCGGTCAGCTCTTCGGGCGGTTTGGCTATCCAGCGCTCTCGGGCCGGCTCGACGCGCCTGCGCGAGCAGCCCTGGTCCTGGGGTTCGGGGCGGTGATGGTGCTGGTGCTGGCCGTCTTCGACGCACCACTGATGCTCGTGGTGGCTGCCTCGGTCGGGGCAGGAGTGGCGCGCGGGATCTATACGTTGTTGCAGGCCACGAGCGTCAGTGACCGGTGGGGCACCAGGAGCTTTGGCGCCCTCAACGGGATCGCGACGGTGCCGGCCACGGTGGCGATGGTCGCCGCGCCGGCCGGTGCTGCCTTCCTGGCGGAGCTGGTCGGGAGCTACACCACGGCCTTCTATCTGCTCGCCGCGCTCACGGTGGTCGGGGCGGCGTTGGCGCTGGGCAGCGGGGTGCGGCCCCGCGGTGGCCAGACCCTCACCGTCCGTCTGTGAGAATGGCTGCCGTGGACAGCCTGTGGGAGATTCTGACCGTCGCCACCCTGGTGGCCCTGGCCGGCCTGGCGCTGATCGTTGGCCTGGTGCGTGGCCGAGGTGGCAAGGGCGGCACCAAGACCATCGAGCGGCCGCCGACCACCGCGCCGACCACGGTGGAGGACGAGCGAGCTGATCGCGAGGGGGTGCAGACTCCGCCCGGAGACGACGTCGACAACGTCGGGGGCGGCGTCGATGTGCTGGAGCCTGAGGCTCCGACCCCGACGCTGGAGCGTCCTGAGTCGGCCCGTGGCCGCCTCGCCCGGCTGCGGGCGCGGCTGTCCCGCTCCAACAACGCCATCGGCAACGTGCTGCTGGCGCTGTTGTCGAGCGGCGGGCTGGACGAGCAGTCCTGGGAGGACGTCGAGGACACCCTGCTCCAGGCTGACCTCGGCGTGGAGGCGACCGACGAGCTCGTCGGCAAGCTGCGCACCCGCGTGAAGGTGGACGGTGCCACCGACGTCGAGACCGTCAAGGGGTGGCTGCGCGAGGAGCTGCTGGCACTGGTCGACCCGAGCATGGACCGGCGCGTCGCCGCCAGCAGGGTGGGCGAGCGGCCCTCGGTGATCCTGGTGGTGGGCGTCAACGGCACCGGCAAGACGACCACCGTGGGCAAGCTGGCCCGCGTGCTGGTGGCAGAGAACAAGGACGTCGTGCTAGGCGCCGCGGACACGTTCCGCGCCGCGGCCGCCGACCAGCTGCAGACGTGGGGAGAGCGGGTGGGCGTGCCGACGGTCCGCTCGGAGCGCGAGGGGGCAGACCCGGCGTCGGTCGCGTTCGATGCTGTCAAGTCTGCTGCGGAGTATGAGGCTGACGTCGTCATCATCGACACCGCCGGACGACTGCACAACAAGGCTGGCCTGATGGACGAGCTGTCCAAGGTCAAGCGGGTCATCGAGAAGCAGAGCCCCATCGACGAGGTGCTCCTCGTGCTGGACGCCACGACGGGCCAGAACGGCATGCGTCAGGCGGAGGTCTTCGGTCAGGCCGTCGAGGTCACCGGCATCGTGCTGAGCAAGCTGGACGGCACAGCCAAGGGCGGCATCGTCGTCAACGTCCAGCGCCGTCTCGGTGTCCCGGTCAAGCTGGTCGGACTGGGCGAGGGCCCAGACGACCTCGCGCCCTTTGACCCGGAAGCCTTCGTCGACGCAATCATCGGCTGACCGGCACGCCAGCTGCCCGCTCAGCTCGCGACGGCAGAGCTGGCAGGAGAGTTGCGGGGGTCGCCCGGCTCGCCCAGGGCCCAGCCGACTGCGGCGGTGCCGACCCGACCCGCCGGTCGCAGCAGCAGGCGTTCAGCCACCGGGTCCAGCCGTCCGCCGACGCGCAGGCCTAGCAGGTCCCGGGCATAGTCGGGCAGCATCGACACCGCGCCGGCGGCCAGCATCCAGTAGCCGGGACGTGCCGCCACCGGCAGCGGAGGCTCGCGCAGCAGGAAGGCCGCTGCATCCCGGGCACCCTCGGTCAGCTCGAGCTCGGGGCGGTAGTGCGCGAGCTGCGCCTGCAGCTGCGCTGTCGTGACTGGTGCGTCGATGACGCCCAGCTCGCCGGCCACCCACGAGGTCTGGGCGACGTAGGTGTCTGCCTCGGAGGGAGTGAGTGGGGTGCGCGAGTGTCGCTGGTGCGAGGTCAGGAACGAGTCGACCTCCCCCAGGTGGACCCAGGCCAGCAGGTGCGGGTCGCGCGCGGCGTAGGCCCGTCCGTCGGGCGCGGTCCCCGAGACGGTGGCGTGCACCCGGTTGATGTGGTCGACCATGCGCTGGGCCCCGTCGACCGGGCCGAAGGTGGTCATCGCGATGAACTCGCTGGTGCGCTGCAACCGCCCCCACGGGTCACCCCGATAGCCGGAGTGCTCGCCGACCCCCGCCATCGCCAGCGGGTGCAGTGACTGGAGGAGCAGGGCACGCAGGCCCCCGGCATACATCCCCGCATGGTTGTGCACCCGGCAGATCGGATCGGTGGGTGCAAAGCGTCGCTCGCCCGGAGCCAGCCAGATCTCGGCTGCCCGGCGGTCGGCGTCGGGCCCGGCGACCCGGTGGCGGAGGGCGGCGGCGAGTCGGCGACGGATCGGCATGCCCACCATTGTGCAACCTGGGCACCGTTGTTGCGTCAGCGCGACAGATATATCGCTCCCGCACGTGACGTAGCCGTGCCCAGACTCGGGGAGGGGACGGCGAGGATGGGCGAGGCGACGCCAGCAGTTAACCTGTGGGGGTGTTCAACAGCCTCTCCGACCGCCTGACAGAGACCTTCCGCAACCTCAAGCGCAAGGGTGCCCTGTCCGAGACCGACGTCAACAAGACCGTCCGTGACATCCGGATGGCGCTGCTCGACGCCGATGTGGCGCTGCCGGTGGTGAAGCAGTTCACCGGCCAGGTCCGGGACCGGGCACTCGGCGCCGAGGTGTCCAAGGCGCTCAACCCGGGGCAGCAGGTCGTCAAGATCGTCAACGAGGAGCTCGTCAGCATCCTCGGCGGGCAGACTCGGCGTCTCAACCTGGCCAAGAACCCGCCGACCGTGATCATGCTCGCCGGCCTGCAGGGCTCGGGCAAGACGACGCTGGCCGGCAAGCTCGGCTTCTGGCTCAAGGAGCAGGGCCACACCCCGCTGCTCGTCGCAGCCGACCTGCAGCGCCCCAACGCCGTCACCCAGCTCGAGGTGGTCGGTGAGCGCGCGGGTGTGCCGGTCTTCGCGCCCGAGCGGGGCAACGTGTTCGGACACGACGCGGCGCTGGAGTCGGGCGAGGGGACGCGCTCGTTCGGCGACCCGATCGACGTCGCCGTCGACGGTGTCGCGCACGCCCGGGACAAGAACCACGACGTGGTCATCATCGACACCGCCGGCCGGTTGGCCGTCGACGTCGACCTGATGCGCCAGGCGCACGACATCCGGATGGAGACCAACGCCGACGAGGTGCTGTTCGTCATCGACGCGATGATCGGTCAGGCCGCCGTCGAGACTGCCAAGGCGTTCGCCGACGGTGTCGGGATCACCGGCACGGTGCTGACCAAGCTCGATGGTGACGCGCGCGGTGGTGCGGCGCTGTCAGTCGCCACCGTCACCGGTGAGCCGATCCTGTTTGCCTCCACCGGCGAGGGCGTCAAGGACTTCGAGACCTTCCACCCCGACCGGATGGCCGGCCGGATCCTCGACATGGGTGACGTGCTGACCCTGATCGAGCAGGCCGAGAAGGCCTTCGACCAGGCGCAGCAGCGCGAGATGGCACGCAAGTTCCTGGCCGAGGAGGACTTCACCTTCGTCGACTTCCTGGAGCAGATGCAGGCCATCAAGAAGATGGGGTCGCTGAAGCAGATGCTCGGCATGATGCCGGGCATGCAGCAGATGCGTGCCCAGCTGGACTCCCTGGACGACAAGGAGTTCGACCGGGTCGAGGCGATGGTCCGCTCGATGACCCCGTTCGAGCGGATGCACCCCAAACAGATCAACGGCTCGCGCCGGGCACGCATTGCCAAGGGCTCGGGCGTCTCACCGTCCGAGGTCAACCAGCTGCTCGAGCGGTTTGGTCAGGCTCAGAAGATGATGCGTCAGATGCGCAAGGGCGGCGCCATGCCCGGGATGCCGGGGATGCCTGGCCTGGGTGGCGGCTCGGCCAAGGGCAAGGGGAAGGCGCCCCAGCGCAAGAAGGGCAAGAGCGGCAACCCCGCCAAGCGCGCCGAGCAGGAGCGGCTGGCCACGCAGAAGGCTGAGGAGTCGCGCGGCAACGCCATGGGCAGCGCCTTCGGTCTTCCCGGCGGTGCAGACGACGCTGGTGAGCAGGACCTGTCCAGCCTCAAACTGCCTGCCGGGTTCGACAAGTTCCTCAAGGACCAGTAGCGCTCAGCGCAGGTCGTCGACCAGGTGGCTGGGGGCGATCTCGATGGGCCACGGCAGGGAGAGTTTCGCGACCTCGTCGCCGGTGACGTGGGCAACTTCGACGTAGACGTCGTCGCGCAGTTCCCAGACGCGCAGCGAGGGCTCATCCGGATCAATGACCCAGTAGGCCGGTGTGCCGGCCCGCTGATAACGCAGCAGTTTGGCGCCCAGATCGAAGGTGCGGGTGCTGGGAGAGAGCACCTCGACCGCCAGCAGCGGGTCGCCCTCGATGCGCCGCCCACCAACTGCGGACCTGGGCACCACCAGCACGTCAGGTTGCAGGACCGTGTCGCCCGCAAACCTGATGTCCAGTGGCGCGACGAAGACCCGTATGTCAGCTGGTTTTGTGCCGTGCAGTCGCAAGAACAACTCCTGCACCGCGTTCTGGTGTGCGGGCACGGGTGACGGTGTCACGACGAGCGTCCCGTCGATGAGCTCGTAACGGTGCCCGTCGTCGACATCACGGATCGCCTCGAAGTCCTCGAGGGTCAGTGGGCCGCTCCGCGGCAGCGTCGGCATAAGTCCCATGGTGCCCCCTCTCTTTCATGTGGTCCAGCGAAACATGGTCGGGGGACTGGCTCAGAACTTGTCCACAGGCCGGCGCGATCAGCGGCTGAGCTCGTCCTCGCCCAGGGCGGCAGCCACCGCGGCACGGCCGGGGATCCCGCTGACGCCGCCACCGCGCCGCGCGCCGGCCCCACACAGGAAGACGTTGGCGTGCCGGGTCTCGGTGCCCCACCGGCCCACGTCGTCCGCCGACTCGGCGAAGGGCCACTGCAGGTCGCCGTGGAAGATGTGCCCGCCAGGCATGCCGACCGAGGTCTCGATGTCGAGCGGGCTGCGCACCTCGATCGTGTCGGCCGCGAGCAGGCAGTCCTCGATCGGCTCGGCGAGCACCGAGTTGATCGAGGCCATCGTCAGCTCCGCGGCGCGCTCGCGGGCGCCCGCAGGGTCTTCCCGGAACAACCGAGCCGGCATGTGCAGCCCGAACAGCGTCAGTGTGTGGGCCCCGGACGCGACCAGGTCAGGTCCGAGGATCGAGTCGTCGGACAGGCTGTGGCAGTAGACCTCGCACGGCGGCACGTCCGGGATCTGCCCGGCCGCGGCCTGCGCATAGGCGGTCGCGATCTGCTCATAGCCCTCGTTGATGTGCAGCGTCCCCGCGAACGCCTGCTCCGGCGTCACGGAGGGATCCTTCAGCGCGGGCAACCGGGAGAGCAGCATGTTGATCTTGAGCTGGGCACCCTCTGGCTCCGGCCTGCTCGGAGCCTCACCCAGCAGTCGGTCCAGCACGTTCGGCGCGCAGTTGGCGAAGACCTGCCCCGCACGCACCTCCAGCCCGTCTGCAGTCTGGACCACCGCCTCGGCCCCGTCGGTGGAGACCGAGGTGACGGTGGAGGAGGTCCGCAGCTGCGCGCCATACTCCTGGGCAGTGCGGAGCAGGCCATCGGTGACGGCGCCCATGCCGCCCACCGGCACATCCCAGTCGCCGGTGCCGCGGCCGATCACGTGATAGAGGAAGCAGCGGTTGACCAGGCGCTCGGCGTCGCGGGCCCCGCCGAACGTGCCGATCAACCCGTCGGTGAGCACGATGCCCCGCACGACGTCGGAGGTGAAGCGCGCCTCGATCGCCTCGCCCAGCGGCTGCTCGAAGACGTCGCGCCACGCCTCCTCGCCGACGAGGGAGCGGACGTCGTCCCGCGAGCGCAGCGGCTCGGTGACTGTGGGGAAGAGCCGCTGGGCGAGCTCGCCGGTCATGCCGTAGAAGTCGTCCCAGGCCTGCGCATCAGGACCGAGGTCGCGGGCCGTGCGGGCTGCATCGCCGTTGTCGACCAGGATGCCGCCGTCACCGACCGGGGTGTAGGAGCTGATCCGGCGGCGGACCAGTTGCAGGTCCAGGCCGAGCTCGTCGATGATCTGGTCCGGCAGCAGGCTGACCAGATAGGAGTATGCCGACAGGCGGGCGTCGTGGGCGGGGAAGACCTGGTAGGAGCGCGCGGCCCCGCCGATGTGGTCGGAGCGCTCGAGGATCAGGACCGACCGCCCGGCCCTGGCCAGGTAGGCGGCGGCGGTCAGGCCGTTGTGGCCGGCTCCGATGACGACGGCATCAACTCTCATGTGCTCAGGCTATCGGCCGGGAAGAGCCGTCCCAGCTAGTCCCCGTAGAGCACCTCCTGCGGCGGCAGGCGCGGGCACACCGACTCCCAGTGCTTCCTGCTCCTCGAATGTGATGAGGTCCATGCCGTCCTGCGGCAGCCACCAGGTCTGGGTTGTGACGTATTGCTCCAGGAAGGACTCATGGGTCGGCATCCCGCTCACGTGGTGACCCTGCCCGGCGTAGCAGGGAACGGTCTGGTCGGCGACCCAGGTGTAGATGAGAGTCATCTGCTCGTCGGTGTATGGCTGTGAGTAGGCGAGGAGTCGTGGGTACTGCGCCGCGCAACGGTAGTCCGCCAGGGTAAAGGCGTCTGACTGTGCCGCCGGGACCTGCCAGGTGTAGGAGTCACCACTGACCTGAGGCGGGAATCCAACCGCGGTCAGGCACTCTGCCTGGACCGGCATGTACTCCGCATCGGAGACTTCACGGACGAGGTCAATCTGCTCGGGCGGCCCCTCCAGCCCTCGCTCCTCCCAGAGGAGTTGCAGCACATCTTCCCTCGTCACCGACGGGAGTTGATCCCTGTCCTTTTCATGGGGCTGTTCGGTCTGCAGTTCTGTGGCTGGTCAGTGGGGTCGTCCGGTCCAGTCAGTGACCCCCCGGAGCACGCCACGAGGATGCCTACCCCCAGGGCCACAAGCCCCAGTCGAACGGGTGCTGTGGACACGCGACGCCTCCCTGTACTACCTGACATTCGTCACCACGACCTGTTGTGTCGCCCAACAATAGATAGACTCTCTTCAAGAAGTCGCCAACAGCTCGGCTCGCCTACGGCACGATGGGTCCTTACTGGTAGAGGACGCAGGCCGCGACTTTCGAGCCGCTTCACTGAAATCTTCTGGAATCGGACGTGGCGCTCATGAATCAACCCACCTTTCACATCCGTGGTCAGGTGCTGGTGGGGCCCGAGGAGACGCTCGATGAGGTCTGGGTGGTGGACGGACGGATCAGTATGACGGCGCCTCAGGGGATGGCGGGTGAGGTCGAGACGATCGAGGGCTGGGTCCTGCCTGGTCTCGTGGACGCGCACTGCCACGTCGGGTTGGAGGCCACCGGAGGGGTCCCGCCCGAGCGTGCCGAGGAGCACGCGCTCGCGGACCGGGACGCCGGGGCCCTGCTGCTGCGCGATGCGGGCAGCCCGCTGGACACCTCGTGGATCCACGATCGTGAGGATCTGCCGCGGCTGATCCGGGCGGGCCGGCACATCGCGCGGCCCAAACGGTATCTCCGCAACTTCGCGCACGAGATCGAGCCGGAGGACCTCGTCACCTACGTGCGACGTGAGGCGCGACGGGGAGATGGATGGGTCAAGCTCGTGGGGGACTGGATCGACCGGGAGACTGGTGACCTGGGCACGCAGTGGCCGGTGGAGGAGCTCACTGCAGCCATCGCCGCTGCGCACGAGGAGGGTGCCCGGGTGACGGCGCACTGCTTCGGAGAGCAGTCACTGCGTGATTTTGCCGCGGCGGGGACTGACTGCATCGAGCACGCGACCGGGCTGCTCGACGACACCATCGACGCCTTTGCCGAGCAGCAGATCGCGATCGTGCCGACGCTGGTCAACATCGACAACTTCCCGAAATTCGCGGACGCCGGGCGAGGGAAGTTCCCGACGTATGCCGACCACATGATGGATCTGTATGAGCGACGCTACGAGACGGTCGCCCAGGCGCGGGAGGCTGGGGTGCCGATCTATGTCGGGACCGATGCCGGCGGGCAGCTGCCGCACGGGCTGGTCGCGCGCGAGGTCGAGGCGCTGACGAAGGCGGGCATGAGCAACCTCGAGGCGATTGGCGCTGCGACCTGGGCCGCGCGGGAGTGGCTGGGTCGGCCGGGGATCGCCGAGGGGAAGTCGGCCGACCTGGTGGTCTATCGCGACGATCCCCGCGAGGACCTGAGGACGATGGCCGACCCGCACCGCGTCATACTCCGGGGTCACGCGCACGAGTCCCAGGGCCGCCACCACCACTGAGCCGCCACCACCACTGAGCCACCACTGAACCTGGGCACGGTTGTGCGCGGCATGGGAGCGAAATAGCACTCCCGCGGCGCGAACAACCGTGCCCAGGCAGGGGGTGTGGACGAAATCTGCGGGCGGACTCCTTCGCGCAGCATGGTGTGCGGATGCACGACGACATCAGGATCAGCCTCGCGGCAACCGGCGACGTGGGCTCAGTGTCCCGAATGGTCAAGGCGGGGGTGGCACGTCAAGAGATTGCCCGGGCACTTCGACGGGGTGAACTCATCCGGCTGCGGCGCGATGTCGTGGTCAGTGCTGCTGTGTGGGAGGCAGCGCAGCCGTGGGACCGGCACCGGATCCGCGCCCGGGCCATCATGCACAGCCCTCAAACCGCGCCGGCGCTCGCGCTGAGCCACCACAGTGCGCTGAGCCTGTTGGGGGTGCCGCTGTTTGGAGTCGACAACAGGGTGCACGTGGTGCGGACCGACGGACGCCGTGGCCACAGCGACGACCTGCTCCGGGTGCACGCACCCATCAGTCCGTCCTGGGTGACGGAGGTCGACGGGATCCGGGTCGTCAAACCAGCCCGGGCGGCGCTCCAGGTGGCTGGAACGTTTGGCATCCAGTCCGGACTGGTGAGTGCCGACGGTTGCCTTCACCTGGAGCTGTGCCAGCCGTCAGACCTGGACGAAGCCCTAGCGGTCGGGGGCTACGGCCACGGAACATCGCGGGCCAAGAAGGTGGTCGCTCACGCCGACGGTTTGTCCGAGTCTGCTGGAGAGTCCCGCTGCGGGTGGGTGTTCCACATGCTTGATCTACCGGTGCCGGAACGGCAGGTGTTGATTCACGGCCGGGACGGACAACTCCTGGGCAGGGTCGACTTCCTGTTCCGCGAGAAGCGGACCATCGTGGAGTTTGACGGCGCGATCAAGTACTCCTCCCGGGACGACCTCATGAGGGAGAAACTGCGGGAAGACCGGCTGCGAGCGCTCGGCTACACGGTGGTGCGCCTGACGTGGGATGACCTGGCCCACCCCGTGCGGGTGCTCGGCAAGGTCATGGCCGCCTTCGCACTGGTTGCGTCGGCGAGCTGAAGCGCCCTGCAGGTGCGCCATTTGTGGAAGGCTGCCGCCCGCCGGGTTACTGGGCACGGTTCCGAGGTCAATGAGAGCGATATATCTATTGCACAGCGTCAACAACCGTGCCCAGGTTGGAGATGCGGTGGGGTGGCTGTGGTTCGTGGTGGGCGCTGGATCTGGCACAATGGGCCGGTACCCGTCTGCGGACCGGCCCCTCTCTCCGGCCCCAGCGTGTTCCCGAGCATCCGCCCCGCGCGTGTTTCCCCACGTGGGCAAGCGGTTGCTCACCCTGACCAAGAATGAGGAGACACCCGAACTCGTGGCTGTCAAGATCCGTCTGAAGCGCATGGGCAAGATCCGTGCACCGTACTACCGCGTCGTCGTCATGGACGGCCGCAAGAAGCGCGATGGTCGTGCGATCGAGGAGATCGGTCGCTACGTCCCGTCCGAGGAGCCCTCGCTCATCGAGGTCGACTCCGAGCGTGCGCAGTACTGGCTCTCCGTCGGCGCCCAGCCGACCGAGCAGGTCGCCGCACTGCTGAAGGTGACCGGCGACTGGCAGAAGTTCAAGGGCGAGGCAGGCGCCGAGGGCACCCTCAAGGTCGCCGAGCCGCGTCCGGACAAGAAGTCGCTCTATGAGGCCGCCCTGGCCGCTGCTGACGGCAAGGAGGCCAGCTCGGCCGACACGCCGCGCAAGGCCAAGAAGGACGAGGCCCCCAAGGCTGACGAGGCCAAGGCTGACAAGAAGGACGAGGCCCCCAAGGCTGACGAGGCCAAGGCTGACAAGAAGGCCGAGGCCCCCAAGGCTGACGAGGCCAAGGCTGAGCCGAAGGCCAAGAAGGACGACGCCAAGGCCGAGGCCCCGAAGTCCGACGAGGCCAAGGCCGAGAAGAAGGCTGAGGAGAAGGCCGACGAGGCTGCTGCGGCTGAGGTTGCCGCCGAGTCCCCGGCCGAGGCGATCGCTGACGCCGAGGCCCCCGCCGCGGGCAACGCCGCTGAGGCTGCTGGCGCGATCGCGGACGGTGGCTTCGGCGCCGACTCCGCCGCCGCGACCGAGGACGGCTCGGCCCCCGACGGCTTCGCAGTCAAGGGCAACAAGGACTCGATGAAGTATCACGTCGAGGGCTCGCAGTGGTATGACCAGACCACCGCCGAGGTGTGGTTCCGCACGGCCGAGGCCGCTCAGGCCGCTGGCTTCGAGCCGGCCGGTGGCGCTGCCAAGCAGTCCGCCGACGCCGGCGCCGAGATCGGCACCGACAAGGCTGAGGGCTGAGCCCGATGCTTGAAGAGGCCCTGGAGCACCTCGTCAAGGGGATCGTCGACCATGACGGCGACGTGAGCGTCCGCACCAAGAACGTGCGCCACGGCGACGTCCTTGAGGTGCGCGTGCACCCCGAGGACCTCGGCCGGGTGATCGGCCGACGCGGGCGCACCGCCAGCGCGCTGCGCACCGTCATGGGTGCCATCGCCGGCGGCGACAAGGTCCGCGTCGACATCGTCGACACCGACCGGGCTCGCTGAGCCCGACCACGCAACGCCCTGGAGGGGTATGACGCGGCGCGAGCTGTCGTCATACCCCTCCGTTGCGTTTCCCCCCAGTCACCACCCGAACCAGGAGAGCCACGTGCGCATCGTCGCCCGGATCGGCAGGGCCCACGGCCTGCGCGGTGAGGTCACCGTCCAGGTGCACACCGACTCGCCGGAGGAGCGCTTCACCCCCGGCACCGAGTTTGCGACCGAGCCGGACCGTGGGCCGCTGGTGCTGCGCTCCGCCCGGCTCCACCAGCAGACCTATCTGCTCGGCTTCGAGGGCGTCACCGACCGCAACGCCGCCGAGGCGCTGCGCAACACCCGGCTGCTCCACGACGAGGACGACGTCGAGGACGAGATCGACGATGGTGGGTGGTATGAGAAGGACCTGCTCGGCCTCACCGTCGTGCTGACCGACGGGAGCGTCCTGGGAGAGGTGAGCGCACTGCATACGCGCGAGGTGCAGGACCTGCTCGAGGTGCGCCTCAGCGACGGTCGCGAGGTGCTCATCCCCTTCGTCGAGGAGATCGTGCCTGAGGTCGACGAGGAGGCTGGCCGCGTGGTGGTCGATCCGCCGCCGGGCCTGCTGGAGCTGGGGGACTGACGTGCGCCTCGATGTCATCACGATCTTCCCGGACTACCTGGCGCCGCTGGACCTCTCGCTCATCGGCAAGGCGCGCCGCGACGGCCTGATCGAACTGCGCGTCCACGACCTGCGCGAGCACGCGCACGACCGCCACCGCACGGTTGATGACACGCCGTATGGCGGGGGTGCCGGCATGGTGATGAAGCCCGAGCCGTGGGGGGAGGCGCTCGACGACCTGGCCGAGGATGGGCGGGTGCCGCACCTGATCGTCCCCGGCCCCGGCGGCATCCCGTTCACCCAGCAGCTGGCGCGTGACCTGGCGGCCGAGCCGTGGCTCGCCTTTGCCTGTGGGCGTTATGAGGGCATCGACGAGCGGGTCTATGAGGAGGCCGCCGAGACGATGCCGGTGTCTGTGCTCTCGCTCGGTGACTATGTGCTCAACGGGGGAGAGGTCGCGGTGCTGGCCATGGTTGAGGCGATCGCGCGGCTCATCCCCGGGGTGATCGGCAACGAACAGTCGCTGGTCGAGGAGTCGCACGAGGGCGGGCTGCTCGAATATCCCGTCTACACCAAGCCGGCCGTATGGCGTGGGCGCGAGGTCCCCGACATCCTCCTGTCGGGGAATCACGGGGGGATCGCGGACTGGCGTCACGAGCAGCGGCTGCAGCGCACCGCCGCCCGACGGCCCGACCTGCTCGCTGACTGAGCCGTCCGACGATTTCAGGGTGGCCCGAAAGGTGTGGCAAACTTGATCCTTGCGGCCCTGTCGGACCAACTCATCGTGCCCCTGCCACAGGGGGAAGTGTGCGACTGACCGGTGGGACGCGCCCCTAACCGTAGCCATCCTCTCGCAGGATGGACTGAACGCCGTGGGTGACCTGTGGCACCGACGAGAAAGCGACGCACCATGCACAAGCTTGACGACCTGGACGCAGCGGGTCTGCGCACCGACATCCCGGCCTTCCGCGCCGGCGACAACATCAAGGTCCACGTGAAGGTCATCGAGGGCAGCCGCTCCCGCATCCAGATCTTCCAGGGCGTGGTCATCCGCCGTCACGGCGGCGGCATCGGTGAGACCTACACCGTGCGCAAGATCAGCTTCGGCGTCGGCGTGGAGCGCACCTTCCCGCTGCACTCCCCGAACATCGACAAGGTCGAGGTGGTCAGCCGCGGTGACGTCCGTCGCGCCAAGCTCTACTACCTGCGCGACCTGCGCGGCAAGGCCGCCAAGATCAAGGAGAAGCGCGAGAACGCGCCGACCACCTGAGCAACGCTCACCGACAAACGCCCCGAGCCACCGGCACGGGGCGTTTGTCATGTCTGGGGGCCCACCCTGGCGGGGGAAGACCGGCATAGACAGGTGCGGGTACTAGTGTCGGCGAGAGACGGCACTCGTCACGTCCCACGGACGCGGCAGCGCGCCTGTCCCAGTGATCATCACCGGCAGTGAAGGAACCATCCGTGACCCAGGACCCGCGACCCGAGGGGGAGAGCGCGCGGCAACACGTCGTCGAGCCTCACTATGACGGACCGGCGGCCGAGTCTGTAGCCGGCACGTCGTCGAACCGTGCGACGGCGCGTTCCCCGCGGCCCAGGCACCCGGTGCTCGCGTTCGTGCGCGAGGTCGTGGTCATCGGCGCCACGGCACTGCTCATCTCGTTCCTGATCAAGACCTTCCTCGTGCAGGCCTTCTGGATCCCGTCCGGCTCGATGGAGTCCACGCTGGTCTATGGCGACCGGGTCCTGGTCAGCAAGATCCAGGCCGGCCCGATGGCGGTCGACCGCGGGGACATCATCGTCTTCGAGGACCCGGGGGGTTGGCTGCCGCCCGCCCCACCGAGCGACCGGGGCGCAGTCATGGACACGCTGGTGACCATCGCCAAGTTCATTGGCGTGGCCCCCGAGGGGGAGAGCAACCACCTCATCAAGCGCGTCATCGGAGTCGGCGGGGACCACGTCGTGTGCTGTGACGACCAGCAGCGGATCACGGTCAACGGCGAGCCCCTCAACGAGACCTACCTCTTTGCCGGCGACGAGCCGAGCCTGGAGAACTTCGACATCACCGTCCCCGAGGACAGCTACTGGATGATGGGCGACCACCGGTCCTACTCGCGCGACTCGCGGGCCCACGACGACGGCACCGGCACCGCGGGCTCCGTGCCCGGCGACCGGGTGGTCGGTCAGGCCATGGTCCTGGTCTGGCCGCTCGACCGTTTCGACTGGTTCGGCAACCCGACCGACGTCTTCGGGTCGGTCCCCGACGCGGGGACGCAGTGACCGGGTCAGCGCGGGTGGTGAGCCGTCGGCGGACCCCGCCGCGGAGCACCCGCCCGAGCCTGCGGCTCGAGCGCTCGCTGATGCGCGAGGGCCACCGGGTCCTGGTCGGCATGGACGAGGTCGGTCGCGGCGCGCTGGCCGGTCCGGTCTCGGTCGGCGCCGTCACGATCGACGAGACGTGCCGCAGCGCGCCCCAGGGCGTCAAGGACTCCAAGCTGCTCACCGCGCAGGCCCGCGAGCGGCTGGTCCCGCGCATCGAGCGGTGGGCGTTGGCCTGGGGCGTGGGGCACGCCTGGCCCGAGGAGATCGACGAGATCGGCATCATGGCCGCCCTTCGCCTCGCCGGTCAGCGCGCCCTGGCTCAGCTCGACCTCACCGCCGACCTGATCGTCCTGGACGGCAACCACGACTGGCTGACCGACCCGTCCCGGGAGGGACTGCTCGCCCTGGCTGACCCGACCGCGCCGCCTCAGGTCCCGGTGCGCACCCTGATCAAGGCCGATTTGACCTGCTCATCGGTGGCCGCCGCCAGCGTCCTGGCCAAGGTGAGCCGCGACCACCACATGGTGCAGGTGGCCCCCGAGCACCCGGCATACTCATGGGAGCTGAACAAGGGGTATGCCGCGCCGGAACACCTCGCGGCCCTGCGCGCCCTGGGCCCCTGTGCCCACCACCGACGGAGCTGGAACATCACCGGCAACACCAACCGGGGCGAGATCGTCCCGCCCGAGGCGAGGGAGATGAACCACGCATGAGCGCCGAGGATCTTGAGAAGTACGAGACCGACATGGAGCTGCAGCTCTATCGCGAGTACCGAGACGTCGTCGGCCTGTTCAGCCACGTCGTGGAGACCGAGCGGCGCTTCTATCTGGCCAACGAGGTGGACGTGCAGGTGCGCACCGGCGGCGGCGAGACCTGGTTCGAGGTCACCATGAGTGACGCGTGGGTGTGGGACGTCTATCGGCCGGCGCGGTTCGTCAAGAAGGTGCGGGTCATCACGTTCAAGGACGTCAACGTGGAGGAGCTGGCCAAGTCCGACCTGGACCTGACCAAGCTCGAACGCAACAGCTGACCGCCGAGCCGTTGGCCGGTCGCCTGTCCACAGGTCCCTGCGGGCCGCCGCGGGCTCCACAGGTCGGGGACTGACGCTTCCGACGGGCGGGACCGCCTCCGAGAGTAGGCCTCGGAGGTGGTGGAGATGGGGATGTCCCACCGGATCGCGAGTGCGATCGGGGAGTATGGCGAGGACCTGGCCTGCGAGTATCTCGAGGGGCTCGGCTACGAGATCGTCGACCGCAACTGGCGGTGTGACCAGGGCGAGCTCGACATCGTGGCGCGCGACGGCGGTTGTCTGGTCTTCTGCGAGGTCAAGACACGTCGGTCGACGCAGTTCGGGTCGCCGGTCGAGGCGGTGACGGTGCGCAAGGCGATGCGGCTGCGACGGCTCGCGGTCTCCTGGCTGCGTGCGCACTCGGCGCGGGTCGATGAGGTGCGCATCGACGTGATCGGCGTGCTCCGACGTGGCAGCGCCCCGCCCGAGATCGAGCACCTGCGGGATGTGGCGTGATGGGCCTGGGTCGCACGCACGCGGTCGCGCTCAGCGGCGTCGAGGGACAGCTGGTGGAGGTGGAGGCCCACATGGCCCAGGGACTGCCCGCCATGACGATGAGCGGGTTGCCGGACGCGGCGTGCTCGCGGGCACCCAACCGGGTGCGCGCGGCCGCTGAGGACTGTGGCGTGCCGATCCCGCAGCGACGGTGGACCATCAACCTGACGCCAGCCTGGCTGCCCAAGGCGGGGAGCGGGTTTGATGTCGGGATCGCCGTGGCTCAACTGGCCGCCAACGACGTCTTGCCGGCCCGCGTGGTGGAGTCGGTCGTGCACATCGGGGAGCTCGGGCTCGACGGTGCTGTCCGTCCGGTGGCCGGGGTGCTGCCGATGGTGGCTGCCGCCGCGGCCGCTGGCATGCGGACCGTGGTGGTGCCGACGGCCAACGTCGCCGAGGCCGCCTTGGTGCCGAACATCAGCGTCTATGGCGTGGCCAGCCTGCGGGAGCTGATCGACTTCCATCTCGCTGCCCGCGTCGGGATCATCCCCACGGCCGCCCGCCACGTGCGGGCGCAGAGTTCGGCTGGTCCGCTGCCGGATATGGCCGACGTGGTGGGGCAGCCGGAGGCGCGAGCGGCACTCGAGGTCGCGGCCGCGGGGCGCCACCACATGCTGATGGTGGGGGCACCGGGCGCGGGCAAGACCATGCTCGCCGAGCGCCTGCCGGGGCTGTTGCCGGCGCTCGAGCAGTCGGAGGCGCTGGAGGTGACTGCGGTGCACTCGGTGCTCGGTGTCCTGGACACGGCTGACTCACTCGTGTCGCACGCCCCCTTCGTGGCTCCGCACCACGGCGCGTCGATGGCTGCCGTCATCGGTGGGGGCAGCGCCCGGGTCAGACCCGGTGCCGTCTCTCGGGCCCATCGCGGAGTTCTGTTCCTGGACGAGACGCCGGAGTTCCGCCGGGACGTGCTGGACGGGCTGCGCCAACCGCTGGAGAGCGGCGAGGTCGTCATCGCCCGAGCGGAGCGGCAGACCCGCCTGCCGGCGCGGTTCCAGCTGGTGGCCGCAGCCAACCCCTGCCCCTGCGGTCGCGGCATCGGCAAGGGGGCACACTGCCACTGCACACCGCTGGCGCGGCGGACCTATTTCGGCAAGCTGAGCGGGCCGCTGCTGGACCGGATCGATGTGCGGGTCAGCCTGTTCCCGGTCAACCGCTTGGCGCTGTCGGGACCACCGGGCGAGCCCACCCTCGAGGTGGCCCAGCGCGTGCTGTCAGCCCGCGAGCGGCAGCGGGAGCGGTGGTCCGGCACGCCATGGACGGTCAACGCCGAGGTGCCCGGCAGCGTGCTGCGAGGTGAGTGGCGCCTCCCGCGCGCTGTCACCGCGCCGCTGGAGGCGGCGATGGACCGTGGCGAGCTGACCCTGCGAGGACACGACCGCTGTCTGCGCGTGGCCTGGACCGTCGCGGACCTGGCCGGAGCAGAACGTCCGGGGCGCGAGCATCTTGGTCAGGCCCTCGCCCTGCGTTCGAGCTCGGAGGTGGCGGCATGACGATCATGCGGAGCATCACCGACGAGCGGATGGCCCGGTTGGCGTGGGCGCGGATCGCCGAGCCGACCGACAAGGTGGCGGTGGCGCTGATCGAGCGGTTCGGCTTCGAGGACGGACTGGCTGTCGCTCAACGAGGTGGTCGGCTGGCGACCGGCCAGCAGGTCGACCGGTTCGCGGCCCGGCTGGAGAAGCTCGACCTTGAGCGGGACCAGGAGATCTCCGGCCGTCTCGGCGCGAAGATTTTGGTTCCTGGCGAACCCGGTTGGCCGGAGCAGGTGGATGACCTGGAGGTCCCGCCCTGGTGCCTGTGGGTGCGGGGGCGTCTCGATTTCGCCGGTGCGTGTGAGCGCAGCGTGGCGGTCGTGGGGGCTCGGGCGAGCACGGCCTACGGCAACCACGTCGCGGCCGACATCGCGGCCGGCACCGGGGCCCGCGGGTTCACGGTGGTGTCGGGGGCAGCGTTCGGGATCGACGCCGCTGCGCACCGGGCCGCCCTCGCCACCGAGGCCAGGACGGTGGCGGTGCTGGCATGCGGCGTCGACCGTTCCTATCCCGTGGCGCACGCCGACCTGCTGCGACAGATCCTGTCCGCCGGCACCGTCGTGAGCGAGGTGCCACCGGGCTCGGCTCCGACCCGAGTCAGGTTCTTGGCGCGCAACCGGATCATCGCCGCACTCGCAACCGGGACGGTCGTCGTCGAGGCGGGGCTGCGCTCGGGAGCGCTGAACACCCTCAACGCCGCCGCGGAAATCGGCCGTCCGATCGCTGCCGTGCCCGGTCCGGTGACCTCGATGACGTCCGCGGGCTGCCACTGGGCGATCCGTGAGAAGCAGGCGGTCCTGGTGACCGACGCCGCAGAGGTCGTGGACCTGCTGGGGCACATCGGCGGGGACGACCTGGCGCCAGCCAAGCGCGGTCCGGTGCGGGTCGAGGACTCGCTGGAGGAGCTGCCCCGGCGGGTCTGGGGGGTTCTGGCCCCCTATCGGTCGAAGACGGTCGAGGAGGTCACCGTGCAGTCGGGGCTGTCGGCCACCGAGGTGCTCGGAGCGCTCGGCGAGCTGTCGCTGGCCGGACTGGCCGAGCAGCGGCTCGACGGGTGGGGGCGGCTGACATGACACGTCGCAGACCCACGTCCATGCTGCTAGCGATGCTCGTGAGTCTGGTGATCACCTGGACCGGCGGGGTCGCAGCGGTCAGCGACCCGCAGACCGAGCGCGACGATGCGGTCCATGATGTGGTGTCCACGTTCACCACGGTGATGGAGTCGCTCCACCTGGCGAGGCTGGCGCAGGTCGACGCCGCAGTGGCCGAGTCGCAACTCGAGGCAGGGACATGGGCGAATGCCGAGCGCCAACCGGTCGGCTCCTGGCAGTGGCCACTGCCAGGGCAGCCGCGCGTGGTGAAGCACTTCGACCCACCCGACCAGGCGTGGCTGCGCGGACACCGCGGCATCGATCTCGCGGGCATCACCACCAGCCGGGTGCTCGCAGTGGCGGACGGCACGGTGACCTACAGCGGAAGCATCGCGGGTGTGGGTATCGTCTCGGTCACCCATGAGAGCGGGATCCGCAGCACCTATCAGCCGGTGACCGACCGCATCAGCAAGGGTGAGCAGGTCCGCGTCGGCGATCAGCTGGGCCTGCTCGGGGGCTTCGGGAGCCACTGCCTGCTGCGAACCTGCCTTCACCTGGGGGCGGTGTGGGGCAAGCGGGACTATGTGGACCCGCTGCTCTTCCTGCAGCACTGGGAGATCTCGCTGCTCCCGCACGGGGACTAGCGGGGAGCCCACCAGCACCCGCGTTCCGGGCCGGCATCGGCAGTCGCGCTCGATGCCGCGGTGCGGCGTGCCGCGAGTCCTGCCTCCCGCAGGCCACAGGTCGTGGCACCGTGGATGTGTGGACCAGCCGCTGGAGGAGCCGAGGGACGTCGTCCCGGACGAGGTGCTGCACGCCTTCCGTCGGCACCTGGAGTCCGAACGCAACCGCTCCGAGCACACCGTGCGCGCCTATCTGGGCGATGTGGGCGCGATGTCCCACGCTCTGACGGAGTCCGGCGTCGCGGGGCTGGCTGACATCACGCTCGCCGACCTGCGCTCGTGGCTGGGCGCGCAGTCGACCGAGGGCGCCGCGCCCTCGACGATCGCCCGGCGCTCTGCAGCGGCGCGGACGTTCCTGCGCTGGGCCAAGCAGACGGGCCGCATCAGCGCAGATCCGTCACTACGTCTCGGGGCACCACGCAAGGGCAGCGCCCTGCCAGGGGTCCTGAAGAAGGCCGAGGCGAGCGATCTGATGGAGCTGGCAGCGGTGGCCGCCGATGACGACGACCCTGTTCACATCCGCAACCGCGCGATCCTCGAGCTGCTCTATGCCAGTGGGATGCGGGTCGGCGAGCTGGCCGGTCTCGATCTCGACGACCTGGATCTGTCGCAGCACGTGGCGCGGGTGCTCGGCAAGGGAGCCAAGGAGCGCACGGTCCCCTTCGGGGCGCCCGCCGCCGAGGCGCTCCAGGGCTGGCTGGACGGTGGTCGTCCGCGACTGGTCACAGCGGAGTCGGGCCCTGCGCTCTTCCTGGGGCGTCGCGGCCGGCGCGTCGACCAGAGGCAGGTGCGCTCGGTCGTGCACGACCTCCTGTCGCACCTGCCGGACGCAGCGGACCTCGGCCCGCACGGGCTGCGGCACAGCGCCGCTACTCACCTGTTGGAGGGCGGAGCGGACCTGCGCGTGGTCCAGGAGCTGCTTGGTCACGCCAGCATGGCTACGACCCAGATCTACACCCACGTCTCCGTGGACCGGCTCCGTGCGGCCTACCAGCAGGCACACCCTCGAGCCTGAGCGCCTCACGCTGCCAGCGAGGCGTCCGTCCCTGAGGGACTCTTCCGCTCCAGGGTCGATGACAAGAGCAGGCCAGGGTGGAACAGTGGAGAGGTGCAGCGTCCCCAGCTCGTGAGCGTCGGTGGTGGCTGCCGGTTGGAGGTGAGGGCCTCAGGCACCGGTGAGCCGGTGCTCCTCATCCAGACGGCCCTCGCACCCGAGGAGGTCGCCCACCTGGCACGCGAGCCCGTCCTCGCAGACCGTCACCGAATCCTCGACCTACGACGCCGTGGATACGGGGCGAGCAGTCCGGCCAGCGGGCCGGGCTCGGTCACCCGCGATGCCGCAGACTGCCTGGCCGTTCTCCGGGCGACTCAGTGCCCGCCCGCGCACGTGGTCGGTGCGAGTTATGGCGCCGCCGTCGCACTCGAGTTGTTCGCGCTGGCACCGGAGATGGTGGCCACTCTCGTGCTGTTGGAGCCGCCCCCGGTGCATGGGAGCAGTGGGCCGGAGTTCCTGGCGGCCTGCTCCGAGCTGAGCACGGTCTTCGTCGAACGAGGGGTCACGGTGGCACTCGATGAGTTCACCCGCACACTGCGGAGCAGGACGAGATGGGCGAAGGAACGGCCCATGTGCGATCCGGAGGTCGTTGCCGCGGTGGAGCGCGACGCCACCACCTTCTTTATGGTCGACATCCCGGCGCTGATGTCGTGGCGACTGGATCCGACTCAGCTGACTGCGCGAGAGCCGCCGGTGCTCTATCTCGGCGGTGGCTCTAGCCACCCGTGGTTCGAGGACCAAGCTGCCTGGGTGGCCAGCCTCTTCCCGCACTGCGAACAGCACGTTGGTCTTAGGAGCCGGCCACGCGGTCCTCGAGACCCACAGCGCCCCAGTCGCGCGGGTGCTCGCGAGGTTCTTTGCGCAGCACGCCGGACTCAGCTCTTGAGACGCTCGGCGAGCTCGTCAAGCGCCCGCACGAGGGGGTCATCGGTCTTGATCTGCACCTCGCACGAGTCGACGTCCTGACGGTGCCCGTCAACCGTCCAGGCATAGCCGATTGAGGTGCCGTCGCTGTCCTCGGCGCAGTGGGTCGACGGTGCTGTGGCCTGCCCCAGCCGGGTGCTCATCAGCGCCTCGCGCACCTGGCTGAGTTCTCCCTCGGTGAGCCGGCCCTTGGACTCTCCGTCGTTGGCCCGGTAGTGCCAGACACCGTCGTGCTCGACCACGAGCTCTGATCGACAGGGACCCTCCGCGCACAGGCCACCCCTGGTCGTGCGTTCCACCGTGAACTCCGAGCGTTCCGCCGTGAGCTGCGAGTGTTCCGCCGTGGGCTGCCTGGTCGTCGAGTCACCATCCCCGCACCCACCGAGCAGCGCCAACAGCAGTGCGGCAGCCAGTGTCGCCCAGACTTGTCTGCGGGATGCACGCAGGCGGTTCACGACCATCAGCGGATCTCCTCATGCGGTGGGATGCCCTGCACGTGCTGATGCTCCGACCCTAGTGCCTCAGCGACTGCAAGCGACGGGCTCCCTCGCGCAGCACGTCCTCCTGCTTGCAGAACGCGAACCGCACCAGCGACGCCACCGGCTCGACATCGTCGCAGAAGGCCGAGACCGGCACCCCGACCACGCCAATCTCCTCCGGCATCCGACGACAGAACTCGACCGCGTCGGCGACCCCCAGCGCAGCGGCGTCCGCGATCACGAAATAGGTCCCCTGGCACGGCATGACCGGCAGCCCGGCACCCGTGAGCGCCTCGACCAGGATGTCGCGTTTGCCCTGCATCTCGGCCGCGAAGCCGACGAAGAACGAGTCCGGCAGGCCCAAGCCGTGGGCGATCGCGGGCTGGAAGGGACCAGAGCCGACGAAGGTCAGGAACTGCTTGACCGCGCGCACCGCGTCCACCAGATCGGCAGGTCCGTGCACCCACCCGACCTTCCACCCCGTCAGCGAGAACGTCTTGCCGCCTGAGCTGATCGTCAGCGTCCGGTCCGCCATCCCCGGGAGCGTCGCGATCGGGGTGTGGGTCAGCCCGTCGAAGGTGAGGTGCTCATAGACCTCGTCGGAGATCACCACCGCGTCGTGCTCGCGGGCCAACTGCGCCACCAGGTCCAGCTCGGCCCGGGTGAACACCTTGCCGGTCGGGTTGTGTGGCGAGTTGAGCAGCACGGCCCGGGTCCTCGGACCGAAGGCCGCCCGAAGCGCGGACTCGTCGACGGCCAGGTCCGGGAAGTGCAGCGGCACGGTGCGGCGCACGCCACCTGCCAAGGCGATCGACGCGGCATACGAGTCATAGAACGGCTCAAAGGTCACCACCTCCTCGCCCGGCTCCACCAGCGCCAGGATTGAGGCGGCGATCGCCTCGGTCGCCCCCACCGTGACCAGCACCTCGCTGTCCGGGTCGACGGACAGACCATAGAAGCGCTCCTGGTGCTCAGCGATCGCCGAGCGCAGCACCGGCATGCCGATGGCAGGGGAGTACTGGTTCAACCCGGAGGCGATCGACTCGCGCGCGATGTCGAGCAGCTCCTGCGGCCCGTCCGTGTCCGGGAAGCCCTGGCCGAGGTTGACCGCGTCGAACTGCAGGGCGCGCTGGGTCATCTCGGCAAAGACCGTGGTGCCGAAGCCGGTCATGCGCGTGACAAGAGGATTTCGCATGACCAGCACGGTAGCCGTAAGATGGCAGGCACGTGCAGTGTGCCCGGAGACGGGTGCACCGGACGAATTCGCGCACGAGCTCACCGGCACACCACCGCGACCTCCGGTCGACGGCCAGGTATGCCGGGTCGCACCTCCGCGGTCCCGTCCCCACCACTGGGGTCGGGTGGAGGTCGTCGCCCGTGCCAGGAGACCAACTGCAACCGACTAGAAAGCGAGACCTCGGCATGGCCGTCGTCACTATGCGCCAGCTCCTCGAGAGCGGCGTCCACTTCGGGCACCAGACCCGTCGCTGGAACCCCAAGATGAAGCGCTTCATCATGACCGAGCGCAATGGCATCTACATCATTGACCTGCAGCAGTCGCTGACCTACCTCAACGAGGCCTACGACTTCGTCAAGCAGACCGTCGCCCACGGCGGCACCATCCTGTTCGTCGGCACCAAGAAGCAGGCCCAGGAGGCCATCGCCGACCAGGCCACCCGCGTGGGCATGCCCTACGTGAACCACCGCTGGCTGGGCGGCATGCTCACCAACTTCCAGACTGTCTCCAAGCGGCTGACCCGCCTCAAGGAGCTCGAGGAGATCGACTTCGACGCTGTGGCCGGTTCCGGGCACACCAAGAAGGAGCTCCTGATGATGCGCCGCGAGCACGAGAAGCTCGACCGCACCCTGGGTGGCATCCGCGACATGGGCAAGGTGCCCTCCGCCGTGTGGGTCGTCGACACCAAGAAGGAGCACCTGGCGGTCACCGAGGCGCGCAAGCTCGGCGTCCCCGTCATCGCGATCCTGGACACCAACTGCGACCCGGACGAGGTCGACTACAAGGTGCCGGGCAACGATGACGCGATCCGCTCGGTCGCGCTGCTGACCCGCGTGATGGCTGACGCTGTCGCCGATGGCCTGATGTCCCGCGCTGGTGGCGGCTCCTCCGAGGAGGGCGCCGCGGCCGCCGAGCCGATGGCTGAGTGGGAGCGCGAGCTGCTCGCCGGCACCGAGGAGACCCCGGCTGCCGAGGCTCCGACTGCTGAGACCGCTGAGGCTCCGACTGCTGAGACCGCTCAGACTCCCGCTGAGGTCACCGAGGCCCCGGCTGCTGAGGCCCCCGCCGTTGAGGCCACCGAGGCCCCCGAGGCCCCCGAGGCCCCCACTGCTGAGACCCCCGCCGCTGAGACCACCGAGGCTCCCGCAGCCGACGCAGAGGCCGCACCGGCCGAGCAGGCCTGAGCCACTCGGCATACGCCACCGCAATCCACGAAGTTCCACCAAGAAGGAGCGAACCCGATCCATGGCGAACTACACCGCCGCTGACATCAAGGCCCTGCGCGAGGCGACTGGCGCCGGCATGATGGACGTCAAGAAGGCCCTCGACGAGTCCGACGGCGACACCGCCAAGGCCACCGAGATCCTGCGGGTCAAGGGCCTGAAGGGCGTCACCAAGCGCGAGGGCCGCTCGGCCTCCAACGGCATGGTCGTCGCGCACGTCGACGGCACCACCGGCACCCTCGTCGAGATCAACTGCGAGACGGACTTCGTCGCCAAGGGCGAGAAGTTCGGCGAGCTGGCCGACAAGGTGCTGGCCCAGGCCGTCGCCACCGGCGCGACCGATGCCGAGACGCTGCTGGCCAGCGAGCTCGACGGTCAGTCCGTGCAGGACGTGCTCAACGACGCCAACGCGACCATCGGCGAGAAGATCGAGATCCGTCGGGTCGCCCGCGTCGAGGGCGAGCAGGTCGCGTCCTATCTGCACAAGACCAGCCCCGACCTGCCCGCGCAGATCGGTGTCCTCGTGGCCACCGCGGGCGGCGACGCCCAGCTGGGTCGCGACGTCGCGATGCACGTCGCGGCGTTCAGCCCGACCGTGCTGACCCGTGACGAGGTCGCCGAGGAGACCGTCGCTGCAGAGCGTCGGATCGCCGAGGAGACCGCTCGTGAGGAGGGCAAGCCCGAGCAGGCGCTGCCCAAGATCATCGAGGGTCGCGTCAACGGCTACTTCAAGGAGAACGTCCTGCTCGACCAGGCGTTCGCCAAGGACCCCAAGAAGTCTGTCGCCCAGATCGTCAAGGAGGGCGGCGCGGAGGTCACCTCCTTCGCCCGCTTCAAGGTCGGCGTCTGAGCCAGGCTCCATCAGGTCGTATGCCGTGAGGCCGGGTCCCCCTGTGGGGTCCGGCCTCTCGGCGTCTCTGACGGTGCTGAGCCGCACGTGCTCGCTGTCGAGCGACCAGAGGCTGACGGCGGACCCGGGCGTGAAGGATGCGTCCAGCTGCATGGATCCCTCACGCGTGACGCGACCCGGGCGTGAAGGATGCGTCCAGCTGCACCAGGACGTGTGACGCGAGGGGACGGTGGGGCGCGCTCAGCAGGGCCCCGTGCAGCCAGGTGTGCCGCGGACGCCTGCGTGTGGCAGGATCGAGCGACCGCTGACCGCCGCAGGAACCGGTAGGAGATCTTGGTGCCCGACAGTCTGACAACCACCTTTGCCGCATCCCCGACACAGCAGAGCGCACCCGAACCGGACAACGTTGCCGAGGGCAGCGTCGAGCCACGCCGGGTGCTGCTGAAGCTGTCGGGTGAGGCCTTTGGTGGCGGCAGCGTCGGGCTCGACCCCGACGTCGTGCGCGGCATCGCGCGCCAGATCGCACGGGCCGCGGCCGAGGGTGTGCAGATCGCCGTCGTGATGGGCGGCGGCAACTTCTTCCGGGGGGCCGAGCTGCAGCAGCGGGGCATGGACCGGGCGCGCGCCGACTATATGGGCATGCTCGGCACCGTGATGAACTGCCTGGCCCTGCAGGACTTCCTGGAGAAGGAGGGCGTCGACACCCGCGTGCAGACGGCCATCACGATGGGGCAGGTCGCCGAGCCCTACATCCCGCGGCGGGCGATCCGGCACCTGGAGAAGGGCCGCGTGGTGATCTTCGGCGCCGGCGCCGGCATGCCCTACTTCTCCACCGACACCGTGTCGGCCCAGCGCGCGCTGGAGATCCACTGCGACGCGGTGCTGATGAGCAAGCACGGGGTCGACGGCGTCTACACCGCAGACCCCAAGACCAACCCGGACGCCGTCAAGATCGACACCCTGACCTATGCTGAGGCGCTCTCCGAGAACCTTCGCGTCGTCGATGCCGCCGCCTTCAGCCTGTGCATGGACAACGGTCTGTCCATGCTTGTTTTTGGCATGGGCGGCGAGGACAGCATCACCCGCGCGCTGCGTGGTGAGAAGATCGGAACACTGGTCACCGCGCACTGAGAGCAGCGACCACGAGCAGACAGCCTGCGCGCCGCGATCGGTGCGCACCGTCGACAAGGAGCACGAGGCATGTCGGAGACGATCGAACTGGCCCAGCTGGAGGCCGAGGAAAAGATGGGCAAGGCCGTCGAGGTCGTCCGGGACGACATGGCCGCCATCCGCACCGGCCGCGCCCACCCGGCGATGTTCAACAAGCTGATGGTCGACTACTACGGTGCGCCCACCCCGTTGCAGCAGCTGGCCTCCTTCACCGTCCAGGACGCCCGCACCGTGCTGATCACCCCCTTCGACAAGGGCGCCATGTCCGGCATCGAGAAGGTGCTGCGCGAGGGCGACCTGGGCCTCAACCCGAGCAACGACGGTCACGCGATCCGCATCGTCATGCCGCAGCTGACCGAGGAGCGCCGCAAGGAATACATCAAGCTGGCGCGCACCAAGGGTGAGGACGCCAAGGTGTCGGTGCGCAACGTGCGGCGCGCCACCATGGACACCATCTCCAAGGCCGTCAAGGACGGCGAGATCGGTGAGGACGAGGGTGCCCGCTCCGAGAAGGAGATCGAGGCCCTGACCAGGAAGTTCGTGGACCAGATCGACGAGGTGCTCAAACTCAAGGAAGCCGAGCTGCTGGAGGTCTGAGGGACCCTGATCCCTGGAGGAGGGACGATGGAGGCATCGTCGCGGCGCGCCTTCAAGGCACAGCAGCGGTCGGCGGATCCGGCGACCGCCAAGGCACCCTCTCGGGCCGGCCGCAACCTCCCCGCGGCGATCGCAGTGGGGGTCGCCCTAGGGGCCCTCGTCATTGCCACGGCCCTGCTCTATAGACCGGCGTTCGTCGCCCTGGTCACCATCGTCGCCGTGATCGGATCCCTCGAGCTGGTCAACGCCCTCCGGACCGGACGCATCAACGCACCACTGGTGCCGGTCCTCATCGGCGCCCTCGCCCTGGTGCCACTGGCGTATGTGGGGGGCAGCTCGGCCTATCTGCTCGGCTATGGCCTGGTGGCCCTGACGGTGCTCGTATGGCGTGCGCTGGACGGTCCCACCGGTGCGGTTCGCGACGTGGCCGGCGGGGTCTTCATCGTCACCTATGTCGGTCTGGCCGGCTTTGCCGCGCTGATGCTGGCCGAACCCGACGGTGGCCAGCGGATCATCGTCTTCGCCCTGCTCACCACGATGAGCGACATCGGTGGGTATGCCGTGGGGGTGCTGTTCGGCAAGCACCCGATGGCCCCCTCGATCAGCCCGAAGAAGTCGTGGGAAGGCTTTGCCGGCTCGGTGCTGACCTCTGTCGTCGCTGGTGCGATCAGTGTGCCGCTGCTCCTGGGCGGTGATTGGTGGGCTGGCGCCCTCCTCGGCGTGCCGATCGCGTTCTTCGCCACGGTCGGGGACCTGTCTGAGTCGACCATCAAGCGGGACCTCGGGATCAAGGACATGGGCAACGTGCTGCCCGGTCACGGGGGTGTCATGGACCGGCTGGACTCCCTGCTGATCACGGCGCCGGTGGCCTGGGTCCTGCTCAGCGTGCTGGTCCCCGCCTGAGCGAACTCCTGCAAACAGGTGGTCTGACGGCTCACTAGAGTGCTAGCATCATAGAATGACCACGCGATCTGTCGCCCACGCCGAGCCTCGCACGGAGGCTCGTTCTGCCGCCGTCCTGGCCGCCGCTCTCCTCCTCGTCGAGCTGGTCGCGGCCTGCCAGTCCTATCTGACCACCACCATCACGCCGCTGATGGCGCAGGACCTGCACGCGCAGGACGGTTATGGCCTGCTGGTGGCCGCGACCCAGGCGGCGATGTTCCTGACCATGCCCCTGGGGGCGGCGCTGTTGTCCCGGTGGAGTGCCTCGCAGATGCTGACGTGGCTCACGCCGCTGGTCGTCGTCGGGGGAGTGCTGAGCGCGTTCGCGCCCACCTTTGCCCTCTTCGTGTCTGGCCGGGTGCTGGCTGCGCTGGCGGCCGGTGCGCTGATGACGGTCTCGCTCTCCGCGCTGGCCACGGCGCTGCCCGCAGCCTGGCGCCGGCTGGTGCTGGCGGGCTATGCCATGGTCTGGCTGGTCGCCTCCCTTGTCGGGCCGGTGTATGCCGGGTGGGCGTCCTCGGCGATCGGCTGGCGGTGGTCGCTGGTCGCCTATCTGCCGCTCTTCCTCATCGCGCGGGCCGTGGTGATCGTGCGACTGCGGCAGCTGGACCGGGCCCAGCAGGACGGACGGGATCCGTTGGGGCTGGGGCCGGCAGTCGGGCTGGCCACCGGCGTGACCCTCCTGTCACTGGTCGGCACCTCGGTCCCCGGCACGGTCGTGGGCATCGCGGGAGGCGCACTCGTGCTGGCAGCGGCCGCTCGGATCCTGCCCGCCGGCACGCTCGTGGCCCGACCGGGAAGACCCGCGACGATCCTGCTGATGGGTCTGCTGTGTGCCGTCTATTTCGGGGGCCACGCCGTGGTGGCGATCACCGCACACGACCTGATAGGGCGCACCGCCGGCGACCTGGCCCTCCTGCTGGGGCTCGGCGGTGCCGCGTGGTCCGTCCTCGGCATGGTCTGTGGCCGGTGGCCGGCACGGGACCACACGGCATACCTCCGGCGGGTCGTGGGTGCTGCCGGGCTGCTGGCTGCGGGCTTTGCTGCCCTGGCCCTGTCCCTGCTGTCGGCAGCATCCCTCCTGCCGGCGACACTCCTGCCCTCCGCGACAGGCGCCTGGGAACTGCACCTGGTGGGTTGGGCGTTGACCGGTGCCGGGATGGGGCTCGCCTATGTCGACACGCTCAACCGGGTGCTGGACGAGCCCACCGCACCCGACGGCATCGGCACCCACGTCGCGGCCCAGGCACTGGTGATGGCCGAGGTCGTCGGCACCGCCCTGCTCGCGACCGTGACCGCCTCAGCGCTCGCCTGGGTGCTCTCGGCAGCGACCGAGCGCGGTGTGTTCGCGGCGGGGGTCTACCTCGCCCTGGGAATGCTCGCACTGCTGCTGATCCCACTGGCCTGGCGCTCCGAACAGGTGGCGGACCTCGGGCAGGTGGGTTTCCGGCGGCGGTCCTGAGACACTGGAGGCGATGACCACCGAACTGCCGACCCCCAGCACCCGCCCCGCCCCTGGGACGCTGACCTTCAGCGCGCCACGACGGGGCAAGGCGCCAACCCATCTGGCTGATCTGGACATGGCCGGTCGCCGCGACTGGCTGACCGAGCTGGGCCACAAGCCGTTCCGCGCCGACCAGGTGTCGCGCCACTACTTTGAGCGGTTGGTCACCGACCCTGAGCAGATGACCGATCTGCCCAGAGAGGGGCGTGACGAGCTGGTCGGGACCCTGCTGCCGCAGCTGCTGACGCCGATCCGCACTCTGTCGACCGATGACGGTGCGACGGTCAAGCAGGTCCACCGGCTGCACGACGGCGCGATGGTCGAGTCGGTGCTGATGCGCTATCCGGGCCGGGTGACCATGTGCATCTCCAGCCAGGCGGGCTGTGGCATGAACTGCCCCTTCTGCGCGACCGGGCAGGCGGGCCTGACCCGCAACCTGTCGACGGCCGAGATTGTGGAGCAGGTCGTGGCGGCCGCCCGTTACCTTCGCCACGGCGACCTCGCGGGCGGCACCGACGGGGCCGGCTCGACCGAGGACGCGCTGCGCGTCAGCAACGTCGTCTTCATGGGCATGGGGGAGGCGCTGGCCAACTACCGCAAGGCCGTCGACGCGATCCGTCGCCTCGTCGACCCTTCGCCCGGGGGGCTCGGCATGTCCGCCCGTGGCGTCACCATGTCGACCGTCGGCCTGGTCCCGGCCATCGACAAGCTCGGCAGGGAGGGCATCCCAGTCACCCTCGCACTGTCCCTGCACGCCCCCGATGACGAGCTGCGCGACGAGCTGGTGCCGATCAACACCCGGTGGAAGGTCGACGAGGCCCTCGACGCCGCCTACCGCTACTACGAGACGACCGGGCGCCGCGTCAGCATCGAGTACGCCCTGATCAAGGACATCAACGACCACGCCTGGCGGGCTGACCTGCTCGGCGAGAAGCTCAACGCCCGCGGTCGCGGCTGGGTGCACGTCAACCCGATCCCGTTGAACCCGACGCCGGGCTCGAAGTGGACCGCCTCCCGCCCCGGTGTCGAGCAGCAGTTCGTCGAGCGACTCCTGGCCCACGGGATCCCCACCACCGTGCGGGACACCCGCGGCTCGGAGATCGACGGTGCCTGCGGCCAGCTCGCTGCCACGGTCTGAGTTGCGTGGGCCTTCGCCACAGGGCGCAGGTCACCCGGTCAACAGGATCGTGACATAGGCTCCGCCGTGCCGCACGGTCGCGTCCTGCTCCGGGCGCTCCCGCTCGACGGGGGGCAGTCATCTCACGAACCTTAAGGCGCCGACAACGAGTGGGATGCGAAGAGCCTCAATCTTCAGGCGGGACCAAGTCCCGCAGTTCCCACTCATCTGGCCCAGGGCACACGTCAGTCAGGAAGGAGTCGACGGACGCGATCGCACCCGCTTCTTCCATGCTCACGAGTTGCGGCATCAAAAGTGAGAATAGTGTCCATGAATACGGATCCTGAAGGAAAGTCTCCTTCGTAGGAACAGCGTCCAAGTCCACCGACACGCCGTTGCGTTGCGCGCAGGGCAACGTCTCGGTGATCCAGTGGTCATACAGTCGCGCGAACTGACGGTCGGTGAGTGGAGACAGGAACTCGGGACGGATCGGATACTGAGCAGTGCAGATGTAGATGCTGAGATTGCTTGCCTCGAGTTGATCCTCAGGCACAGTCACCCAGCCATCATTGCCCTGCATCCAGCCTTCTTCCGCAAGGCAACCATCCACGGCCGCTTGAGACTCGGACGGGCTCACCTCTCGGACAACGGGCACCTCCGGCGGATCCGCGATCCCGAGCGACTCGGCAAGACCAGCGAGATGATCGTCCCAGACAATCGGGCCGGGATGGCTCCCGTGTGTTGTGCGTGATGTTTGCCCGATGTCTGGATTCCCAGAGCACGCGCTCAGCAAGATGCTGGATGCGACTTCAACGGCACTCAGCGAAGCTCCCAGGTGTCGCCCGCTCACCCGCTCACCCGCACATGAGGCGTGGACGGCTGACCCATGAGGCCCGACTGGTATTAGCCTGGATTTCTGAGACAGTCGTCCAGAGCATGTTGACAGTGCGGTCGGGATTCGGGTAATCGACCCACGAGTAGTACTTCCAACTGTGGGTTCCGCGAACGAACGGCTTGCCAGTGTGCTTCCATGCGTCAAACTTCAATGTTCCGATAGTTCCCGCAGTGATCCTGATCGGCACGTAGCAATCTTCGCCGAACCGGACGAAACTGGCACCCGAGGCGGGTGCTGCTGAAACAATCACAAGCGCTAATGCTGCTAAACCTCCTCCTAGGCGGCCTAGCGGCGCGCGACGTTGCTGCGACGTAAGCATTTCTACCCCCAAGTGTTCGAGATTGGTGAATAGTAGAATACCCCCCCCCGGTCTCAAGAACACAAGAGCTCGCGTTGACTGGCCCAAGCGGTGAAAAGTCTGCGAGATCCTCTGCGGCGCAGGAGGGTCAGCCCTACATCGATGACCCCGCCGGTCCGAGGCCACAACCCGAAGATATCGAGTGGTGACTGCGCGCTTCCGGATCACCCGATCAGCAGTGATGCGGCTTCCTCGACGGTGTCGACGAGGTGGAGCTGAGCAGCCATCGCTCGGTCGCGGCCCAACGCCTCCAGCAGGGGGAAGACCGGTAGGTGCTCGGTCCAGTGCCTCCGGTCGACCAGCACCAGCGGTGGCACGCGGTAGTCCACCTCGTAGTAGAGGCGGGTCGCCATCTGGAAGATCTCCTGGACAGTCCCGGCGGCACCGGGCAGCACCACGACCCCGGAGGTGCTGTGGTGTAGCAGCAGGTCCTCACGCAGGGCGTTGCTGAAGAACTTCGCGATGAGGTCACCGAAGACGTTGGGCGGCTCGTGGCCGTAGTGCCGGGTCGGGATGCCCAGACTGCGCAGCGGTGACGGCGCTTGGTCGGTGCCTTGGGCGGCGTGAACCACGTCGAGGGCCACCTGCGCCCACGCGCCGAGCCCCTGGTCGAAGTGCGGCACCGTGGCCAGCTGTTCCAGTGCCGGTTCCAGCAGGTCGGCGCTGCGGCACCAGGCTCCGAGGTTTGCCGCCTCCATGGCGCCGGGCCCACCTCCTGTGGCCACGACATACCCCGCCTCGGCGAAGCCGAAGCCCAAGCGTGCCGCGTCGCGGAACCCGGCCGACCCGCGGGCCAGCGCGTGCCCGCCCATCACCCCGACGACCTTGCGCTCGGAGACCGTGTCGACCAGGGCATCGGACATGGCGTCGTCGTGGATCGCCCGTAGGATCGTGACATAGGCGTCGTGCCGGACGGTGGCGTCCTGGAGCCAGCGATAGGCCCGCGCATCGGTCGTCTGCTCATAACCGTGCTCGGCCAGGCCGTCATAGAGTTCGTCCGCCGTGTAGAGCGACCCGCGGTAGGGACGCACGGGGGCATCGGGCGCCGCCGGGAAGATGATGGCCCCGCGGTGGCGAAGGTGCCGGTCCAGCGCGGGCGAGACCGTGCCGCCCAGCACGATGAGTCCCTCCAGGTCATCGCGGGCCAGCAGCTGCTCCTCGACCTGGGTCAGGGCCAGTCCCTTCAGGCGCGAACCGCCCAGTGCGGCGCCCGCCGTGAGCAGCGCCACTCGTGGTGCAGAAGGATCGGGGGATTCAGACCCGTTTGGACGGACGTGGCGCTCGGTTTCGCGTTTCTTCAGACCTTCCGGGTGGTGCTGATGACCGGGGCCACTCGACGGCGCGCCAGTCCGCACCTCCGCTATTGCATGCGCCTGTGGCGTGTGAGACGGTGAGGGGCATCCTGCTGCAACGAGTGGTTCCAGCAGTCTGACACGGGGGGTGACATGGGCCGAAGGTCTGGAAACAGAGCTGGCTTGGTTCTGTCCTTAGCCATTAGTTTAGTTTTGGCTGGTGCGGTAACTTCTTCGGGCGAAGTTGTCAGTGGGTCCGTGCCTTCTGTCGCCAGCGCGGCGCTTAAGATGACGGGGACTCAGGGGGCAGTGGTCCCTGCCTCAGAAGACGATGGCGGCTACAGGTGGCCTGCGGACTGTGCGTTTGGGGCCGACACTCGTCCTGCTGTGACGTGGCGCGCCCGTCAAGGCACAGTGAAGGTTACGCCGCCAGGATCTGGCTCCACCCTGACGTACAGCACTGGCACCTTTTTCGCTGGGGCAACGGACCCTGGCTTGATGGCGGGTGGCTGGTGGTATGTCCTTGCATACGGAGACTTGGATGCGCTGGGCACCTTCGGCAGTTGCACGGCTCCGTAGTGCGCCGCTGGGTCTTGCTGTGGTGCTCCTCGGCACTCTCGTGGCCAGTGGGTGCAGCACGGCTGATAGCGAGACAGAGGGTGCGCCGGTGGACAGGGCTGCTGAGGCCGAGTATCGACGCGAGTACCTGGAGTTCACTGCTGACTGCCTGACGGAAGCCGGATTTCCCTCCGAGTTGATGCCGAATGGATCGGTCAAGACTGCTCATGGCGCCCAATACGACGAATTTCGGCAAGCCAGTCAGGAGTGCGACCAGGAGTTCGGTCCGCTTCCGTCGGCGGCACCAGCGAGCGATGAGGAGCTCAGCAAGTTCTATGACCTGCAGGTGGAGTCGTATGAGTGTCTGGTCGAGCATGGCCACAACCCCATGCCGCCACCGTCTCGAGAGACCTACATCGCCCAGTTTCACACAGACCAGGCGTGGGACGCCTACCTGCCGGCGCAGCAGGGTCAGCCCTACATCGATGACCCCGCCTGTCCGAGGCCACAACCCGAAGATATCGAGTGGTGACTGCGCGCTTCCGGATCACCCGATCAGCAGTGATGCGGCTTCCTCGACGGTGTCGACGAGGTGGAGCTGAGCAGCCATCGCTCGGTCGCGGCCCAACGCCTCCAGCAGGGGGAAGACCGGTAGGTGCTCGGTCCAGTGCCTCCGGTCGACCAGCACCAGGGGAGGGACCCGGTGGTCCACCTCGTAGTAGAGGCGGGTCGCCATCTGGAAGATCTCCTGCACGGTGCCGGCGGCGCCGGGCAGCACCACGAGTCCGGAGGTGCTGTGGTGCAGGAGCAGATCCTCGCGCAGAGCGTTGCTGAAGAACTTCGCGATCAGGTCACCGAAGACGTTGGGTGGCTCGTGACCGTAGTGCCAGGTCGGGATGCCGAGGCTGCGTAGGGGTGACGGCGGCCGGTCGGTGCCGTAGGCGGCGTGGACCACGTCGAGGGCCACCTGGGCCCAGGCGCCGACGCCCTGATCGAAGTGCGGCACCGTGACCAGCTGCTCCAAGGCTGGTTCCAGGAGGTCGGCACTGCGGCACCAGGCCCCCAGGTTCGCCGCCTCCATCGCGCCGGGCCCACCGCCTGTGGCCACGACATACCCCGCCTCTGCCAGCGTGAACCCCAGGCGTGCCGCGTCGCGGAACCCGGCCGACCCGCGGGCCAGCGCGTGCCCGCCCATCACCCCGACCACTTTGCGCTCAGAAACCACGTCGACCAGGGCATCGGACATGGCGTCGTCATGGATCGCGCGCAGGACCGTGACGTAGGCGTCGTGCCGCACGGTGGCATCCTGGAGCCACCGATAGGCCTTCGCGTCGGTCGTCTGCTCATAACCGTGCTCAGCGAGGCCGTCGTAGAGTTCGTCCGCGGTGTAGAGCGACCCACGGTAGGGCCGCACGGGGGCATGTGGCGCCGCTGGGAAAATGATCGCCCCACAGCGTCGCAGGTGCTGCTCTAGCGCGGGCGGGACCGCGCCGCCCAGCACGATCAGCCCCTCGAGGTCTTCTCGTGCCAGCAGCTGCTCCTCGACGTGGGTCAGGTCCAGTGCCTTCAGGCGTGATCCGCGCAGCGCGGCCCCCGTCGTGAGGAGCGCCTCGAGGGTGTCCAGGTCCCTGACCTCGTGGATCAAGCCGGGCAGCGCGGCACGGAAGGGACGGTGATAGCGCACCTCGTGCTCCGAGTGCTCCCGCTCGACGGGGTCGGTCATGCCACGACCCTAACGGTCTTGGAGTTGCCTCTTCAGACAGGTCCTGGCGGCTTCGGCTGACAGTTGACAGACTGACGGAGGCGGACTACCCTCCCGCTCACACGGCATCAAAGGTGATGTCATACAAGGGGGATCATGGTGGCACGACATCTGACACCGAACCACTCCGGGTGTGAAAGGACGTGGCGGTTCGGCCGATCATTCACACGGCCCATCACCGCATTCTTGGCAGTGGCACTGCTGACCTCGCCATTGACCAGCGCTGCGGCGACAGACACGAAGTGGAATATGGCTCCCTGGAGCGCTCCCCTGTGATGCTGGGTGACCCTGCCACCCCCCAGCAAGAAGCGGAAGCTCGACGGGCAGATGCGCAGGCAACTGCCGACTATCAGGCACTCATGGCCGTCAAGGAAGCGGTTGAATCAGGCGACGAGAGCCAGATTCGCATCGCTCGGGAGAACTTCCAAGCATCTGTCGCGCTCAACCCGGACATAGCATCCATGAGCTCAAGTGGCGATTTGGGGGTGCTGAACAACTGCCCAGACGGCCTCGCGGGCAACCTATACATGACAGCCGGGTCTAGTTATCGACTGCCAGGGTACCCGAATTCGACAATCTTTCAATGGTCGCCTTTCGTGGCTACAGCAACTACGGTTCTAATACCTACTACGTGGACCCCGCGTCCGGTGGGGTCGGCGTCTCCTTCAATTATGTGGCGAAGTACGGCACCTACTCGTCCAACAGCATGATGGTTGTGATGGGTGCACGTGGCTATGTCTGGTAAGCGATCTAGGGTGGTGGCATTGGCCGCTGCCATCTTGGTGCCCACCGCTGGTTGCTCACCGTCGCCGCCGTCCAGCCTGGAGCCCGCGGCGGAGTCCAGCAGCACTCGAACCGCTGTGCAAGAGACAGACGTGACACCCGGAGAGGCGCCGACTCAGTCAGCAGTCGCTCCACCTCCCGCAACCTCAACAGTCGATGCGACGACTGCTGCGTGCCTGGTCGATATGCCCCAGTCCTGGCAAGAGGCGCTGCTTCCCGGACCAGTCCCGGGACCAAAGCAGCCAGCCACCTACCTCGCGCTTGCAGCGAAAGACGGCTCGGTTGCCAGTTTCGTCTCGACAGCAGCGCCGCGTCTGGAGTGGACTGATCCCGAAGGTGAGGTCGAAGTAGTTCAAGAGTTCACCGACAAACCTGAGGCTCAGATCCTCAACTCTGACTACGACGGAAGATACCTGGCCTACTCCGTGACCTGGAGTTACGAGGTGTTCCTCAGCCCGTGGTCGATCTATGTGTGGGACACGACGATGGGCGGCGAGCCGCTGCTCATCGGCAACTCCCCGGAGGGCGACTATCCCGATGGCACTGCTGGTGTCGCTCCTCTGCCTGACGTTGCAGTTCACGGCGGGCAAGTTGCCTGGGTTGAGTTCGATCCAACCAGTGAGGACCCTTTCTCGCGTTCGCTCGTGGTCTATGACGTAGAGACGGATGAATCCACGGTTATAGACCGAGGTCCCTTCTCGCCCGTCGAACGTGTTGGCGGTTCGGTCGTCCTCCCCGCTATGACTCCGGCGTCCGACGTCGTGACGTGGACCGTCGTGCCAATGTCGGATTCTGAGCCTGTGGTGCTGCCGACTGAGTTCCGGGACTCTTCATTTGCTCACATACTGCACGTCTCGGACGCCGGGATGGCGTGGGCAGACAATAGGTGGTCGCTCTGGCTTTGGAGAGCAGACACGAGTGAGTCAATGCATCTGGTGGACGGCGTCGCGCCTGATGGTCAACTCGTCACCTGGCTGGACGCTGTCACATTCAGCGACGAGCTGCTGGCCTTCCGGCTAGGCACCGATGAGGACCAGTTCACCTATGTCCTCGACCTGAGGTCGATGAGTTACACGCAGCTTCCTCAAGATGGGCCACGCGGCGAGTTCACGGTCTATCCGTCGGCGTTAGAAGTCCGCTACGACGCAGCGGATCTCAACTCCGGCTATCCCGGTCCGAGTGCCCTGGCAACGACGCAGGAGCTTCCGCCGCTGCCGAAGTGTGGCTGACCGCGGTCGCTAGACCGTCGCACGACCCATTCCGGCTCGAGGCCGTCTCATCAGGGGCTGTGGACAACGCGCCCACGCCGTCGCGGATTCTCCTAACGTGTGAGGAGCCGCGAGGGGAGTGGCACGGGTCTCCAGGGAGAGGGAGGGGCGATGCGCAGGATCGAGGTCGAGGCGCAGGCGATCGAGGCCGCCGCGAGCACGCTGTGGTCGGTGGCCGAGCAGGTGCGGGCGAGTGCGGACCGGATCGCCGGCGGACTGCAGGTGGCCGCGGGGGCAGGGGGTTCGGCGGGGCTCGCCTCGAGCGCCACCGTGGCGGCCAGGCACTGGGCCAGGGGTCTCGAGGGGTATGCCGAGGCGAGCCTTGCCCTGTCCCGCGCGACTGAGGCGGCCGGGTTGGCCTATGGCCTGGTGGAGCTGCAGACCCGGGGACGATTCGCGCCCAGGGTGCTGCCGTGACTGCGCTGGCGGTGCGTCCGGACGACCTGCGGGTGGCGGCTCGGTCACTGGTGGTCGCGCAGCGCGACCTGGAGGAGCTGGCTGCTCGGTTGGCACGCTCGGACGTCTCGACGGCCGGGGGCTGGCAGGGGGTCGCTGCGCTCGGCCAACGGGCTGCGAGTGGGCGGGTGCAGGGCGCGGTGCTGGCCCGGTGCGGGCCACTGGGTGGCTTGGCCCGGTCCCTGGACACCCTGGCCGAGCAGGGGGCCCAGGCGCAGACGGTCGTCCGCGCCGCTCAACGTGCCCGCGACGAGGCGCAGGCAGCGCGCAGGCGACAGATCGACCTGCTGACGACCATCACCGAGCCGGTTGAGGCCGAGGCGGTCCGCGACCGGGTCATGGTGTTGGAGAGCCTGATCCAACGGGCGCAGGACGAGATCGACGAGGCTGAAGGCGGCCTCGAGCGGGGCCGCCGGGTGGTCGAGGACCTCCTCCAGGACTCGTGGGTCGGGCAGTCCTGGGACGACCTTTCTGACCTCGTCACCGCTGGCCGCGAGGTGCTCCCCGTCTGGCGGGGCGGCAGCCTCGTGGTCGTGGCCACCCGGCTGCTGCTGACCACGGCCAAGGCGGCCCGCGAGGTCTCGCCCTTCGTGCGGCAGATGCTCGACATCAAGGTCGCCCGGCTGCTCAAGGCCGTGATGAAGCCACCGGCGATCGCTCTGCTGGCCGGACCGTTGGGGCGATTGCTGGTGCCCATCGTCGTGGTCAGCGACGCGTGGCCCGACCTGGTCGATGGCGGCGGCTACACCGGGTGGCGCGGTGGCATGGTCCGCGTCAGCGCGGGACTCGCGATCCCCGGGAGTGTGGCCATGATCATGCCCCACCCTGTCGTCGCTGGCGCCGGTGGCATCACCGTCGGCGCGTACTACCTGGTCAAGGGTGGCAACGCGATCTATGACAACCGCCAGCAGATCGCGAAAGTGGGTCGGTATGTCTGGCAGAACCGGGAGACGGTCAAGAAGGTGGCGCACGAGATGCTCCGGCCACGACCTGGCCTCCCGTGGGGGCCGCTTGGCCCGCTGGTGCCAATCGGCGACGGGCTGGTGCCGGATCTGCCCGACCTGCCCGACCTCGATGACCTGAGGCGGTTCGTGCCGGACATCGAGGTGCCGCTGCGGCTGCCCGACGTGCCGATCGGTCCCGGTCTGCGGCTGCCGGTGGTCCCGCCGCCGAGTCTGCTGACGGTGCCGATCGTGCTCCCGGCGCTGCGGAAGCTCTTCTGATGGCCGCAGCGGAGTCCCGGGCCGCGATCCCGTTGCGACCGGCGCTGACCGTGACGGAGGAGGAGCTGCTCGTGCTGACGCATGGTGATCTCGGCGTAGTGCCGCCCCGCATCGAGCTCCCTGCCGACACCGACCAGCGCGACCTGGCGCTGTCGGTGGCCACCCGCTCCCTGATGGCCCGCGGGCTGGTGACACCGGAGCCTCCTGAGGGCAGTCGCCCCTACCCGTCGGAGCTGGCGGACGCGGCGGCGTGGGTCGCGAGCGAGCCCCTGGGACTGACGCTGTGCCTGCGGTCGCTCGCGCCCTGTGTGCTGGCGCTGCAACGGGTGCTCGGCCCCTACCCGGGCGGTGCTGCCGATCCCTCAGTGGCCACGAGATATCTGCACCTCCACCCGGGAATCGCGGTGCTGGAGGACGTGACCGACCACGGCATGCACAGCCTGCTCACGATCGAGCGCGAGCACTGGGAGCGGGCCGTGGCCGACTTCATCGTCCCGCCCGACGCCGAGCCCGGGACCGGGCCGGTGCGCGTGCTCGGCACCGGAGAGGGAGCGGTCAGTGAGCTCCTCGCCGACCTCGGCCACCCCACGGTCCTGGTGGAGGCAGCCGCACTGCTCCCGGACGGTGTGCGTTCTCGGATGGTCGCGCTCGGGCCCGGCGGGACCTTCGTCAGCGAGGACTCGCAGGCCTATCGCCCGACTGCGCTGCGCGAGATGATCACCGAGCTGCTGCAGCAGACCGAGGCAGCACTGTCGGAGGAGTCGGCGACAATGGGGGAGTGACACCACCTCGCACGCTGACCCTGCTCGGCTCGACCGGTTCGATCGGCACCCAGGCCGAGCAGATCATCCTGGCCAACCCGGAGGTCTTCACGGTCCGGGCGATCAGCGCTGCCGGCTCCGACCCCCAGCAGCTCGCCCGGCAGGCGTTCACGTTGGGCGTGGAGCAGGTGGCCGTCGCCCGCGAGGATGCCGCGGACGCGGTGCGTGCCGCGCTGGAGGACTTGGCCGGCCCCGGTGGACGCCGCCCCGAGCTGCTCGTCGGTCCGGAGGCTGCCAGCGAGGTGGCGGGCAACGGTGCCGACATCGTGCTCAACGGCATCACCGGGAGCATCGGCCTGCGTCCGACCCTGGCGGCGCTCGCAGCGGGGAGCACCCTGGCGCTGGCCAACAAGGAGTCGCTCATCGTGGGTGGCTCGGTGGTCACGTCCGCGGCGGCCGACGGTCAGATCGTGCCGGTCGACTCCGAGCACAGCGCTATCGCCCAGTGCCTGCGGGCCGGCAGAGCCCAGGAGGTGCGCCGGCTGGTGCTCACCGCCAGCGGTGGTCCGTTCCGGGGGCGCACCCGCACGCAGCTGGGGGAGGTGACCCCCGAGCAGGCCCTGAAGCACCCCAACTTCGCGATGGGACGGGTTGTGACCACCAACTCCGCGACCCTGGTCAACAAGGGGCTGGAGGTGATCGAGGCCCACCTGCTCTTCGACATACCGTTCAGTGACATCGACGTCGTGGTGCACCCGCAGCAGCAGATCCACTCGATGGTCGAGTTCCACGACGGCTCGACGATCGCCCAGGCCGGACCGCCACGGATGCTGGTCCCGATCGCGCTGGGCCTCTCCTGGCCCGATCGGCTGGCCGATGTCGACGAGCCCTGCGACTGGAGCACCGCCAGCGCCTGGGAGTTCCATCCGCTCGACGACGACGCGTTCCCGGCCGTGCGGCTCGCCCGCCAGGTGGGTGAGGCGGGAGGCATCATGCCGGCCGTCTACAACGCGGCCAACGAGGTGTGCGTCGACGCCTTCCACGACGGGACGATCGGCTTCCTGGACATCGTCGACACCGTGCAGCAGGTGGTGGACGACTTCAGGCAGCGGTCGGGGGGCGCTGCGGGCGTAGAATCTGACCCGCAGGGGAACTATTCCGCTGCACTGTCTGTTGAGGACGTGTTGGCCGCAGACCAGCAGGCCAGGCAGCAGGCACTCGCCAGGTGTTCAACATTACTGCAGATCGGCCAGACGTCACAGGAAGTGAGCCACCCATGATGTACCTCCTCGGGGTGCTCATCATGGCTTTCGGCGTGGCGCTGTCGATCGCGCTCCACGAGATCGGTCACCTGGTCCCCGCCAAGAAGTTCCGCGTCAAGGTCACCCAGTACATGGTCGGCTTCGGCCCCACGATCTGGTCCCGGCGCCGCGGCGAGACGGAGTATGGCGTCAAGGCCATCCCACTCGGCGGCTATGTCCGGATGATCGGCATGTTCCCCCCACGCCCGAAGGACGGGGGCCGCCTGCGTGCGTCCTCGACCGGTCGCTGGAGCCAGATGGCCGACCAGGCCCGTGCCGAGTCGATGGAGGAGATCGGCCCCGGTGACGAGGACCGCGTGTTCTACAAACTGCCGGTCTGGCAGCGCATCATCGTGATGTTCGGCGGACCGCTGATGAACCTGGCGATCGCCACCGTGCTGCTCACCGGCATCCTGGTCCTCCTCGGCCTGCCGCAGGGCACCGCGCGCATCTCGATGGTGTCCGAGTGCGCGCCGACCGACGTCACGGTGACCGACTGCGCCGGTCAGCCCGCCTCCCCGGCGCTGCTCGCAGGTTTGCAGGAGGGCGACGTGATCGAGCAGGTCAATGGCGTCCCGGTGGCCAGCTGGAGCGAGGCGTCATACGCGATCCAGAACAGCCCCGAGCAGGCCACCTTCGTGGTCAACCGCGACGGGCAGATGCTCGAGCTGCCGGCCACGCTCGTCGAGCGGGAGCGGCCGGTCTACACCGCGGACGGCACCTTCGCGCTGGACGCCGCGGGCGAGCCGGTCATGGAGCCGCGCCGCTACTTCGGCGCCAGCGGCTCGATCGAGTATGTCGCGCAGCCGATCTCCGAGGCCCCGGCCTTCGTCGGTGGTGCGGTGGTCGACACGGCGCGGATCTTCCTAAAGCTGCCCGAGAAGCTGGTCGGCGTCTATCAGGCCGCCTTTGGGGACCAGGAGCGTGACGCCGAGGGCCCGATGTCGGTGGTCGGCGTCGGCCGGGTCGCCGGCGAGGTGACCGACGGCTCGCTCGGGGCACTGACCGACTCGATCGAGGGCAAGGCCGCGATGCTGCTCTCGCTGCTGGCCTCGCTCAACATCGCCCTCTTCGTCTTCAACATGGTGCCGCTGCTGCCGCTGGACGGTGGCCACATCGCGGGCGCCCTGTGGGAGGGCGTCAAGAAGGGCTGGGCCCGTGTGCGCGGCCGCCCCGAACCACACCCGGTCGACATCGCCAAGGCGCTGCCGGTCGCCTACACCGTTGCTATCGCCCTGATCGGCATGACCCTCCTGCTGGTCTATGCCGACCTCGTCAACCCCATCCGACTCGCCGGATGAGCAAGGAGATACTGGACACATGACTGCTGGCACCCCCATCGCCCTTGGCATGCCCGCCGCACCGCCGCCGGTCCTGGCCCCGCGGCGCAAGACGCGCAAGATCCGGGTCGGCAAGGTCGAGGTCGGCGGCGACGCCCCGATCTCGGTGCAGTCGATGACCACCACCCCGACCACCGACATCAACGCCACGCTGCAGCAGATCGCCGAGCTGACCGCCACCGGCTGCGACATCGTGCGGGTGGCCTGCCCCAGCCAGGACGACGCCGAGGCCCTGCCCGCGATCGCGCGGAAGAGCCAGATCCCGGTCATTGCCGACATCCACTTCCAGCCTAAGTATGTCTTTGCGGCGATCGACGCCGGCTGTGCGGCGGTGCGCGTCAACCCCGGCAACATCCGCAAGTTCGACGACCAGGTCAAGGAGATCGCCCGGGCCGCCAAGGACGCCGGGGTCTCGATCCGGATCGGCGTCAACGCGGGTTCGCTGGACAAGCGGGTGATGGAGAAATATGGCAAGGCCACCCCCGAGGCTCTCGTCGAGTCTGCGGTCTGGGAGGCCTCGCTCTTTGAGGAGCACGACTTCCACGACTTCAAGATCTCGGTCAAGCACAACGACCCCGTCGTGATGGTGCGTGCCTATCAACTGCTCTCCGAGCGCGGCGACTGGCCGTTGCACCTCGGTGTCACCGAGGCCGGGCCCGCCTTCCAGGGCACGATCAAGTCAGCCACCGCCTTCGGCGCGCTGCTGTCCCAGGGCATCGGCGACACGATCAGGGTCTCCCTGTCGGCCCCTCCGGTCGAGGAGGTCAAGGTCGGCAACCAGATCCTGCAGAGCCTCAACCTGCGGCCGCGCAAGCTCGAGATCGTCTCCTGCCCGTCCTGCGGCCGGGCCCAGGTCGACGTCTACACCCTGGCCGACGAGGTCACCGCGGGGCTGGAGGGCCTCGAGGTCCCGCTGCGGGTGGCCGTCATGGGCTGCGTCGTCAACGGTCCGGGGGAGGCCCGCGAGGCTGACCTCGGTGTCGCCTCCGGCAACGGCAAGGGCCAGATCTTCGTCAAGGGCAAGGTCATCAAGACCGTCCCCGAGAGCCAGATCGTCGAGACCCTCATCGAGGAGGCCATGCGGATCGCCGAGGAGATGGGCGAGCCCGTCGATGGTGTCACCGGGGGCGCCCCCTCCGTCACCGTCGGCTGACCTGCCGACCCGAGCAGACGGCATACGCCCCGCATGACCGGCCCCGGGTTCCTCCCTGTCCGACAGCTGGTCCTGGTGGACCTGCTGTCGATGATGCTGTCCGTGCATCCGGGGCAGCGGGTGCTGATCGGCATCGACGGTGTCGACGGTGCAGGCAAGAGCCGGTTGGCCGCCGAGCTGGTGGCCCTGGCCCCGCACGTCGCGGGGCGTGAGGTCCGCAGTGTCTCGATCGACGGTTTCCACCACCCGCGCGCCCGCCGGCACGCCAGGGGCACCGGGCCGGAGACTTTCTATCAGGACTCCTACGACTACGAGGCATTCCGCGCCAGTGTGCTGCGGCCCTTCCGGGTGGGCGAGGACTATGTGCCCGCGGTGCATGACGTGCGCACTGACCACGCGGTCTCACCAGCCCCGGTGACGGCCTCGGACGACGCGCTGCTGCTCGTGGACGGCATCTTCCTGAGGCGACCCGAGCTCGCTGCCGAGTGGGACGCCACGCTGCTGGTGCTGGTGCCGCTCAGCGTCTCGGTGCCGCGCGGCAATGCCCGGTTCGAGGGCCGCCCGGAGGGTGCGGACGATCCGGCGCACGAGGCGAATGCCCGCTATGTCGGTGGGCAGCAGCTCTATCTGCAGCAGGCGCGACTGCACCCGCCGACCTGGATCCTGGACAACACAGACCTGCAGCGCCCGGCGCTGCTCGAGCCCGACCCTGAAGAGCCACAGTGGCTTGAGCTGCCCTGAGACGCCGTAGCATCAGCCGAGCCAGTTGTCCTAGTCAGCGCGGTCCGGATCCTGCTCGCCGTGCAACCGGCCAGATTCGCCGAGGTTGCCGTCACGGCCGCCCGATCCCGCAGCGGCCGCGTCCGGTGTCTCGCCTGCGCCGGCACCGGTCGGCTGAGGGTTGGTTGCCGCCACGTCCCAGTCCTCGCGGGCCTCGTCGGCACTGTGCTGGGTCAGCTCCCCGTCGGTGCGCTGCTGCGGATCCTGTGCACCTGTCATGTCACGCTCCTCCAGTTGTTCACCCAAGCCTGCCACCGCACGTCTCGCCCGGCGAGGCGTGCGCGACCCCGCGGGTATGCCGGAGCCCGGCCCCGCGGGTGCGGGACCGGGCTCGTGCGGGTGAACAGCGGTGCAGTCAGGGAGCGCCGTCGCCGTCTTCTGCGGCTTCCTCCGCAGCTGCCTCCTCGACCGCCTCGGCGTCCTCATCGACCCAGTCGAAGGTCTTGGTCACCGCCTTCTTCCACTGACGATAGAGACGGTCCCGCTCGGCGTCGGCCATCTTCGGGCTCCAACGAGCGCCCTCGGCCCAGTTGTCAACGACGTCCTGCTCGCCCTCCCAGAACCCGACGGCGATGCCAGCCGCATAGGCCGCGCCCAGCGCGGTGGTCTCGGCCACCTTGGGACGGACCACGTCCACACCGAGGATGTCCGCCTGGAACTGCATCAGGGTCTCGTTGGCGATCATGCCGCCGTCGACCCGCAGCTCGGCCAGGTCGACCCCGGAGTCGGCGTTCATCGCGTCCAGCACCTCGCGGGTCTGGAACGCGGTGGCCTCCAGGGAGGCCCGCGCGATGTGGTTCTTGTTGACATAGCGTGTCAGACCGACGATCGCGCCACGGGCGTCGTCCTTCCAGTAGGGCGCGAACAGGCCGGAGAAGGCCGGGACGATGTAGCAGCCGCCGTTGTCGTCGACCTGCTTGGCCAGCTCCTCGACCTCCGGGGCCTCCTTGATCAGGCCCAGGTTGTCGCGCAGCCACTGCACCAGAGAACCAGTGACGGCGATCGAGCCCTCGAGAGCATAGACCGCATCCTGTTCGCCGATCTTGTAGCAGACCGTGGTGAGCAGGCCGTTCTCGCTCGGCACGATCTCGGTGCCGGTGTTGAGCAGCATGAAGTTGCCGGTGCCGTAGGTGTTCTTGGACATGCCCTTCTCGAAGCAGGCCTGTCCGAACGTGGCCGCCTGCTGGTCACCCAGGATGCCCGCGATCGGCACGCCGAGCTTTTCGCTCTCGCCGTAGACCTCGGAGGAGGACTTGATCTCCGGCAGCATCGACAGCGGGATGCCCATGTCGGAGGCGATGCCCTCGTCCCAGGACAGGGTCTTGAGGTCCATCAGCATGGTGCGCGAGGCATTGGTCACGTCAGTGACGTGCACGCCGCCCTCCGGCCCACCAGTGAGGTTCCACAGGGTCCAGGTGTCCGTGTTGCCGAACAGCAGGTCGCCGGCCTCGGCCTTGTCGCGGGCACCCTCGACGTTGTCCAGGATCCACTTGACCTTGGGTCCGGAGAAGTAGGTGGCCAGCGGCAGACCACAGATCGCCTTGTATTTGTCTGCGCCCTCGTCGCCGCCGAGCTCGGCGACGATCTTGTCGGTGCGGGTGTCCTGCCAGACGATCGCGTTGTAGACAGCCTCGCCGGTGTTCTTGTCCCACACCACGGCGGTCTCCCGCTGGTTGGTGATGCCGATCGCGGCGAGCTGGGAGTTGGCGACCGAGCCCTTGCCTAGAGCCGAACCGATCACCTCACGGGTGTTGTCCCAGATCTCGGCCGGGTCGTGCTCGACCCAGCCCGCCTTGGGGAAGATCTGCTCGTGCTCCTTCTGACCCACCGAGTGGATCTCTCCGGACTTGGTGAACACGATCGCCCGGGTGCTCGTGGTGCCCTGGTCGATCGCGAGTACGTAGTCAGCCATCGTTCTTGACTCCTTCACATCGTTGTGGTCGAGGTCTTGTCACTGTGGGTCAGATGCTGAGATGGAGCAGACCGGCGATCACGGCGCCGAGGATCGGGCCGACGACGGGGATCCAGGAGTAGCCCCAGTCGCTGTCACCCTTTCCGCGGATGGGCAGCACCGCGTGCGCGATGCGGGGACCCAGGTCACGCGCCGGGTTGATCGCATACCCCGTGGGACCACCGAGGCTGTTGCCGATACCCACGACCAGCAGGGCGACGGCCAGCGGGCCGAGACCCGATGGTGTGTTGCCGAACTGGAGGATGACGAAGACCAGCACGAAGGTGCCCAGGATCTCGGTGACCGTGTTCCACAGCGGGTTGCGGATCTCCGCACCGGTGGAGAAGACGGCCAGCTTGACCGCCGGCTCGGCGTCCTCGTCGAAGTGCTGCTTGTGGCCGAGCCAGGCCAGAACGGCACCGATGAAGGCACCGATCATCTGCGCCACGATGTAGGCGATCGTGTTGCCGAAGTTGACCGGGATCGCGCCGTTCGGGTCATAGAACTCAGCACCGCTGGTCAGCAGGCCGAAGGTGACGGCCGGGTTGATGTGGGCCCCGGTCTTGTAGGCCACGTAGACACCGGCGAAGACCGCCAGTCCCCAGCCGAAGTTGATCAGCAGCCAGCCGCCGCCGTTGCCCTTGGTCTTGGGCAGGATCGCGTTGGCGACCACACCACAACCCAGCAGCGTCAGCATGGCCGTGCCCATGATCTCGTAGAGGAAGATCGCTCCCATGCGCGGGACTCTTTTCTGTGAGGGAAAGTCTGTGAGGGAGAGCGTGCCAGACGTGGGTTCAGGATGGAAGGGGGCGCACGCTAGATGTGCCTACTTGTCAGGAGTCCCGATCGGGACCATGGGGGTGAGGTCGGGTGCCCGGTCGCGCACCTCTTCTGCGGACTCGTCGTCGGGTTGCTTGGCTGCCAGGTCCTCCGACTGCGCCTGTGCACGGTAGGAAGCCATCTCGCGCTCGGTCTGCTCCTGGTCCCAGCCGAGCACGTCGGCGGCCAGCGCCGCGATCTCGTCCAGAGCGGCCAGCCCGCGGTCCCCGGTCTCGTAGTTGAGGCGGGTCCGCAGATACATGATGTCGGCCAGGTGCAGGGCACCCTCGTGGCTGGCGGCGTAGGAGATCTCGGCGCGCAGGTAGGCCGGGGCGGCCTCGAGCGGCCGGCCGAGCGAGGGGTCCGCCCGGATCAGGTCGATCAGCTCGGTCAGCAGAGAGCCATAACGGTGCAGCAGGTGGTCGACCATCTGCTCGGACCAGCCGAACTCCGTGCGCCAGTGGGCCGCCTGGCGGCGCACTGCCTTCTCACCCTCGGCACCGACGAGCGGGATCTCGTGGGTGATGCTGGGGGTTTGCTCCGACTCGCCGCCGAGGGCGAAGTCGACGGCGTCCTTGGCCATGACCCGGTATGTCGTGAGCTTGCCTCCGGCAACAATGGTCAGGCCGGGCACGGGGCTGGCCACGGTGTGCTCACGGCTCACCTTGGCAGAGTCGGTGCCCTCCTTGGTGCCGGGCTGCAGGAGCGGGCGCAACCCGGCATACGAACCGATCACGTCCTCGCGGGTGAGCTTGGTGGTGAGCACCTCGTTGGCGTGCTCGAGGACGTAGTCGATGTCCTGGCTGGTCGGCACCGGGTGCTGGGGATCAAGGGTCCAGGGAGTGTCCGTCGTGCCCAGGATCCAGTAGCGCGACCACGGGATGAAGAACAGCACGGACTTCTCGGTCTGCAGGAACAGGCCGGAGGTGCCCTGGATGCGCTCGCGCGGGATGATGAGGTGGATCCCCTTGGAAGCCAGCACGTGCAGGCCGCCGCTGGTGTCGGCCAGCTCGGCGGTGTCCTCGGTCCACACCCCGGTGGCGTTGATGACGTGGCGGGCGCGCGCCGTGAGCTCCTCGCCGGTCTCCAGATCGCGCAGGATCGCGCCGTTGACCCTCCCGGTGTCGTCCTTGGTCAGCTTGACGACCTGGGTGCGGGTGGCGGCGTGCGCGCCGTAGGTCACCGCGGTGCGGATCAGGGTGGACACCAGGCGGGCGTCATCGACGGTGGCGTCCCAGTATTTGACCGCACCGATCGCGGTGTCGTGCTTGAGGTCCGGGAACTGCTGCTGCAGACCCTTGCGCGTGGTGTGCTGGTGGATCGGCAGGGTGCGCCGGCCCGGCATCAGGTTGGCGAGCAGGTCATAGAGCGAGACGCCGGCGCCGTAGTAGGCGCGCTGCCAGATGCGGTGCTCCAGGGGGATGAGGAAGGCCATCGGCTTGACCAGGTGGGGCGCGATCTTGCTGAGCAGGAGGCCGCGCTCGGTCAGCGCCTCGTGCACCAGCTTGAAGTCGAGCATCTGCAGATAGCGCAGGCCCCCGTGGACGAGCTTGGTGGAGCGGGACGAGGTCCCCGACGCCCAGTCCTGTGCCTCGACCACGACGGTGGACAGTCCGCGAGTCACGGCATCCAGCGCGGTCCCGGCCCCCGTGACACCACCGCCGATGACCAGCACATCGATGACCGCGCCACCGGCACTGCTCTCGGCGAGCGTCCGCAGGGCGTCCTGTCGAGTCTGCGTGGTCAGGGGGCGTGGCTGCATCGGCTTCTCCTCCGTTGCGGATGTTGGGTTTGATCCTCGCGCCCATGGTGGCTCCGCGCAACCGTGTCCTGAGGGCGGCCGCGCGGCGTCCTCTGCGCGGGAGCAGCACGCCGCGGAGGAGAATGGTTACGCTGAGGCCATGCTGCGCCTCCCGGCCCCGGTGCGTGGCCTGGGACTCTCTGATGCGCCCCGGGCACTTGAGCTGTGTGGTCGCGACCCCATCACCAACGTGTTCGTGGCCGCCCGCATCCTCGAGGGCGGCATGGCGGGTGGCCGGAACTCGGTCCTGGGCTATGAGCGGGACGGGCGCATCGGCCTGTGCTGGACGTCAGCAAACGTGGTCCCCGTCGAGCTCGACGAGGACATGATCGAGCCCCTGGCGGCCAAGGTGACCAAGCGGCGTGCCTGGGCGTCCTCACTCTTTGGGCCCGTCGACCAGGTGCTGCCCCTGTGGGAGACCCTGGCCCCGCAGTGGGGTCCCGCCCGTGAGGTGCGTCGCAACCAGCCGGTCCTGACGATGGATCTGTCGCCCTCGTTGCTGGGCGTCGGCGCCGACCCGCACGTGCGTCCCGCAACGGTCGAGGAGACCGACCTCGTGGTCCCCGCCGCGGCGGCCATGTTCACTGAGGAGATCGGTTATCCGCCCTACCGGGGCTCCGACCGGGCCTATCGGCTCTCCGTGGGGGCGCTCGTGCGCGCCGGCCGCTCGCTGGTGCGCATCGAGGACGGTGAGGTCGTGTTCAAGGCCGACATCGGCAGCGTCGCGCTCGGGGTCGCCCAGGTCCAGGGTGTCTGGGTGCACCCGCGCTGGCGGGGCAGAGGAGTGGCGGTCCCGGCGATGGCGGCCGTGGTCGAGCACATCCTGGACCACCTGGCACCGACGGTGACGCTCTATGTCAACGACTTCAACGGACCCGCGCTGGCGACCTATCGACACGTCGGGTTCGTGCAGACCGGCACCTTCGCCACCGTGCTCCTGTGAGGCCCGGGACGGCGGCGGTGACGATTTGGTCACAGCAGGTCGTGTGATGCCCCCGCCCACCGGCGCGGGATCTAGACTCGCTGAGGAACTATTCGTCGGGATGCATGCATATGCATGAGTGAGAGAGCGTGGGTCAGCATGGCGCGGGTGCAGCGACGACTGCCACGAGCTGCCGAGCTGCGACCCCTCGTGCGCGTCGAACGCCCCACCTGGCAGCGGACCCACCGGGCGCTGCAGCGCGCCAACACCATCTACGACCTGAGGGACCTCGCACGTCGGCGCACCCCGCGCTCGGCCTTCGACTATGTGGACGGCGCGGCCGAGAGCGAGGTCAGCCTGGCCCGGGCCCGTGCCGCCTTCGGGCGGGTCGAGTTCCGGCCCCGGGTGCTGCGCGACGTCTCTCGCATCGAGACCTCGGTCAGCGTCCTGGACGTGACCAGCCCGGTCCCGCTGGTCCTGGCGCCCACCGGCTTCACCCGGATGATGCACCACGAGGGCGAGCGCGCGGTCGGTCGGGCCGCCGCGGCCGCTGGCGTGCCCTACACCCTGTCCACCATGGGCACCGTCTCGGTGGAGGACCTGGCTGCGGATGTCCCCAACCTGCAACGCTGGTTCCAGCTCTATCTCTGGCAGGACCGAAACGCCTCCCTCGCGCTGATGCAGCGGGCCCGGGCCGCCGGCTACACCACTCTCGTGCTCACGGTCGACACCGCGATCGCCGGGCAACGGCTGCGCGACGTCCGCAACGGCATGACGATCCCACCGCAGCTGACGCCGCGGACGCTGGCCGACATGGCCACCCACCCGCGCTGGTGGCTCAACCTGCTGACCACAGACCCCCTGGAGTTCGCGTCGCTGCGCGAGTCCGGCGGCACCGTCGAGTCCCTGGTCAACTCGATGTTCGACCCGACGCTCAACACCGCGGACCTGGTCTGGATGCGCGAGAACTGGCCGGGGGCCATCGTGCTCAAGGGCATCCAGCACGTGGACGATGCCAGGGAGTTCGTCGACCTGGGAGTGGACGGCCTGATCGTCTCCAACCATGGAGGGCGCCAGCTGGACCGCTCCGTCACCCCGCTCGAGGTGCTGCCCGAGATCGCCGCGGCAGTCGGAGGCCGGGTCCCCGTCCTGCTCGACACCGGCGTCATGCACGGCGGCGACATCGTGGCCGCCGTCGCCAACGGAGCCGACGCCGTGCTGGTCGGCCGGGCCTACCTCTATGGTCTGATGGCCGGCGGCGAGGCGGGCGTGACCCGTGCCCTCGACATCCTCATCAACCAGGTCCAGCGCACCATGCGCCTGCTCGGCGTGACCTCGATCGACCAGCTCACCCCTGACCACGCCGTCCTGCACCCAGCAGGACCTATCCCCACCTCGCACCACGCCTAACCCCTGGAGGAAAACATGCGCAACAACCTGTTCAAGATGACCGCTGTCGCCGGTGCTCTGGCCCTGACCCTGACCGCCTGCGGCTCCGACGACGGCGGTGACACCGACGGCGAGGGCGGCGGCGCGCTCGCCGGTGAGGGCTCGGGCGACACCTGCGTGATCGAGGCAGAGATCCCCATCGGGGCAGCCGTGTCGCTCACGGGCGCCGCGGCGTCCTACGGTGAGTCCCAGAAGAACGGTCTCGAGCTGGCGGCGGAGCACCTCAACGAGAAGGACGGGGTCACCTATGCCCTGACCGTCGAGGACGACCAGACCGACCCCAAGCAGGCCATCAGCGTCTTCGAGACCTTCGCTGGTGACGGCACCAGCCTGATCATCGGCCCGACGCTGTCCAACACCGCCTTCCAGGCCCAGCCGATCGCCCAGGAGGAGAGCGTGCCGGTGCTGGCCATCTCCAACACCGCGGCAGGCATCACCGCGCAGGGTGACTGGATCTTCCGCGACTCCCTCACCGAGGGTCAGGTCATCCCGCAGACCGTCGCCAAGGCGGTGGAGACCTACGGGCTGGAGAACGTCATCGTCATGTATTCCAACGACGACGCGTTCACCGAGTCCGGCTATGACGTCATGGCCTCCTCGCTCGAGGAGGAGGGCATCACCGTGGCTGACACGCTGACCTTCTCCAAGGCCGACACCGACTTCCGCGCCCTGCTGACCGAGGCCAAGGCAGCCAACCCGGACGCGATCTTCGTCTCCGGGCTCATCGAGGCCGCGATCCCGCTCGTCACCCAGGCCCGCGAGCTGGGTCTCGACATGCCCATCATCGGCGGCAACGGCTTCAACAACCCCCAGCTGATGGCCGACGCCGGTGACGCGGCAGAGGGTGTCGTGGTGGGTGCTGCCTGGAACTCCGCCTCGGACAACCCGGAGAACGCCGACTTCCTCTCCTCCTACGAGGAGAAGTTCGGGTCCGGGCCCGACCAGTTCGCCGCTCAGGCCTATGCCGCGATGACGATCATCGACCATGCCGTGCGCGAAGGGTGCGACGGCAGCCGCGAGGCGATCAAGGCCGGCCTGGGCAACATCACCGACCTGCCCACCGTGCTCGGCCCGATCAGCATCAACGCCGATCGGGACGCCGAGCACGACGCGGTCGTCCAGGTCGTCAAGGACGGCAAGTTCACCGTCCTGCCCTGATCCACGCCGCTCCACCTACTGACCCCTGACGGAGGCGGACACCCATGCAACAACTGCTCAACGGACTGTTCATCGGCTCCATCTATGCGCTCTTCGCGATCGGCTTCACGCTGGTCTTCGGAGTGCTGGACCGGTTGAACCTGGCCCACCCCGCGGTGTTTGCGGTGGCCGCCTTCGTCGGGATCGAGCTGGTGGAGGTCGCCGGCCTGTCGATCTGGCTCACCCTGCCGATCATCTTCGTGGTCGGCGGGTTGTTAGGCGTGGTGATCGAACGGGTCGCCTTCCGACCACTGAAGAACAGACCCGATGCCACCTTCGCGGGGTTGATCTCATCGATCGCCCTGGCGGGGATGTTCATCGCGCTGCTGCAGTGGCGCTACGGACCCAACACCCGCCGCTTCCCGGTCGACTCCTTCCCGAGCACGACCTTTGAGGTGTTCGGGGCGCAGATGACGCTGCTTCAGGTGGCCATCCTGGTCATCTCGATCGTGCTGATGGTGGCGCTCAGCCTCCTGGTGGCCCGCTCCCGCCTCGGCCGCGGGATGCGAGCCATCGCGGAGAACCCGACCGCGGCGCGCGTCCTGGGGATCAACGTGGACCGGGTGACGGTGATCACCTTCGCGATCTCGTCCGCCCTCGGTGCCGTCGCCGGTGCGCTGTTTGCGATGAACGTCAACAGCGCCCAGCTCGGCATGGGCAGCGCCATCGAGCTCAAGGGTCTGGCGGTCATCATCGTCGGCGGCATGGGCTCGCTGCCCGGCGCGTTGGTCGGCGGCCTGCTGCTCGGCCTGGCCGAGGTGTTTGCGGTGCAGTATGTCGGGTCGTCCTGGCGCGACGTGATCGCTTTCGGTCTGCTCTTCCTGATCCTGCTGGTCCGCCCCCAGGGACTGTTCGGCGCGCGCAAGGTGCGTGAGGTCTGAGATGTTCACCGAGTCGACCTTCGTCTTTATCGCGCTGAGCGCGATCTTTGCCTACTCCTTCTATGCCGTGCTGGTGGCGGGGCAGCTGAGCCTGGGTCAGGCCGGCTTCGCCTCCCTCGCCGGCTTCACCGCCGCGGCCCTGGCTCCGGACCCGGACTCCGTCGGTGACCTGCCGGCCCTGCTGATCGCGATCGTGATCGGCATGGCGGTCGGTGCCGTGACGGCGATCGTGCTGGGTCTGCCGACGATGCGGCTGCGGGGCGTGTTCCTCGCCATCGCGACGCTGGCCTTCGCGGAGGCCGTGCGCATCCTGATCATCAACATGGAGTGGACGGGGGGCGCCCAGGGCATGTCCGTGCCCAAGGTGCTCGAACCGTGGATGGCATGGGCGATCCTGGCCCTGGTCGCCTACTGGTTCTGGCGGCAGGGCGCGTCCGGCTACGGCCGCGCGCTGGCAGCCATCCGGGAGGACGAGCTGGCCGCCCGCGCCATGGGCATCGACGTGGGGCGCCACCGACTGTCGGCCTTCATCGCAGCTGGTGCGATCGCCGGCCTGTATGGCGTGCTGTGGGCCTTCTATGTCCGACTCATCGCGCCCGAGGACTTCGGCTTCGCCAAGGCCATTGACGGCCTGGTCACGGCGGTCGTCGGTGGCTCGACCAACTTCATCGGCCCCCTGCTGGGCAGCGTGTTCCTGGAGATGATCCCCGAGGTGCAGCGCGCCATCGGCATCGAGGCGGGCTGGATCCGCCCGTTCCTGGCCGGCCTGCTGATGCTGCTGGTCATCCTCTTCCTGCCCGGCGGCCTGGCCAGCCTGCTGCCCCGGCGCCCACAGCGCGTCGCGGTGGACGGGGCGCAGGGCGCGAACGCTCTGTCCAGGCGGGCCCACCCAGCCCACGGCGAGTCCGTGGTGAACCTGGTGGGGCTGGGCAAGGACTACGGCGGCGTGCACGCCAACAAGGACATCGACCTGCACATCACGGGCGGGGAGGTGCTCGGCCTGATCGGTCCCAACGGGGCCGGCAAGACCACCCTGGTCAACATGATCAGCGGGTTGTCCAGGCCGACGTCGGGCACGGCAGAGGTGCTCGGGCTCCATCCCGGGACGGCAGCGGTGCACAAGGTCGCGGCCGCCGGAGTCAGCCGGACCTTCCAGCAGTCCAAGCTCTTCGGCCAGCTTTCTGCCCTGGAGAACGTCATGGTCGGCGGCCACCTGGTCGGGCGCCCCACCTTCCTCAGACGGCTGCTGTGGCTGCCGTCGGCCCGACAGGACGAGCAGCGCCTGGCGTTGCACGCCTTGCGCTGCCTTGAGCGGGTCGGGCTCGAGGACAAGCAGACCACCCGGGCCTCCGCGCTGTCCTACGGCGACCAGCGACGGCTGGAGATTGCCCGCGCGCTGGCCTCCGACCCCTCCCTGCTCATCCTCGACGAGCCGGCGGCTGGCATGAACCACGTCGAGGCTGACGCCCTCTCGGACCTGATCGGATCCCTGGCCCAGGACGGCCTGACGATCCTGCTGATCGAGCACAACGTCGGCATGGTCATGAAGACCTGCAGCCGCATCGTCGTGCTCAACTTCGGCGAGGTCATCGCGACCGGCACCCCGGAGGAGATCGCCAACAACCCAGCTGTCGTCGAGGCCTATCTCGGCAGCTCCGAGTCGGAGGACGCAACGTGAGCGAGCCCCAGGCGCAGGCACCCACCACGACACAGCCCGACCGGGGTGAGCCGATGCTGTCCGTGCAGGATCTCGTCGTCACCTACGGCCGGGTCGAGGCGGTGCGGGGCGTCTCCTTCGACGCACAGCCCGGCTCGCTGATCACCCTGGTCGGAGCCAACGGCGCCGGGAAGTCGTCGGTCATCAACGCGGTCTCGGGGATCATCCGACCCCGCTCGGGCACCATCCTTTTTGAGGGCCAGGACATCACCCGCTGGCCCGCCCACAAGCTCGTCGCCCAGGGCCTGGTCCAGGTGCCGGAGGGGCGGCAGGTGCTGGGGACCCTGACGATCCATGAGAACCTCCAGCTCGGCGGGTGGCACACCGGCGACTCGGCGGCGATCAGCGAGGTCTATGACCGTTTCCCGGTGCTCGCGGAGCGTCGTGAGCTGCCGGCCGGCGCACTCTCCGGTGGCGAGCAGCAGATGCTGGCGATCGGGCGGGCGCTGGTGGCCCGCCCGCGCCTGATCCTGCTGGACGAGCCCTCGATGGGACTGGCCCCCAAGATCGTGGACGAGGTCTTCTCGGTGATCCAGGAGATCCGCGCCTCGGGCACGACCGTCGTGCTCATCGAGCAGAACGCCCGGCGCGCGCTGAGGGCGGCCGACCACGGCTACGTCCTGGCCAGCGGCGAGATCGCCCACCAGGGACCGGCGGCGGAGCTGCTCGCGGACGACCGCGTCGTGCAGGCCTACCTGGGCGTCTGACCGCGCGCGATCCGGCGCCCCAGGCGCTGCACCGCCCGACGGACCGCCGGGCCGAGCCCACGCTCGGCGGCCGCCTGGTCGTCCGGGCGGGTCACGGCATACCCCGACAGCAGCCAGGCCAGCGCGGAGGGGAGACGCTCTGCCCAGGCCGACTCGAAGTGATAGGCGGCGGAGTCATAGACATAGCGCACCGGCGTGCCACTGGCGCGCAGCGCCGCGACCACGCGCTCGGTGCCGCCGACATACTCCTCCTGCAGTCGCGGGTGGTCCGGCTCCTCCCGGCCACCCACGTCGAGATAGAAGCGAGCTGACGTATGCCGGGTGGCCAGGGCGGTCTCGATGTCACGCAGGTGCGGCTCACCCGGGACCCAGAACGCAGTGGAGAAGGCGCCGACCCCGCCGAACACCTCCGGGCGGGCGACCCAGGCGTGCATGCTGACCACGCCGCCCATCGAGGAGCCGGCGACCAGCGTGTGCTCGCGCTCCGGCCTGGTCCGCAGACTCTCATCGACCCAGGGCTTGAGGTGGTCCGCGAGGAAGGCAACATAGCGGTCCGCGTCGCCACCGCCGACACCCTCCTGGCGATAGGGGGAGTACTCCTCAATGCGGCGGTCCGGCGAGCACGGGATGCCGACAGCGATGACGTCAAGACCCTGCTCGTGCAGTGCGGTCAGCGCCCGGTCCGCCGACCAGGTGACTCCGGCGAAGGCGACCTTGTGGTCGAACAGGTTGGCGCCGTCGTGCAGATAGACGACGGGATAGCGGGTGTCCTGCCGGTCGTAGTCCGGTGGGAGCCAGACATAGAGGTCGCTGCGCCGGTGGAGCCCCGGCAGGTCCACGTCACGCCAGTAGCGCAGGTCACCGACCACGCGGCGACGACGGGGATAGCGCCGCAGCCGGCCCGGCATGGCTGAGGAGGTCACCTGCGAAAGGTTATCCTCGGTCGGTGAGCCCGACCGCCCCAGCCGGCCGGTCGGCATACCCCCAAGACGAAGGAGCCCACGTGGCACTGCGGATGTCGACCCTGTTCCTGCGGACCCTGCGCGAGGACCCGGCGGACGCTGAGCTGCCGAGCCACAAGCTGCTGGTCCGCGCGGGCTACATCCGTCGCGCGGCCCCGGGCATCTACTCCTGGCTGCCGCTCGGCCTGCGCGTGCTGCGCAACGTCGAGGCCATCGTGCGCGAGGAGATGGACGCTATCGGCGCTCAGGAGCTGAGCTTCCCGGCGCTGCTGCCGCGCGAGCCCTACGAGGCAACTAACCGGTGGACGGAGTACGGCCCCAACCTGTTCCGGCTGCAGGACCGCAAGGGTGTCGACATGCTGCTCGGGCCCACGCACGAGGAGATGTTCACCCTCACCGTCAAGGACCTGTTCTCCTCCTATAAGGACCTGCCGGTCAGCCTCTACCAGATCCAGACGAAGTACCGCGACGAGTCACGTCCGCGCGCCGGGCTGCTGCGTGGCCGTGAGTTCATCATGAAGGACTCCTACTCCTTCGACGTCGACGACGCGGGTCTGGCGGCCGCCTACCAGCGGCACCGCGAGGCCTACATCAAGATCTTCGACCGGCTCGGCTTCGACTACGTCATCGTGCACGCCGACTCCGGTGCCATGGGCGGTTCCGCCAGCGAGGAGTTCCTGGCCGTGAGCCCCTTCGGCGAGGACACCTTCGTGCGCAGCACGACGGGGGAGTATGCCGCCAACGTCGAGGCGGTGGAGGTGCCCACGCCGGCGCCGGTGGACGCCTCGGCGGTGCCCGCGGCCCAGGTGCGCGACACCCCCGACACCCCGACCATCGAGACCCTCGTGGCCTCCGCGAACGCCAACCACCCGCGGGAGGACGGCCGCGAGTGGACGGCCGCGGACACCCTCAAGAACGTGCTGGTCATGCTCAGCCACCCGGACGGCACGCGCGAGCCGCTGGCCATCGGCGTGCCCGGTGACCGCGAGGTCGACGCCAAGCGGCTCGAGGCCCAGGTCTCGCCCGCCGAGCCGGGCCCCTTCGAGGACAAGGACTTCGCCGCGCACCCCACGCTGGCCAAGGGCTACATCGGCCCGGGTGTGCTGGGGCTGGAGCGCTCCTCCGGGATCCGCTACCTGCTCGACGCGAGCATCGGTGAGGGCAGCGCCTGGATCACCGGCGCCGACGAGCCCGGCAAGCACGTCTTCGACCTGGTGCACGGGCGCGACTTCACCGCCGACGGTGTCATCCACGCCGCCGAGATCCGGGAGGGCGACCCGAGCCCCGACGGCAACGGCACCCTGACCCTGGCCCGCGGCATCGAGATGGGCCACATCTTCCAGCTGGGCCGCATGTATGCCGAGGCGCTGGGTCTGCAGGTCCTCGACGTCAACGGCAAGCTGGTGACGGTGACGATGGGCTCCTACGGCGTCGGCGTGAGCCGGGCCGTGGCCGCGGTCGCCGAGGGCACGCTGGACGAGATCGGGCTCTGCTGGCCGCGTGAGCTCAGCCCCGCAGACGTGCACCTGGTCGCCACCGGCAAGGACCAGTCGGTCTTCGACGCCGCGGACACCCTGGTCGGGGAGCTCGAGGCACAGGGCCTGACGGTGCTCTATGACGACCGCCCCAAGGTCTCCCCGGGCGTGAAGTTCAAGGACGCCGAGCTGCTCGGGGTCCCGACGATCGTCGTGGTCGGCAAGGGGCTGCAGCAGGGCACCATCGAGATCAAGGACCGCCGGACGGGTGAGCGCCGGGAGGTCCCGGTCGGCGAGGCCGCTGCCGCGATCGTGGCGGAGGTCCGCCCCGGCACCGCAGGCTGATGCGCCCGGTCCAGGCGGTCCTGTTTGACTGGGGCGGGACGCTGACGCCCTGGCGCACGGTCGACCACCTGGGCCAGTGGCACGCGTTCGCCACCGAGCTCGGCGGGAGCGCCGCGGAGATCACCGAGGTCGCCGAGCAGATCCTGCGGGCCGAGTCGGCAGCCTGGGACCACTCGCGCACCACCCACCGCAGCGCCCGGCTGGAGGACCTGCTCACGGAGCTGGGCCTCGGGGCCGAGCACCCGGCATACGACCGCGCGCGCAGCGCCTACGAGCGGTTCTGGGAGCCGTTCACCCTGACCGACCCGCAGGTCCGGCCGCTCTGGCAGGGCCTGCGTGAGCAGGGGATCCGCGTCGGGGTGCTGTCCAACACGATCTGGAGCCGGGACTATCACCGGGCCCTGTTCGACCGTGACGGCGTCCTGCACCTGATCGACGGCGACGTCTACAGCAGTGAGATCCCGTGGACCAAGCCGCACCCCGAGGCGTTCCTGTCGGCCGCGGCCGCCGTCGGGACCGCTCCGGAGCGCTGCGTCTATGTGGGGGACCGGCTCTTTGAGGACGTGCACGGCCCGCAGCGTGCGGGCATGCGCGCGATCCTGGTGCCGCACAGCGACATTCCGCTGGAGCAACAGGTCGAGGTCGAGGTGCGTCCGGACGCGGTAGCGCACTCCCTGGCCGAGGTCGCAGGCATCGTGCACGGCTGGAACGCCGGGGTGACTGGTGGATGACCCCTCGATCTGGCTCCTGGGTCTCATGGCGCTGGCAGGTTTCACCGCTGGCTGGGTCGATGCGGTGGTCGGTGGCGGAGGGCTGATCCAGCTGCCCGCGCTGCTGGTCGGCTTCCCGGGGGCCAGCCCGGTCCAGATCCTGGCGACCAACAAGCTCGGCTCGATCTGCGGCACGACCACGAGCTCCATCACCTACTTCCGCCGGGTGCGCCCCGACCTGCGGACCGCCCTGCCGATGGCGGGGCTGGCCTTCCTAGGGTCGCTCGGGGGAGCCTTCATCGGCGCCAACATCCCCAAGGACCTGTTCAACCCGATCATCCTGGTGGTGCTGGTCGGCGTGGGCGCCTACACGTTGGCCAGGCCGAGCATGGGACAGCTATCCCAGCTGCGCTTCAGCGGGCGCACCCACCACGTGGTGGCCGGCCTGATCGGCTTCGCCATCGGGGTGTATGACGGGGCGCTGGGTCCGGGGACCGGCTCCTTCATGGTCTTCGCGCTGGTCGGACTGCTGGGCTACGGGTTCTTGCAGGCGAGCGCCAAAGCCAAGATCGCCAACCTGGCCACCAACCTGGCAGCGCTGTGCGTCTTCATCCCGATGGGCGCGGTGATGTGGAAGGTCGGCCTGCTCCTGGGGATCTTCAACATCCTCGGCGGTTACCTCGGTGCACGCACGGCCGTGGCCCGCGGGAGCGGCTTCGTGCGCGTCGTCTTCGTGGTGCTGCTGGTGGCGTTCATCCTCAAGATCGGCTACGACACCTTCGCGCAGTTCGCCTGAGTCGCCTCAGCTCAGCGGCTCGGCGTCGCAGGCGTTCTCGCCCAACCGGTCCATGGTCTCCACGACCCGGTGATAGGTCTCGGCGTTCTGCTCCGGGGTCGCCAGGCGGATCACGTGGTTGTCGATCTGCACGCGGGTGGGCTGGAACTCCATCTGGGAGGTGACCTGCCCGTCCTCGTCCTTGACCAGGTGGAAGCGGGCGATCATGCCCTCCTGGGTCTCCTTGCGCAGGTTGCCGCGCGTGGTGTCGGGCGACTGGTTGGACAGGAAGTTGCCGAGGCCGTAGATGACGTACTTGTCGTTGATCTTCTCGCAGGGCTGGATCACGTGGACGTGCGTGCCGAGGATCAGGTCGACGGCGTCGGACTCGAGCAGCTCCTGGGCGATCTCGCGCTGCTGGTCGGTGGGGTCGGTCCAGTACTCGTTGCCCCAGTGCATGCTCACCACGACGAAGTCGGCGCCGTCTGCCTTGGCCGCCTCGGCGTCCTCGATGATCCCCTCGGCGCCGATAACCGGCCAGAGGTAGTCGCCGAGCCAGGGGGCCTCCGGCGGGATGTCGGTGGTCGGCTGACCGGAGTTGTAGATCGTGTAGGTGTAGGCCAGCTGCGCGACGTTGACGTCGTTGACCTCGTAGGTCGCGTGGTGCCCGGCGTCGGCCTCGTCGGCGACGGGCCCGGCATACTGCAGGCCAGCATCCTCGATGACCTGCCGGGTGTCGGCGAGCCCGGTGAGCCCTCGGTCCCAGGTGTGGTTGGAGGCGAAGTCGCAACCGTCGTAGCCGGCGTCCACCACCGCGTCCGCCAGCTGGTGCGGGGTGTTGAAGACGAGCACCCGCGGGACCGTGAGGTTGGTGTTGTCCGGGGACAACGGTGTCTCCATGTGGCAGATCGTCAGGTCGTTGTCGCTGAGCAGCTCGGTGACGTCCGCAAACATCGGGCCGAAGTCATAGCCCTCCCCGCCGGCATTGGCCTGGGCGTTGGCGATCACCGGCGCGTGGGCCAGGAGGTCGCCGGCCGCGCCGATCGTGACCTCCTTGGGGCCAGGAGCCTCGGTGGCCGTGTCGTCGCTGCTGTCGGTGCCGCCGGTCGCGGAGTTGAAGCCGTCCTGGACCGGGTTCGAGGTCGCACCGTCGGTCGCGGCGGCACCATCAGAGGGACTCTCGCTGCTCGTTGCTCCTGGGTGCTCACCCATCGGTGGCGCGCTGGTCCCCGGCTCGTCGTCGCCACCGCACGCGGTCAGCAGCAGGAGCGGGGCGACCAGGGCAGCCAGCGCCCGGGTCGGCGTGCGGGTGCGGGTGCGCGAGGACATGATCCGACTGTATGCCGCGTGGTCCCGGCCGCCGCCCCAACACGGCGGCGTCGGTGGGATTGCGGGAGCTCAGCGCAGGGCCAGTCTCAACCCAGTGCCAGTCTCAGCGCCTCGACCGTGGAGACGGGCAGGTCGCAGGTGGTGCCGCGGCAGACATAGGCCGCGGCCCGGCCAGCCACCGGCCCACGGTCCTGCAGCAGGGCCGGCGAGGCTCCGGGGCGCCCGACCACCACGAGGGACCCCGGCGGTGTCAGCGCGAGGGCGGTCGCAGCCAGCTCGCTCTGCCCCTCGCCCTCGCTGATGGCCACCTGCAGCGGACCGGTCTGCAGCGCCTCGCCGACCGCCAGCGCCCACCCGGCAAACCTCGGCTCCCGGGCCGCGACCGCGCCCATCGGCGCCAGCGCGTCGCTCGCCAGGCGCAGGTGGTCGGCGGACCCGGCGGCGGCACCATAGGCGAGGAGGGCTCCGGCGAGCGCGGACTGACCGCTGGGCTCGGCGTTGTCCCCGCGGCCGCGAGGACGCAGCACCAGCTGCTCGGCGTCCGAGGCGGTGTCGTGGAAGACCCCGTCGCCGTCGCTGAAGCGTGCGACCGCGTCGTCGAGCAGTGATCCCGCCACGGTCAGCCAGTGCTGGTCCGCCGTGACGGCATGGAGGGTGACCAGACCCTCAACCAGGTCGCCGAAGTCCTCTGCAACGGCCTCGGCGTGACCCACGACCCCGCCGCGGGAGCTGCGCCGCAACCGCCCGTCGACCAGGTGCGCCTCGGTCACCAGCGTCGCCGCACCGACAGCCGCGTCCACCCAGGCCGGCTCGTCCAGCAGCCAGCCGGCCTCGGCGAGGGCGGCGATCGCCAGACCGTTCCAGGCAGTCACCACCTTGTCGTCAAGGTCGGGCTGGGGCCGACTGTCTCGAGCCTGCTGCAGCTGGGCGCGCACGGCCTGCCACCAGGTGGGGTCCTCTGGGTCGACCGGCAGCTGCAGCGTCGAGGTGCCGTGCTCAAAGGTGCCCTGCTCGGTCACCACCAGCAGCTCGGCGGCGCGCGCACCGTCCTGCGGACCGAGCACGTCACCCAGCTGCTCGGGTGTCCACACATAGGTCGCCCCCTCGACTCCCTCCGTGTCGGCGTCGAGTGACGAGGCGAAGCCGCCCTCGGGGGTGTGCAGTGGGCCGAGCAGGAACTCGGCCGTCCCGCGCACCACCCGCTCCGCAAGTTCACGCAGCGGGGCGGCGTCCTGGCGGCCGGCTGCCTGCCAGACGTGCGCATAGAGACGCAGCAGCTGCGCGTTGTCATAGAGCATCTTCTCGAAGTGCGGCACCACCCAGGCCCGGTCCACGGCATAGCGCGCAAACCCGCCACCGACCTGGTCGTAGGTGCCGCTGCGCGCCATCGCGATGGCCGTTTCCTCCAGCATGGTCCAGGCCGAGGAGCTGCCGGTGCGGGCGTGGTGGCGGACCAGGAACTCCAGCACCATGGTCGGGGGGAACTTCGGGGCGGTGCCGAAGCCGCCGTGCTCCTGGTCGAAGCTGCGCGTCAGGGTGGCGACGGCGCCGGCGAGCAGGTCCTCGCTCATCGGTTGTCCCTGAGTCACCCCGTCCTGGGCGCGGGCCAGTGCCTCGACGACGGCGGTGCCACTGGCCCGGACCTGGTCCTCCTGCTCGGCCCAGGCGGTGGTGATCGCGCGCAGCAGCTGCAGGAGCTGGGGCCGGGGCAGATAGGTCCCGCACCAGAACGGCTCGCCCTCAGGGGTGAGCAGACACGTCATCGGCCACCCACCCTGCCCGGTCATGGCCACGGTGGCGTCCATATAGACCGAGTCCACATCGGGTCGCTCCTCGCGGTCGACCTTGATCGGCACGAAGCCGGCGTTGAGCGCCTCGGCGACCGCTTCGTCCTCAAACGACTCATGGGCCATGACATGGCACCAGTGGCAGGCGGCATAGCCCACGGACAGGAAGACCGGCTTGGTGCTCGAGCGCGCGAGCTTGAAGGCCTCGTCGGTCCACTCGTGCCAGTCCACCGGGTTGTCGGCGTGCTGTCGCAGGTAGGGAGAGGTCGCGGTGGAGAGACGGTTGGCCATGCCCCCACCGTCTCACCTCACCGACCGGCCGTGCAGACCTACGGCGCCTCGTCCTGCGTCGACGTGCACCTGAGCGCATCCTTCACGCTGGGGTCGGCTTGGGTTCAGGGGTCAGCGCAACACCAATCTGCCGGGAGGCATGGTGCTGCGTTCGTATGGTCTGGGTTTGGTGGCTGCTGGGATGGCTCTGGAGGAGGTGGGCAGGGTCTTGGCCCGGGACCGGTCGTCGGTGCTTCGTTGGGTGCGGGCCACGGGTGTGGCCGCCGACCAGCTCGTCTTGCGACCGGAGCTGTTGCCGGCTGGCTTCCTTGAGGGCGGTTATGTCGATGCCCGGGGCTTGCTGACCCCGGCCGGGGAGGAGTTGATCGCTCCGGTGCGGGTGGCCGGTCAGGTGGGCCAGCCGAGCAGTGCACAGCGTCGCGCCGAAGCGTTCGGAATGCTTGCCGAGGGAAAGAGCCTGACAGCGGTCGCCCGCACGCTCGGCATCAACGAGTCGACCCTGTACCGGTGGATCGTCGCGCAGGGGTGGTCCGGGCAACCCGGTGGGATCGGGGGGTTGGACGGCGCGTCGCGGGCGGCGGCTCGCGCGAGCCTGGTACCTGCTGTACCTATGGATGAGGACTACCGCGATGAGCGGGGCCGGTTGACCCAGGCCGGGCGCGGGGTGCTCCAGCACCTGGCTGGCACCACCGCGACCAACGCCCATATCGCCAGGGTGCTGGGCGTGCACCGCTCCACGATCGGTCGGGAGCTGGCCCGGTTCGCTGACCGAGCCGGCTACCGCGCTCGGGCCGCGCAGGACCTTGCCACTGCCGCGGCGGCCCGTCCGCAGGCCCGCCGGTTGTCCTGCCCGCGGTTGCGAGCCGCGGTGATCGAGCGGCTGAACAAGAGGTGGTCGCCCGAGCAGGTCGCTGCTGACCTGCGTCTCAGCTACCCGGACGAGGAAGATATGTGGGTGTCCCACGAGACGATCTACCAAGCGCTGTACGTCCAGGGCAAAGGCTCCCTGCGTCACGAGGTGAAGGTGGCCAAGGCCACCCGCACCGGCCGCACGAGCCGCAAGCCCCGCTCCAAGCTGCCGCCCAAGGCCAGCAGCCGGTCCTGGATCGATGAGGACAACCACATCAGCGCCCGACCTGCCGAGGTGGCCGACCGGGCCGTGCCCGGCCACTGGGAAGGAGACCTCGTCATCGGTGCCAAGGGCGCCACCGCGTTGATCACCCTGGCCGAGCGGGCCACCCGCAACGTGCTGATCTACCGACTCCCGGACCGCCACGACGCCCCGACCGTGACCCAGGCCCTGATCCAGATGGTCGCCGACCTCCCGGGCGACCTGCGCCGAACCATCACCTGGGACCAAGGATCTGAGCTGGCTGAGCACGCTGATTTCACACTGGCCAGTGACTGCCAGGTCTACTTCTGTGACCCGCACTCACCCTGGCAACGCGGCACCAACGAGAACACCAACGGCCTGATCCGTGACTTCTTCCCCAAAGGCACCGACTTCGCCAAGGTCACCGACGAAGAAGTCCGTGACGCCCAGGACCTCCTGAACACCCGACCCCGCAAAACACTCGGCTTCGCGACTCCCGCCGCTAGACTCGCCGAACTACTCACCGTTGCGCAGACCCCTTGAATTCGCCCGGCATCTCGTGTGAAGGATCCATGCAGTTGCACCCTCGTTGCGGTCCCGGACTGCGCCAGAGGTCATCTGCTGGCCCGCCCCTGGAGGTGGCCGTCCCCGGTTCTGTCTGATGGAATCAGCACGTGAGCAACGACGTGCAGGACCTGGCCGCGCGAGCCGGACGCAGTGACTCCCTCGAGCTGCTGGCCAGGATCGGGTATGCCGCCAGTGGCCTGATCCATCTGCTGATCGCCTGGATCGCGGGTCAGGTCGCACTGGGCGGGTCCGGCGAGGCGGACCAGTCGGGTGCACTGCAGCAGCTCAGCGGCACCCCGGTCGGTGGCGTGCTGCTGTGGGTCTGTGCCGCCGGGTTCGCGGCCCTGGCGATCTGGCACCTTGTCGAGGCAGCGGTGCCGCACGGGGGCTCGACCAAGGACCAGTTCTTCGACCGTGGCAAGGCCGTCGGCAAGGCGGTGGTCTATGGGGCGCTGGGCTGGACCACCTTCCAGGTGGTGACCGGTCAGGGCTCGGACAGCGGCGAGAGCACCACCTCGGCGACCGCGACTCTCATGCAGGCGCCGGCCGGACGGATCCTGGTCGGTGTCGTCGGCCTGGTCGTGCTGGGGGTCGGGGCCTACCACGTCTACAAGGGGGTGGCCCGCAAGTTCCTGGAGGACCTCAAGGGCACCGGGGGCGGCGAGGTCACGCGTGCGGTCGAGGTGCTCGGCGTCACGGGCTACACCGCAAAGGGCGTCGCGCTCGGCATCGTCGGTGCACTGATCGGACTCGCGGCGCTCCAGGCGGACCCGGACCAGGAGACGGGCCTCGACGCTGCGCTGAAGACCCTGCAGGACCAGCCATTCGGGTGGATCCTGCTGCTCCTCGTGGCGATCGGGTTGGCGGCCTATGGCATCTACTCCTTCGCCCGGGCGCGCTACTCCACCATGTGACCTGCGGCCGTCAGGCCGGCTGCATCGCCTTGCTGATCGTGATGTGCCGGGTGAGCGACTCGGCCAGGTCAGCCGGCTCTTCCTGGATGTCCCAGACCGCGTTGCGCAGGATCCGGACCTCGGTCATCGCCCGGGCGCGGTCCGGGTCGATGCCGGCCGCCTCGCAGAGCATCTCCAGCCGAAGGTTGAGGTGCAGGCGCGTGTCGTGGGCGGTCTGGGCCTCCGTCCACCTGTTCCACAGCGCCGGGGCCACGACCCAGGCCCGGTCGGCGGCCATTGCCTGCGGGTCGATCGCCACCCACTCGCCCGGGTCGGGTCGCCACAGCACGTTCTCCTGGTGCAGGTCCGCGTGCACCAGATGGGCGTCGATGTCGGGCTCGGCAGCCAGCTCCATAGCCAGAGCCCGCCCCCGGTCCAGCACCTGACGCGGCAGGGCGCGCGACTGCCCGCCGCGCAGCGCATCGATGTCGCGCACCAGCTCTGCCAGGTGCTCGCTGCAGCGCAGCCGCAGCCACGGCGGGGCGGGTCGGTTCAGCCGCGCGGCCAGCCGCCCGATCTCCTCGCACGACTCCAGCACGCCCACACGAGGTCCGTTCAGGTCGCGCAGATCCAGCCGCTCGAGCAACAGGCCACCGCGGGACGGGTCGGCGGCGATGAGCCGGACGGCCCCACGACCAGCCCAGGTGCGCAGCGTGCGGTGCTCGTCCCTGGCCTCGGGGTGCGGCCAGGCGACCTTGAGCACCGCAGGCTCGTCGGCACCGTCGACCGGCAGCACCAGCGCGGCATACCCGTGGCTGGGCGGCCCACTGACGACCAGGCCCCACTGGTCCAGCAGCTCCGTGACCAGGCCGGGGAGGGTGCGCAGCCAGTCGGGCCCGGACCCGAACCCCGGTGCCGGGACGTGCTGGTGCATCCGGTCGATCAGCCCCTGGGGCACCAGGTCGGTGACCGAGCGCGGCAACGGCTCCGTCGACCGCAGCCCCGGCTCAGGCACCCGGGACCCGCATGCCGGGGAAGGCGGTCACCGGGTTCCACGGCTGGGCGAGCCGCACCGCGTCGGCCAGCAGCCGCACCGACCCCGCGACGGCAGCCTCGTCGCCCGAGAACGCTGCGGTCTGCGCCATGATCGACGGTGGCAGTGTCGCCATCAGCTCACCGGCAAGGGTGCCACGTGCTGTTGCCGAGTCGACGTCCTGCGGCAGTCCATAGCCCAGGGGCGCAGGGGCGGCAGCCTTGCCCGCCAGCTCGGTGAGCTGCCGGGTAAAGGTTCGCAGCGGGCCCAGGACCGTGCGGTATGCCGCCCGCTCATCGTTGTGGGACCGCGCGGCGATCACCTCGAACCCATAGACGGCGGGCCGATAGACGTTCAGCAGGTTGTTGGCCGCAGCCTCGGTCGGTCCGGTCAGGTTGGGCCAGCTCGGCTCCTGCCCGAACAGGTGCGCCATCGCCCCGCGCTGGGCGGTGAGCGCGATCAGCATCGGCAGGTTGGCCCTGCTCACCTCCGCCAGTGCGTTCAGCGCGGCCGGGCTGACGTCGTCCAGCGCCGCCCGCCCCAGCTGCTGCAGCGCCTGTGCCGCCTGCGCGGCCGGGGAAGGGCCACTGGTGCGCTCCTCGGCGTCACCGGTCGCGTCGTCGTCGCCCGTGCCGTCGTCGCCCGTGCTGGCGTCACCCGGGGCGGAGGTGGCGGTGGCGGCATCGCCCGTGGGGGTGCTGGTCGTGGTGGCCCTGTCGGCGTCCTGGGGGGTCGGGCTCGGTGTCGTGGGCTCAGGGACGGCGACGTTGCCGGCGCGCAGGACGTCGGCCAGCACCTGGGCCTGCTCGTCGAGGGAGCCCTGCACCTGGGTCTGCATGGCGCGGGCCGCCCCCTCAGCGCCGGTGATGGCCCGGCACCGGTCGGCCAGCTCCCGGGCTCGCGCCAGCGCGAGCAGCAGCACCTCCGTGTCGGCAGGCTGTGACGGGGAGGCGGCCGGTTCGTCGGGCTGCGTCGGCCCCGGTGTGGCGGTGGCCTCGGGGGACGTGGGTTCGGAGTCACAACCGACCAGGACGGCTCCCAGCCCCGCCCCCATGACGGCCAGCAGTGATCGACGAGTGATCGCAGCGGCCATGAGCGCGATCCTGACACACCGGAGCGGCTAGAGTGGCCGTTCCGGGCGATCCCGGCACGATCTGGACAGGTCGCGACAGCAGAAGAGGGAGGCCCGATCATGGGACAGGCCGAGCAGGTTCGCGAGACGGCGGGTGCAGCACTCGCCGGCAGCGGCGTGGTCGTCGAGGACGTTGCCGTCCACCCGGCGGGCAAGCGGCGGCTCGTGCGGGTCGGCGTGGCCCGCGACGTGGCCCACCTCCTGGCCGACGACCTGTCCACTCCTGTCGAGCCGCTCACCCTCGACGAGGTGGCCGACGCGAGCCGGGTCGTGGGCAGCGCCCTCGATGACAGTGACGCGATGGGCGCCGCCCCCTACACGTTGGAGGTCAGCTCCCTCGGGGTCGACCACCCGCTGACGACCCCGGCCCAGTTCCGCCGCAACGTCGGTCGGCTCCTGCGGGTCCGGCTGGCTCCGACGGAGGGGGAGGCCGGCGACCCCACGACCCAGACCGAGACCGAGAGCAGGCTCACCGAGGCCGGGCCGGACGGCATACGTCTTGACGGTGGGACCCAGACGCCAGAGGGCCTGCTGCCCTATGACCGCATCGCAGCTGCCAGGGTGCAGGTGGAGTTCACCCGCCCGGGTGGAAAGGACAACTGATGGACATCGACATCGCCGTGCTGCGGCAGCTGGAGCGCGAGCGGGAGATCCCGCTCGAGACGATCGTCCAGGCGATTGAGCAGGCCCTGCTCATGGCCTACGAGCGCGCGGAGGGACATCACCCCCACGCCCGGGTCGAGCTGGACCGCAAGACCGGTCACGTCACCGTCTGGGCGCGTGAGTCCGGGGAGATCGACGAGGAGACCGGCCTGCGCGGCGAACCGGGACCCGAGTTCGTCGACACCCCCGAGGGCTTCGGCCGAGTCGCGGCCGCGACCGCCCGCCAGGTGATCGTGCAGCGGATGCGCGAGCTGGAGGACGACGCGATCCTCGGCGACTTCCGTGGCCGCGAGGGCGACATCGTCTCCGGGGTGATCCAGCAGTCCAACGACCCGCGCCACGTGCTGGTCGACTTCGGCACGGTCGAGGGGGAGCTGCCCACCTCCGAGCAGGTGCCGGGGGAGACCTATGACCACGGTCAGCGCCTGCGCACCTTCGTGGTCGGCGTCAAGCGCGGTCCGCGCGGTCCGCAGATCACGCTGTCGCGGACCCACCCCAACCTGGTGCGTCGCCTGTTTGCGCTCGAGGTGCCCGAGATTGCCGACGGGACCGTCCGCATTGAGGCACTGGCCCGCGAGGCCGGGCACCGCACCAAGATCGCGGTGCGCGCCACCGTCCCCGGCGTCAACGCCAAGGGCGCCTGCATCGGCCCGATGGGTCAGCGGGTGCGCGCGGTCATGACCGAGCTGCAGGGCGAGAAGATCGACATCGTCGACTTCAGCGACGACCCGGCCGAGTTCGTCGCCTCGGCGCTGTCCCCGTCGCGGGTGCAGTCGGTCACCATCGTCGACGACCGTGCTCGTCAGGCGCGCGTCGTCGTCCCTGACTACCAGCTCTCGCTGGCGATCGGACGCGAGGGTCAGAACGCCCGGCTCGCGCACAAGCTCACGGGCTGGCGGATCGACATCCGGCCGGACACCGCGCCGGCGGACACTGCTCCCGGCGAGTGACCCTGTAGAGTGGTGCAGGTTGTTCCGCCGTCTGACGGCCTGTCAGGACCGCGCACCCCGGTGCGCACCTGCGTGGGCTGTAGGCACCGCGCGGAGCAGACCGCACTGTTGCGCGTCGCTGCCGTCGACCACCCCGACCCCTCACAGGGCTGGCTGCTGGTCCCGGACCCACAGCGCCGCCGGCAGGGGAGAGGAGCCTATGTGCACCTCACCCCGCAGTGCGTGACGGCTGCCACCCAGCGCAGTGCGTTCGGCAGGGCCCTTCGTCGGCCTGGTCGACCGGACACCACGGCGCTGGAGGCGTTGCTGGGTCAGTCCGACTGACCCCAGCACAACGGGACCGTCCGACCCACCGTGGGTCGGACACCGGACGGACGGACCACCAGGTCCGACCGCCAGATCAGGCGGGGCCGAGCGGCCCTGTCATCGAGGAACCGGAAGCGGGTTTGACGCTGATGAGCACCCGATGAGTACTCAGCAATGAGCACCCACCAGCACTAGTCCCGGTCGTGCGCCCTGAACAGGCTCGGACCGAGACGCCCAACGAAGGAGAACTGTGGCTAAGGTCCGGGTTTATGAGCTCGCGAAAGAGCTCGGGGTTGAGAGCAAAGAGCTGCTCGCCCACCTGAAGGAACAAGGAGAGTTTGTCCGGTCGGCATCGTCGACCATCGAGCCTCCCGTGGTCCGCAAGATTCGTGAGAACCCCCCGGCAGCGGCCAAGCCGCCTGCCGCCAAGAAGGCTGCGCCCGCCAAGGACGCTGCCCCCGCCAAGGAGGCAGCCGCCAAGCTGGCGTCTGCTGATGTCGACGCGACCCCCGCCTCTGCGCAGGAGGGCGCCAAGGCTCCCGCTGCGAGCGCGCCGACACCGGCCAAGCCAGGCGTGAAGCCCGGCCCGGCCAAGCCGGGCGGCACCGCCGCACCCGAAGCAGCTGCGCCGGCCGCCCCGCAGGCACCGACCGCACCGGAGACGAGCACGGCTGCGAGCGGCTCTGATGAGCCCGCGCGTCCCGCCGCCTCGTCGAGCCCCTCGGGCCGTCCCGGCCCGCGCACGCCCGAGGCCCCGGCTGCTTCCGGGTCCCGTGAGGGCGCTCCCCGTCCTGGCGTGAAGCCCGGCCCCCGGCCTGGCAACAACCCCTTCGCCTCCAAGCAGGGCATGGGCCGCGAGCGTCCGCGCGCCGAGCGCTCCGACCGTCCCGAGCGCGGTGGTGAGCGAGGCGGTGCACCGCGTCCGGGCAACAACCCGTTCGCGCCGTCGCAGGGCATGCCCCGCCCCGGTGGCACCCGTGGCGGCCAGGCCGGTCCTGGCGGTCCGCGCCCTGGTGGTCCGCGTCCCAACCCCGGCATGATGCCCGACCGTGCGGCTGTTCCCCGTCCGGGTGAGCGCCCGGCCCGTGGCGGCCCTGGTGGCCGCGGTCGTCCCGGCGCTGGTGGACCCGGTGGCGGCCCCGGTGGACCCGGTGGCGGTCCCGGTGGCTACCGCGGTGGCGGTGGCGGTCGTCCCGGTGGCGGCCCGCGTGGGCGTGGCGGCACGCAGGGTGCCTTCGGTCGTGGAGGCGGCAAGGTCCGCGGACGCAAGTCCAAGAGGGCAAAGCGCGCAGAGTTCGAGCAGATGCAGGCGCCGAGCATCGGTGGCGTCAGCATCCCGCGCGGCAACGGCCAGACCATCACGGTGCGCCGTGGCGCCTCGCTGAGCGACTTCGCCGACAAGATCAACGTCGACCCGGCATCGCTGGTGACCGTGCTGTTCCACCTCGGTGAGATGGCGACGGCGACCCAGTCCCTGGACGAGGACGCCTTCGGCGTGCTGGGCTCCGAGCTGGGCTATGACATCCGGGTCGTCTCGCCGGAGGAGGAGGAGCGCGAGCTCTTCACCTCCTTCAACATCGACCTGGATGCTGAGACCGAGGCCGAGACCGACGAGGACCTGGAGGCACGTCCCCCGGTCGTGACCGTCATGGGTCACGTCGACCACGGCAAGACCCGACTGCTCGATGCGATCCGTCAGGCCGATGTCGGTGCCAGCGAGACCGGTGGCATCACCCAGCACATCGGTGCCTACCAGGTGCACACCCACCACGAGGGCGACGACCGTCCGATCACCTTCATCGACACCCCGGGTCACGAGGCGTTCACCGCCATGCGTGCCCGTGGTGCCAAGGTGACCGACATCGCGATCCTGGTGGTCGCGGCCAACGACGGTGTCATGCCGCAGACGATCGAGGCGCTCAACCACGCCCAGGCTGCGGACGTGCCGATCGTGGTGGCGGTCAACAAGATCGATGTTGACGGCGCCAACCCGGCCAAGGTGCGCCAGCAGCTGACCGAATACAACCTGATCGCCGAGGAGTATGGCGGTGAGACGATGTTCGTGGACGTGTCCGCCAAGAACAACCAGAACATCGACGCGCTGCTCGAGGCGGTCCTGCTGACCGCGGACGCGGCCCTGGACCTGCGGGCCAACCCCAACAAGGACGCTCGCGGTGTGGCCATCGAGGCCAACCTGGACCGCGGTCGTGGCCCGGTGGCCACGGTGCTGGTCCAGCAGGGCACCCTGACGGTCGGGGACGCCATCGTGGCGGGCTCGGCCCACGGTCGCGTGCGCGCCATGCTCGACGAGCACGGCAACAACGTGCAGGAGGCGACCCCGTCGCGTCCGGTGCAGGTGCTCGGTCTGGCCTCGGTGCCACGGGCGGGTGACACCTTCCTGGTGGCCCCCGACGACCGCACCGCGCGCCAGATCGCCGAGAAGCGCGAGAGCGCCGACCGGCAGGCCTCGCTGGCCAAGGCCCGCAAGCGGATCAGCCTGGAGAGCCTCAACGAGGCTCTGGCTGCCGGCAAGGTGGACACGCTCAACCTGATCCTCAAGGGCGACGTGTCCGGTTCGGTCGAGGCGCTCGAGGACGCTCTGCTGCAGATCGATGTCGGCGACGAGGTCGACCTGCGGATCATCGACCGCGGGGTCGGTGCGATCACCCTCAACAACATCAACCTGGCTGCGGCCTCGGATGCGATCATCCTGGGCTACAACGTCCGGGCCGAGGGACAGAACGCCGAGGTCGCCGAGCGCGAGGGCGTGGAGATCCGCTACTACGGCGTGATCTACCAGGCGATCGAGGACATCGAGAGCGCGCTCACGGGCATGCTCAAGCCGGAGTACGAGGAGGTCGAGACGGGCACCGCGGAGATCCGCGAGATCTTCCGCTCCTCCAAGTTCGGCAACGTGGCCGGCTCCCTCGTCCGCAGCGGCGAGATCCGCCGCGGCGCCAAGGCTCGGATCACCCGCAACGGCGTGGTCATCACCGAGGGCCTGGAGATCGCCGGCCTGCGGCGGTTCAAGGACGACGTCACCGAGGTCCGCGAGGGCTTCGAGTGCGGCATCAACCTGGGCTCGTTCAACGACGTCCAGACCGATGACCTGATCACCACCTATGAGATGCGCGAGATCCCGCGCAGCTGATCGGTCGAGGATCGCAGAGCCCGGGTGCACCTGTTGCGCCCGGGCTCTGTCGCGTCCAGGGCCCACCTCCACGCACGGGAGAGGTTGGCGGCGCCACTGCGTGCGCGGGTCGGCCGCGAGGCGACCTAGACTGACTCGTTGCAACCCGACCGAGGAGGAGACATGGCAGATCCCGCACGCGCCCGCAAGGTCGCCGAGCGCATCAAGGTCCTGGTGGCCCAGGGTCTGGACACGCTGGTCAAGGACCCCAGGCTGGGGTTCGTCACGATCACCGACGTCCGGGTCACGGGGGACCTGCAGCAGGCCACCGTCTTCTACACCGTGCTGGGCGGGGACCAGGAGCGCGCGGATGCCGCTGAGGTCCTGCAGACCTATCGCGGCCGGCTCCGCTCGCACATGGGCAAGGGCCTGGGCATCAGGCTGACGCCGACGCTGGAGTTCGTGCCCGACGCGCTGCCCGAGGACGCCGCGCACCTCGAGGACATCTTCCGTCAGGTGCACGAGCGCGACTCGCAACTGGCCGCCAACCGGACTGAGAGCGGCTATGCGGGGGAGGCCGACCCCTATCGCAAGGCGCGCGAGGCAGACCCGGTCGGCGACGAGCTGGACGAGGACGACGAGCCCGACGACAGCGACCAGATCGAGAAGTATGCCGACGGCCGGGACTGAGTCCCGGGCCCAGCAGGTGCACCCTCCCGCCGGTGACGGGCTGCTCGTCGTGGACAAACCTGCGGGCTGGACCAGCCATGACGTCGTGGGACGGTCCCGGCGGCTGTGCGCCACGCGACGGGTGGGGCACGCCGGCACGCTGGACCCGATGGCGACCGGGGTGCTGGTGCTGGGGGTCAACCGGGCCACCAAGCTGCTCACCTTCCTGGTGGGGGCGGACAAGGCCTACACCGCGACCATCCGGCTCGGGGTCAGCACCGTGACCGACGACGCCGAGGGTGAGGTCACCGCGCGCCACGACACGTCGCAGCTGACCGAGGCGGCGGTCCGGGCTGCGATCGCCGACCTGACCGGCAGCATCCAGCAGGTGCCCAGCTCGGTCAGCGCGATCAAGATCGACGGCAAGCGCTCCTATGCGCGGGTCCGGGCGGGTGAGGACGTCGAGCTGCCCGCACGGCCGGTGACGGTCCACCGCTTCGAGGTGTCCGACATCCGCGCGGGCGACTCGCAGACAGACACGGACGCAGCTAGCCCGACCGAGCCCGTCGTCGCCTGGCTCGACCTGGACGTCGAGGTCGAGGTCAGCTCCGGCACCTATGTGCGTGCCCTGGCTCGCGACCTCGGGGAGCAGCTCGGCGTGGGTGGGCACCTGACCGCCCTGCGCCGCACCCGCGTCGGGGGCTTCGAACTGGCCTCGGCAGCGACGCTGGAGCAGCTTGAGCAGGACGGCGTCTCCGCCCACCTGGTGCCGCTGGCCGAGGCTGCCACGGCCACCTTCCCCAGCCGCACCCTGAGCGCCCAGGAGGCCATCGACCTCGGTCACGGCAAACGACTCCCGGCAGCACAGGCGGGGCGGACCGAGCCGGTGGCCGCTATCGGTCCAGATGGCGTGCTGGTGGCCATGCTGGACGAGACCGGGGAGGTGGCGCGCAGTCATGTCGTCTTCCCCGCCCTCTAGAGTGGAGTCCGTGCCGCGCTGGACCGACCTGCAGGAGATCCCGTCCGGGTTCGGACCCAGCGTGGTGACCCTCGGCAACTTCGACGGGGTCCACCGCGGCCACCGCGCCCTGCTGGGGACCGTCGTCCGCGAGGCGCGCGCGCGGGACGCACGGGCCGTGGCCGTCACCTTCGACCCCCCGCCGCTTGCCGTCCTGCACCCCGAGCGGGCCCCCGTGCAGATCGCCGGCGTGGAGCACCGCCTCGACCTCATGGCGGGCACCGGCCTGGACGCGATCCTCGTGCTGGCCTTCACCCACGAGCTCGCGGCCATGACGCCTCACGAGTTCGTCCGCGAGGTGTTCGTCGACGCGCTCGGTGCCACGGCGGTCGTGCTCGGCACCGACTCCCGCTTTGGCGTGCACAACTCGGGCAACATCGACACGATGCGCGAGATCGGCGCCAGCGACGACTTCGAGGTGGTGGAGCTGGCCGCGGTCGGCGAGACCACCGAGGGGGCCCGCAACTGGTCCTCCACCCACGTGCGCGCCCTCCTGGGTGAGGGTCAGGTGGACCTGGCTGCCGACATACTCGGTCGTCCGCACCGCGTCACCGGTGAGGTCGTGCACGGAAAGCGTCGCGGTCGCGAGATGGGGTTCCCGACCGCAAACCTGGGCGGCACGGTCGAGGGACTGATCCCCACGGACGGCGTGTATGCCGGCTGGCTGGAGCGCTTTGACCTGCCGGTGGGCGACCCGGAGCGCCGGTTGCCGGCCGCTATCTCGGTCGGGACCAACCCCACCTTTGACGACGTGCCGGTGCGGGTCGTCGAGGCGCACGTCCTGGACCGGCTGGACCTGGATCTCTATCACGAGCAGGTGGGCGTCGACTTCGTGGAGCGACTGCGCGGCAACGTGCGCTTCGAGTCGGTGGATGAGCTGCTCACCCAGATCGGTCGCGACGTCGACGCCAGCCGGTCCATCCTGTTCGGCTAGGCCATGGCCTGGCTGCGCATCGACTGGGGGCTGTATGTCGCAGCGCTGGGTCTGAGTCTGCTCGGCGCCCTGCTCATCTGGTCCGGCACCCACCAGGACGTGGGCTCGGCCCTGGTCGTGCGGCACCTGATCAACACTGGCATCGGGATCACGATGGCGGTGCTCCTGCTGCGGGTCGACGTCCGCTGGATCAGAGCCGCCGCTCCCTGGCTCTATCTGGCCGGCATCCTGGGGCTGCTGGTCGTGCTCAGCCCGCTCGGGGTCACCGTCAACGGCTCCCGCTCCTGGATCCACCTGCCCGGCGGGTTCTCCCTGCAGCCGGCCGAGCTGTCCAAGATCGCGCTGTGCATCGGCCTGGCGATGATCCTTGCCGAGTCGCGCAGCCCGAGCCGCACACCCGGTTGGCGTGACGTGCTGACCGCGTGGCTGCTGGCGGGTCTGCCCATCGGGTTGATCCTGCTGCAGCCGGACCTGGGGACCGCGCTGGTCCTGGGCGCCATGGCGGTCGGTGTCGTGGCCGCGTCGGGAGCGGCGCTGCGCTGGACGGTGCTCGCGGTCGCCGGGGCGGTGGGGGCGATCGTGGCCGCGATCAGGGTGCCGCTGCTGGATGGCTACCAGCTGGACCGGCTGCTCGCCTTCGCCGACCCGTCCCGGGACCCGCAGGGCATCGGCTACCAGACCCGGCAGGCCCGTCTGGCGATCGGCTCCGGTGGCTGGGACGGAGCCGGCCTCGGCCAGGGACCACAGACCCAGGGCGGGTTCATCCCCTTCCAGCACACCGACTTCGTCTTCTCCATCGCGGGGGAGGAGCTGGGCCTGGTCGGCAGCCTCGGCATCCTCGGACTGCTCCTGTTTGTCGTGATCCGGGCACTGTGGGTGGCGGTCCGCACCGAGGACCCGTTTGCCCGGCTGGTCGCCGTCGGGGTGGCCGGCTGGTTGCTCTTCCAGACCGTCGAGAACGTCGGCATGAACCTCGGGCTGACGCCGGTCACCGGCCTGCCGCTGCCCTTCTTGTCCTATGGCGGGTCCTCGATGTTCGCCTGCTGGTTGGCGGTCGGACTGGTCGCAGCCTGTCAGCAACCCCGGCGCACCTACCCGTAGGTAACATTTGGGCAGCGGTTGTGGGGGTCGGCCTACCGAATCGGCCATCGACCTGAGAGGATCAGGCTCACACACCCGCCCAACGAAGGACGAGTTATGGCGCTGTCTTCCCGCGACGAGCAGTTCGACCAGAGCAAAATCGACAACCGCGCTGCCAGCGTCGGCCACCTGTTCCGTGACAGGGTCGCCAGCACGCCGGACGCAGAGGCGTTCCGCTATCCGGTCGGAGAGTCCTGGGAGTCGCTGACCTGGGCGCAGACCGGTGCCCGCGCCAACGCGATCGCGGCCGGTCTGGTCGACCTGGGCGTGCAGGGCGAGGAGCGGGTGGCGCTGTGCTCCGCCACCCGGCTGGAGTGGGTGCTCGCCGACCAGGCCGTGATGTCCGCCGGCGCCGCGACCACCACGATCTATCCGACCACCCTGCCCGACGACGTGGCCTACATCGTGTCCGACTCCGGCAGCAAGGTGGTCATCGCCGAGGACTCCACGCAGGTCGAGAAGCTGCGCGCGCACCGCGGCTCCATGCCCGAGGTCTCCCACGTGGTCGTCATCGACGGCGAGGGTGACGGCGACTGGGTCATCACCCTCTCTGAGCTGGAGGAGCGGGGTCAGGCCCGGCTCGAGGCCGAGCCAGAGCTGATCAACGAGCGCATCGACCAGCTGACCCCGGACCATCTGGCCACCATCATCTACACCTCCGGCACGACGGGCCGGCCCAAGGGCGTGCGGCTCCCGCACTCGGCGTGGACCTATGAGGCGGCCGCGGTCGACGCGATCGGCATCCTCGACTCCGACGACCTGCAGTACCTCTGGCTCCCGTTGGCCCACGTCTTTGGCAAGGTGCTGCTCGTGCTGCCCCTGCAGGTCGGCTTCCCGACCGCAGTGGACGGACGCGTGGACAAGATCGTCGAGAACGTCGCCGTCGTCAAGCCGACTTTCATGGGTGCGGCCCCGCGCATCTTCGAGAAGGCCTATGGCCGCATCACGATGATGATGGCCGACGAGGGCGGCATCAAGGAGAAGCTGTTCCACTGGGCCACGGGCGTCGGGCGCAAGGTCAGCGAGCTGCGCCAGACGGGCACGGAACCCACCGGCGTCCTCGCGGTGCAGCACAAGATCGCCGACAAGCTGGTGCTCAAGAAGGTCCAGGAGCGCTTCGGTGGCCGCGTCCGGTTCTTTATCTCCGGTTCGGCGGCGCTCAACCGTGACGTCGCCGAGTGGTTCGACGCGGTGGGCCTGCGGATCATCGAGGGCTACGGCCTCACCGAGACCTCGGCGGCCTCCTTCGTCAACCGCCCCAGCATCGGCGGCTACCAGTTCGGCAGCGTCGGGTGGGCACTGCCCGGCACTGAGGTCAAGATCGCCGAGGACGGCGAGATCCTGCTCCGCGGCCCGGGTGTCACCACCGGCTACCACCAGCTCGAGACGGCCACGGCCGAGGCGTTCGGCGAGGACAAGTGGTTCCACACCGGCGACATCGGTGAGCTCGACGCCAACGGCTTCCTGCGGATCACCGACCGCAAGAAGGACCTGTTCAAGACCTCCAACGGCAAATATGTCGCGCCGTCGGTCATCGAGTCGATGTTCAAGGGGATCTGCCCCTACGCCAGCCAGCTGGTCATCGAGGGAGACGGTCGCAAGTTCGTGTCCGCCATCATCACCCTCGACCCCGACGCGATCGCCGGTTGGGCGGAGAAGAACGACATGGCCGGCAAGGAGTACGCCGAGGTCGTCACCTCCCCCGAGTGCCGCGCGATGGTGCAGGGCTATGTCGACGAGCTCAACCTCCAGCTCAACCGCTGGGAGCAGATCAAGCAGTTCGTCATCCTGGACCACGACCTCACCGTCGAGGAGGGCGACCTGACTCCGAGCATGAAGCTCAAGCGCCGGGTCGTCACCAAGAAGTATGCCGACCAGCTGGACGCGCTCTACGCGGACTGACCTGGACACGCGCTCACACCGCCGCCACGGAGATGCCGAGCGGCCCGCCTCACCGCGGGCCGCTCGGCATACCCTTGCTGTCATGACTGCCACGGACGAATCCCGCCCGCGCACGCCTGGCGACAGCATCTTCCCTGCGCTGGAGCCGCTGCTCGAGCAGGTCAGCAAGCCGGTGCAGTATGTCGGGGGTGAGCTGAACTCGCAGGTCAAGGACTGGCACGTGGCCGGGTTCGGGCCGGAGGGTGCGGAGCTCACGGTGCGCTGGGCGCTGATGTATCCCGACGCCTATGAGATCGGGCTGCCCAACCAGGGCGTCATGATCCTCTATGAGGTCCTCAACGAGCAGCCGTTCGCGCTGGCGGAGCGGACCTACTCCGTCTGGCCGGACCTGGAGGGGCTGATGCGCGCCGAGGGTGTGCCGCAGTTCACCGTCGACGGGCACCGGGCTGTGGGTGACTTCGATGTGTTCGGGCTTTCCTTCTCGACCGAGCTCGGCTACACCAACATGCTGACGGCGCTTGACCTGGCGGGTCTTCCGCTGCATGCGGTGGACCGCACGGACGAGCACCCGATCGTGATCGCGGGCGGGCACGCCGCCTTCAACCCCGAGCCGATCGCCGACTTCGTGGACGCTGCCATCGTCGGTGACGGTGAGGAGGCGGTGCTGGCCGCGACACAGCTCATCGGCGGCTGGAAGAGCGAGGGCAGACCGGGTGGGCGGCATGAGCTGCTGCTGCGCCTGGCGCGCACCGGCGGTGTCTATGTGCCGGCCTTCTATGACGTGGACTATCTGCCGGACGCCCGCATCCAGCGGGTGGTGCCGAACCAGGCGGGGGTGCCGTGGCGGGTCAGCAAGCACACGGTGATGGACCTCGACGCGTGGCCCTATCCGAAGACGCCGCTGGTGCCGGTCACCGAGTCGGTGCACGAGCGGATGAGCGTCGAGATCTTCCGCGGGTGCACCCGCGGCTGCCGGTTCTGTCAGGCAGGCATGATCACCCGTCCGGTGCGCGAGCGCTCCATCGAGGGGATCGGCGCGATGGTGGCCCAGGGCCTGGACGCCACCGGCTACGAGGAGGTCGGGCTGCTCTCCCTGTCCTCGGCCGACCACAGTGAGATCGCTGACGTCGCCAAGGGACTGGCCGACCGCTATGAGGGCACCAACACCTCGCTGTCCCTGCCCTCGACGCGGGTGGACGCCTTCAACATCGAGCTGGCCAACGAGCTCACCCGCAACGGTCGGCGCTCCGGTCTGACCTTCGCGCCGGAGGGGGGCAGCGAGCGGCTGCGCAAGGTGATCAACAAGATGGTCAGCGAGGAGGACCTGATCAGGACCGTGGCGGCGGCGTATTGCGCGGGGTGGCGTCAGGTCAAGCTCTACTTCATGTGTGGTCTGCCGACCGAGACCGACGAGGACGTGCTGCAGATCGCTGACCTGGCCAAGAAGGTGATCGACACCGGCCGACAGGTCAGTGGGCACAAGGACATCCGCTGCACCGTGTCGATCGGGGGCTTCGTGCCCAAGGCCCACACGCCGTTCCAGTGGGCTGCCCAGCTGGGTGCCGAGGAGACCGACGCCCGCCTGACGAAGCTGCGCCAGGCGCTGCGGGCCGACCGGCGCTATGGCTCAGCCATCGGCTTCCGCTATCACGACGGCCAGCCCGGCATCGTGGAGGGGCTGCTCTCTCGGGGGGACCGCCGGGTCGGTGCGGTGATCGAGCAGGTCTGGCGGGACGGCGCGCGGTTCGACGGCTGGAGCGAACACTTCCACTACGAGCGCTGGATGGGCGCGGCTGAGCGGGCGCTGGCCGGGTCGGGTGTCGACGTCGCCTGGTTCACCACCCGCGAGCGGGGGGAGAGTGAGGTCCTGCCGTGGGACCACATCGACTCCGGCCTCGACAAGGAGTGGCTCTGGGACGACTGGCAGGACGCCATCGACGAGCGTGAGGTGGACGACTGCCGGTGGACACCCTGCTATGACTGCGGCGTCTGTCCGCAGCTGAACACCCAGATCCAGATCGGCCCCACCGGCAAGAAGCTGCTGCCGCTCAGCGTGGTGTGAGGGCTCAGACCTTGCGGGCTCGGATGATCCCGTCGATCGCCAGGATCGAGGCCTTGAGGTCGTCCTCGACCTGGCCCTCGACGTCGACGAGGGTGTAGGCGTAGTCCCCGCGCGCCCGGTTGGTGAACTCGGCGACGTTGAGGCCGGCCTCTGCGAGCACGGCCGTGATCTGACCGATCATGTTGGGCTTGTTCTCGTTGAAGATGGCCAGCCGCGTCGTGCCGGGCGTGCGGCCCATGACGACGGTGGGGAAGTTCACCGAGTTGCGGATGTTGCCGTGCAGCAGGAAGTCGGTCAGCTGGTCGACCGCCATCACGGCGCAGTTGTCCTCGGCCTCGCTGGTCGAGGCCCCCAGGTGCGGGAGCGCGATGACCTTGGGGTGGATCGAGCCGGCCTCGGTGGGGAAGTCGTTGACATAGGCGTGCAGGTGCCCGGAGTCCAGAGCGGCGATCACCGCGGCCTCGTCGACGATGCCGCCGCGGGCAAAGTTGAGGATGACGCTGCCCGGGCGCATCGTGGCGATCCGCTCCGCGCTGACCAGCCCCTGGGTGGCCTCGATGAGCGGCACGTGCAGCGTGATGAAGTCCGAGCTGGCGAGCAGTTCCTCGACGCTGGTGACCTGCTCGACGCTGGGCGAGAGCTGCCAGGCGCGTTCCACCGTGATCGCGGGGTCATAGCCGAGCACCTTCATGCCGAGGGACTGGGCGGCGTTGGCGACCAGCACGCCGATCGCGCCGAGGCCGATGACCCCGAGCGTGCGACCGGGCAGCTCGAAGCCGGCGAACGCCTTCTTGCCGGCCTCCACCTGCTGGTCCAGCTCCTTGCCGGACAGGTGCTGCTCCGCCACGAGGTTCTTGGTGTAGTCGGCTGCGTGATAGAGGTTGCGCGCGGCGAGGAGCATGCCGGCGATGACCAGCTCCTTGACCGCGTTGGCGTTGGCGCCCGGGGTGTTGAAGACCGGGATGCCCCGTGCGGCCATCGCGTCGACCGGGATGTTGTTGGTGCCGGCCCCGGCGCGGGCCACGGCATACAGGCTCGGCGGGACCTCGTAGGAGTGCAGGTCAGCCGAGCGCAGGAGCAGCGCGCGCGGCTCGGGGATGTCGGTGCCGACGTCGAACCGGGAGCGGTCGAGGCGCTCCAGGCCGAGCGGCGAGATGGCGTTGAGCGTCTGGATGGCGAAGGTCACGGGTGGGTCCTCGGTCTGTCGCGGGTCAGCAAGGGGCGGTGTCGGGTCGGCCGGTCAGGCGTGGGTGCGCTCGAACTCCTTGAGGAAGGCGACGAGCGCGTCGACGGACTCCTGGGAGGTGGCGTTGTAGATGCTCGCTCGCAGGCCGCCCACGGAGCGGTGACCCTCGAGGTTGGTCAACCCCGCGGCATACGCCTGGGTGAGGAACTCCTGGTCCAGCGAGCTGTCGGCCAGCAGGAACGGCACGTTCATCCAGCTGCGCGAGCGGGTCTCGACCGGGTTGGAGTAGAAGTCGAGGCCGTCGATCGCGGCATAGAGCGTCTCGGCCTTGCGCTGGTTGCGCTCGGCCATGGCGGTCACGCCACCGGTGTCGCGGACCCACTGCAGGTTCAGGCCCAGGAGATACCAGCCGAAGGTCGGGGGTGTGTTGAGCATCGAGTCGGCCCCCGCCATGACGGCGTAGTCGAGCACCGACGGCGTCTGCGGGCGGGCGCGGCCGAGCAGGTCGTCGCGCACGATCACCACGGTGATCCCGGACGGGCCGAGGTTCTTCTGGGCGCCGGCATAGAAGAGGCCGAACTTCGAAACGTCCAGCGGGCGGGACATGATCGTGGAGGAGAGGTCGGCCACGAGGGGCACGTCGCCGGCCTCGGGGAGGTAGCCGAACTCGACCCCACCGATCGTCTCGTTGGCCGTGTAGTGCAGGTAGGCCGCGCCGTCGGTGACGCGCAGCGTGTCCGCAGCCGGTGTGGTGGAGTAGTTGGAGGCCTGCTCGTCGGCGATGACGTTGACCTCGGCAAACTTGCGGGCCTCGGCGATCGCCTTGGTCGACCAGGCGCCGGTGTTGATGTAGTCCACCTGGTCACCGGGGGCGGTGAGGTTCAGCGGGATCGCGGCGAACTGGCCGGTCGCCCCTCCCTGCAGGAAGAGCACCGCGTAGTTGTCGGGCACGCCCAGCAGCTCGCGCAGCAGGGCTTCGGACTCCGCCGCCACCGCCACGAAGTCCTTGCTGCGGTGACTGATCTCCATCACGGACATGCCGAGTCCGTTGAAGTCGGTCAGCTCGGACTGGGCGCGCTCGAGCACCTCGAGGGGGAGCGCGGCGGGACCTGCGGCAAAGTTGTGGACACGCACGGATGGACCTCCGGGGAACGGGTGTCAGTCGCGAAAGCGGTCGCAGCGCCTCGTTGAGTGCGGCCAGTTCAGGCAACCATGATCTGCCGACCTTACGACGCGCACCAGCCTGCCCAAAGATTCGGGGGTATGGGTTTGGCCACACTGGGCGTCCCGGTGTGTCGGCCGGGCCGGTTAGTCTGCCTGCCATGGCTGCTGCCCGACGTGTCCCGGTGGGCCCCGCGCCGGACCCGGCGGTGCAGAAGCTGCGGGTGCGCTATGCCAAGCGGGGGCGGATGCGGTTCACCTCCAGCCGTGACTTCCAGCGTGCCCTCGAGCGGGCGCTGCGACTGGCGCAGGTGCCGATGGCCTACTCGGCCGGCTTCCACCCGCACCCCAAGGTCAGTTATGCCAATGCCGCCCCGACGGGGGTCGCCTCCGAGGCGGAGTATGCCGAGCTGTCGGTCACGCGGGTCATCGACGCTGACCAACTGGTCCAGTCGCTGGACGCCGCGCTGCCGGACGGGCTGGACATCGTCGACGCGGTCGAGGCCGCACCCGGCGCCCTCGCGGACCTGCTCGTGGCGAGCCGGTGGCAGCTGAGCTTCCCCGGTCTTTCGGTGGAGCACGTGCAGCAGGCGGTGGACGCCTTCCTAGTCCAGGAGTCGGTGGAGGTGACACGGATGATGAAGCAGGGTCCGCGCGCCATCGACGTGCGGCCACCCGTGCTGCTCGCTGAGGTGGTGGCCGGAGGTGACACGCACGGTCCGGCGGCTGTGCTGCTGGTGACCATCCGGCATACGACACCGACGGTGCGGCCCGCCGAGATCTGGACGGCCCTGCGCGGGGTGAGCGAGGTCGACCTGCCCCGACCGGCGAGCACGCGGCTGGCCCAGGGGCGCCTGGGTGAGGACGGCACCCTCCTCGATCCCCTGAGATGACCAGAAGTCCGGCCCCCGTGTGAGATAGTGACCGTGGTTGTGCGACCGGCCACACCAGCCGCACGACCCGACACGATCTCCCGCAGTGCGGCCAGAGAGCAGGCACGCGAGCGAGTGACTCCACGTCACTCAAGGATCTGGTCGGCGCCGCCACCGGTGACGCGCGAACTGCGCGAGCCGCCCGGCGTATCCGGACGACTTCCGTCCGGCCGGCGCCCCGCCGGTCCGACGACGCAACCCGCGCCCTGCGGGAGTGGACCTATGGGTCCGGTGTGGGCTCCTGTCGGGCCACGAGAGGAAACCATGGCCACCATGGACCAGAGCCCCGACACACCCGCTGAGACAGCACCGAAGAAGGCCACGGGGGGTGCGACGGCCTATGGGTCGCTCTTCTCCCACGACGCGGAGGGTGCGCCGACCGCGCAGAAGGTCACCAGCGGGGGAACTCCCAGCGACGGGGACAGCGAGGCCTCTGAGGCGGCGCCCAAGAAGGCCACCGCGCGCCGGGCCGCGACCAGGAAGACCGCTGCGAAGGCGACCACCGCCAAGACGACCGCCGCCAAGAAGAGCACAGCCAAGAAGGCGGCTCCCCGCAAGAGCGCCAAGTCCGCGGCTGCCGCGACCGAGTCGGACGAGCCGGCTGTCGCGACCGAGCCGGACGCACCGGCAGACGCTGAGCTGACCACGGAGGTCGTTGACGTCGAGGTCGTCGAGACCGAGGCCGTCGAGACCGAGCTGGACGAGACCGAGGTGGACCAGGCAGAGGCAGCCACCACGACTCCTGCCTCACCGTTCGGCCTGCTCTTCCAGGCTCCTGACCTGAGCGCCGTGCCGACCCGGCAGCCGCGGCGCCGCGCACCGGCCGCGTCCGCGCCCGAGACCACCGGCGATGCGGACTCCGACTCGCGCTCCGACTCGGACACCACCTCCGACTCGGACACCACCTCCGACACCTCGCCGGACTCCACCTCTGATGGGGGATCTGACGCGGGCTCCGGCGCCGGGACCACGCCGCGCTCGCGGGGCCGCCGCGGCCGCCGCCCGAGCACCGCAGGAGGCGAGGGCGAGACCAGCGAGCAGCCTGATGCCCGGCAGCAGGGCCAGGGCGACAGCGGAGACAGCGACGACTCGCAGGATGGTTCCAACTCCTCGGACGACTCTGACGACCTGAGCGGCCGTCGCCGTCGCCGCCGGGGCGGCAAGGGCCGGCGCGGGCGTGGGACGGGCGAGGACGATGCCGACTCCCAGGACGGTTCCGACCCCACCGACTCTGGGCAGGCCGACGAGTCCTCCGACAACGGTTCCGACGACGAGTCCTCGACCGGCACGGTGCGACGCCGTCGGCGCAGCAACCGGCGCGGTGAGGACGGCGAGGCGCGTGAGTCGCGCCGTGCCCGTGAGGAGGTCACCGGCGTGCGTGGCTCCACCCGTCTGGAGGCCAAGCGTCAGCGCCGCCGTGAGGGTCGCGAGGCGGGCCGCCGCCGCACGATCATCACCGAGGCCGAGTTCCTGGCCCGCCGCGAGAGCGTCGAGCGCACCATGGTGGTGCGCGGGCTGGCCGACCGCACCCAGATCGGGGTCCTCGAGGACGGGGTCCTGGTCGAGCACTACGTCTCGCGCGAGACGCAGAGCACGATGGCCGGCAACGTCTATCTGGGCCGCGTCCAGAACGTGCTGCCCAGCATGGAGGCCGCGTTCGTCGACATCGGCAAGGGCCGCAACGCCGTCCTCTATGCCGGCGAGGTCAACTGGGACGCCGCCGGTCTGGACAGCAACGCGCCCAAGCGCATCGAGAACGCCCTCAAGTCCGGCGACTCGGTCCTGGTCCAGGTGACCAAGGACCCGATCGGCCACAAGGGTGCGCGGCTGACCTCGCAGGTCTCCCTGCCGGGCCGCTATCTCGTGCTGGTGCCGGGCAACTCGATGACCGGCATCTCCCGCAAGCTGCCCGACACCGAGCGGGCCCGGCTCAAGAAGATCCTTCGTGAGGTCGTCCCCGAGGGGTCGGGCGTCATCGTGCGCACCGCGGCCGAGGGGGCCAGCGAGGAGGAGCTGCGCGCCGACGTCGAGCGGCTGACCGGCATCTGGCAGCGGATCGAGAAGAAGCAGAAGAGTGTCAACGCCCCGGCTCTCGTGCACGGCGAGCCGGACATGACCGTCCGGGTGATCCGGGACGTGTTCAACGAGGACTTCGCCAAGGTCGTCGTCGCCGGTGAGCAGGCCTGGACCGAGGTCAGCGACTACATCGCCGACGTCGCTCCCGACCTGGCCGACCGGCTCGAGAAGTGGACCGGCACCCAGGACGTGTTCACGCACTACCGGGTGACCGAGGCGCTGACCAAGGCGATGGACCGCAAGGTGTGGCTGCCCTCCGGTGGGTCGCTGGTGATCGACCGCACCGAGGCGATGACCGTGGTCGACGTCAACACGGGCAAGTTCGTCGGGTCCGGCGGCAACCTGGAGGAGACGGTCACCAAGAACAACATCGAGGCGGCCGAGGAGATCGTCCGTCAGCTCCGGCTGCGCGACATCGGCGGCATCATCGTCATCGACTTCATCGACATGGTGCTGGAGAGCAACCGCGACCTGGTCGTGCGCCGCCTCCTGGAGTGCCTGGGCCGCGACCGCACCAAGCACCAGGTGGCCGAGGTCACCTCGCTGGGACTGGTGCAGATGACGCGCAAGCGGGTCGGCGCGGGGCTGATCGAGGTCTTCTCCGAGCAGTGCGTCCACTGCAACGGCCGGGGCATCGTCGTGCACTCCGAGCCGATCGAGAAGTCCGACCACAACGGCAACGGCGGTGGCAGCTCCAGCGGTGGTGGCCGACGCGGTCGCGGCCGCTCCGGCACCCCCAGCAGCGAGCCGGAGCGTCCCGCGCGCCCCACGCCGGCACCGGGTGGCCCCACCCCGGCCCAGATCGCCGCGGCCGCGCACGCCGCCGCGATTGCCAGCTCCAGCCAGGCCACACCGGCAGCCAGCGGTGGCTCCGGCAGCTCGGACGCCGCTGAGGCACCGGCGGGTGAGGCTGCCGTGGCAGACGCGACAACGGCAGACGCGACAACGGCAGACGCGCCAGCGGCTGAGATGACCGGTGCTGCGGGCAGTGCTCCGGCGGCTGATGCCGGCGCCGCGGACACCGCAGCCGAGGCTACGACGACAAGGCGTCCCAAGCGGGGACCCCGCCGCGGAAGCGCTGGGGCCGGCGCCCCGGCCAGGGCCCAGCCCGCCGAGTCAACTGGCGAGGCGCCTTCCGAGCCGGTGACCCGGTCCGCCTCAGAAGTGCCCGCGTCCCAGCCCGAGCCCGTTGAGCCTGCCGAGTCGGAGACACAGCCGACGCCCCGCCCCCGGCGCCGCCGTGGCCGGGTCGTGTCACCGGCCGGACCTCCCGGAGGCGTGCCGACCGACACCGTCGACCCGGCGACGGCGGAGTCTGCCGCAGAGGACGGCCCCGAGCCCGCTGCCGAGCCCGCCGGTCAGTGACTGAGGCAGCGCCCCCGGGTTTGTCTCCGGGCCCGCGGACGGGGTAGGCTTGACCCTCGGTGCGCCGCGTCGGCGTGTAATCGGGGTGTGTCACTCCGCTCCCGGGCCCGGATCAGCATCCGACCCCCACCATGAACTGCAGGAAGTGAGTTGAACGTGTACGCGATCGTCCGCGCTGGCGGCCGTCAGGAGAAGGTTTCCGTCGGCGACGTCCTCATCATCGACAAGGTGAGCGGGCAGGCCGGCGACGCCGTCGAGCTCACTCCGCTGATGGTCGTTGACGGCACCACCGTCACGACCGATGGTGACGCCCTGGCCAAGGTCAAGGTCTCCGCCGAGGTGGTCAAGGCCGCCAAGGGTCCCAAGATCGTCATCCAGAAATACAAGAACAAGACTGGCTACAAGAAGCGCCAGGGCCACCGCCAGCCGCTGACCCAGGTCAAGATCACCGCGATCGACGCCTGAGCGTCGGGCACGACTTTCCTTCAGGAGGATTGACAGATGGCAACCAAGAAGGGTGCGTCCTCGACCAAGAACGGTCGCGACTCGAACGCACAACGGCTAGGCGTCAAGCGCTTCGGCGGTCAGGTCGTCAGCGCCGGCGAGATCCTCGTCCGGCAGCGCGGCACCCACTTCCACCCAGGTGTGGGCGTGGGCCGCGGCAAGGACGACACCCTGTTCGCGCTCAACGCGGGCGTGGTGGAGTACGGCGCGAAGGGTGGCCGCAAGGTCATCAACATCGTGGCCGCCCAGGCCAGCGAGACCCAGACCGTGGGCCAGCCCGCCTGAGGCGAGCACACGACATACTCCGGACGCCGGTGCGTTGCCTGAGGGCAACCACCGGCGTTCTGTCTTTCCAGCACCCGGGGCTCCGCCCCTGAGAGGATCAGGCCATGGCCACCTTTGTTGACCGCGTCATCCTGCACCTGTCCGCAGGCAACGGCGGGCACGGTGTGGCATCGATCCACCGCGAGAAGTTCAAGCCGCTCGGCGGCCCCGACGGGGGCAACGGCGGGCGCGGCGGCGACGTCATCCTGCGGGTCGACCCGCAGATCACCACGCTGCTCGACTACCACCACGGACCGCACCGCACGGCTCCCAGCGGCAGGCAGGGGGAGGGCGGCGAGCGCAACGGCGCCCAGGGCTCGGACCTGGTCCTGGCGGTGCCGGAGGGCACGGTGGTCACCAACCGCGACGGTGACGTGCTCGCCGACCTGGTCGGCGCCGGGACGGAGTATGTCGCAGCGCGAGGTGGCCGAGGCGGCCTGGGCAACAAGGCGCTGGCCAGCAAGCGGCGCAAGGCGCCGGGTTTTGCCCTCAAGGGCGAGCCGGGTGAGTCGCGCGAGGTCGTCCTCGAGCTCAAGACACTGGCCGACGTCGCCCTGATCGGGTTCCCGTCCGCGGGCAAGTCCAGCCTGGTCTCGGTGCTCTCGGCGGCCCGACCCAAGATCGCCGACTATCCGTTCACGACCCTGGTGCCCAACCTGGGTGTCGTCACGGCCGGTGGTCAGCGTTTCACCGTGGCCGACGTCCCGGGCTTGATCCCCGGTGCCTCCGAGGGCAAGGGTCTGGGCCTGCGGTTCCTGCGGCACGTCGAACGGTGCCACGTGCTGGTCCACGTCATCGACTGCGCGACCCTGGAGCCTGGTCGCGACCCGCTGACGGATCTGGATGTCATCGAGCACGAGCTGGCCGAGTATGTCCCGGACTCCTCACTTGGTGGCATGCCGCTGGCAGACCGGGTGCGCATAGTGGTGCTCAACAAGGCCGACGTGCCGGAGGCCCGTGACCTGGCCGAGATGGTCAAGCCTGAGCTGGAGGCCCGTGGCCTGGAGGTGCACATCATCTCGGCGGTGGCCCACACGGGTCTGAAGGAGCTGACCTTCGCGCTCGCGGCGGCAGTGTCCAAGGCGCGCGCCGAGCACACCGTCATCGAGCCGGCCAGGGTCGTGGTCCGACCCAGGGCCATCGACGACTCCGAGTTCCACGTGCGCCGGGAGAACACCGCCGACGGCGAGGTCTTCCGAGTGATCGGGGACCGGCCCACCCGGTGGGTGCGCCAGACCGACTTCGGCAACGACGAGGCCGTCGGCTATCTGGCGGAGCGGCTCAACCGCCTCGGTGTGGAGGAGGAGCTCTTCGCCGCGGGGGCGGTCGCAGGGTCAACCGTCCTGATCGGCCCCGAGGACGACGCGGTCGTCTTTGACTGGCAGCCGACGATCTCAGCAGGCGCTGAGCTGCTGGGGCAGCGCGGCACCGACATCAGGCTCGAGGACCGGCACCGGCCCACCCGCCACGAGAAGCGTGATGCCTTCCACGGCAAGATGGATGCCGCCGCGCAGGCGCGGGCCGAGCTCGACCAGGACCGTCGGGCCGGCATCTGGACCGACCGCGACGACCTGGCCGACAAAGACGGCTGAGGGCGGGAGCCCCTCGTCAAGGGCGGTCGGTCGCGCATCGACGCGGGCGGATGGTGGTGCATGAACATACGGCAGGATGGAATAGTATTCGGTCATGGCAGAGCCTCGGGATGTGATCAGGGATGCGCGGCGCGTGGTCGTCAAGATCGGCTCATCCTCGATCACGGCACCCCGCGGCGGCGTCGACCTCTATCAGCTCCAGGCACTGACCGCGGTCGTCGCCAAACGCTGGCTGGCCGGTGCCCAGGTGCTGCTCGTCTCCTCCGGGGCCATCGCCGCTGGCATGACGCCCCTCGGGCTGACCAAGCGGCCCAAGGACCTGGCGACCCAGCAGGCAGCCGCCAGTGCCGGGCAGGGGGGCCTTGTCGCGGCCTACACCACCGCCTTCCAGCTGCACGGGCTCAACACTGGCCAGGTGCTGCTGACCGCCGATGACCTGCACCGCCGCTCGCACTACGTCAACGCCAGCCGCACGCTGGAGAAGCTGCTCGAGCTGGAGATCGTGCCGGTCATCAACGAGAACGACACGGTGGCCACGGACGAGATCCGGTTCGGCGACAACGACCGGTTGGCTGCGCTGGTGGCGCACCTGGTCGACGCCGACGCCCTGATCCTGCTCACCGATGTCGATGCCCTGTATGACGGACACCCGCGTCTGCCGGGCTCCTCCCGCATCCCGGTGGTCACCTCGATGGATCAGATCGCCGGGGTCGACATCTCGGCGACCGGGTCGGCCGTCGGCACGGGCGGCATGGTGACCAAGGTCGCCGCGGCCCAGCTGGCGACGGCGGAGGGGATCAACGTGCTGCTGACGTCGGCGCAGCAGGCGGCCCAGGCGCTGGCCGGTGACGACGTGGGCACCCTGTTCACGCCGACGGGTCGCAAGCGGCGAGCGCGCAGCAGGTGGCTGGCGCACGCGAGCAACGTGGCCGGGCGGCTGGTGCTCGACAACGGGGCGGTCGAGGCCGTGGTGCAGCGGCAGACGTCCCTGTTGCCGGTGGGCGTCACGCGCGTCGAAGGGGTCTTCCACACCGGTGACACTGTGGACCTGTGCGACCCCGACGGACGTGTCGTGGCGCGCGGGTTGGTCGGCTATGACTCGGTCGACCTGATCCCGCTGGTCGGCCGCCGCCTGGACGGTGCCACCTCCACCGCCCGCAGCCGCAACGCGACGCCCCCGGCCCGCACCGTGATCCGTCGCGACGACCTGGTCGTGTTCTAGATGGCGGCCTTCCAGATCACCCCAAGCATACAGACAAGCCGTTTCAAACCACCCCGACAACTGGCAGGAGACACGCCATGACTGAGGCCATCGACCCCCAGGTCGTGGACTATGTCCACGACATCGCGCGCCGGGCCCGGGTGGCCTCGCGCGAGCTCGCGCTGCTCAACCGCGGACAGAAGGACGCCGCGCTGCTCGCGCTCGCGGACGCGCTTGAGGCCGGTGCCGCCGATGTGGTGGCAGCCAACGCCGAGGATCTGCAGCGCGGCCGGGACAAGGGGATGGCCGAGGGTCTGCTGGACCGGCTCGCCCTGACCCCCGAGCGGGTGCAGGCCGTGGCGCAGGCCCTGCGCGACGTCGCCGCCCTGCCTGACCCGGTCGGTGAGGTCGTGCGTGGCTCCACGCTGGCCAATGGCCTGACCCTGCGCCAGGTCCGGGTCCCGATGGGCGTGGTCGGCATGATCTATGAGGCCCGGCCCAACGTGACGGTTGACGCTGCCGGGCTCGGGCTCAAGAGCGGCAACGCCGTCATCCTGCGCGGAGGCTCAGCTGCAGCCAGCACCAACGAGGCACTGGTCAACATCCTTCGCGACGCGCTGACCCACCAGGGCCTGCCCGCCGACGCGGTCAACCTGCTCACCGAGGGCGGGCACGATGCCGGCCGCGCGCTGATGACCGCCCGCGGTCTCGTCGACCTGGTGATCCCGCGCGGCGGGGCCAACCTGATCCAGACGGTCGTGACCGAGTCGACGGTCCCGGTCATCGAGACGGGCATCGGCAACTGCCACGTCTATGTCGACGCCGGCGCAGACCTGACCAAGGCCGCCGCGATCACGATCAACTCCAAGACTCACCGCCCGAGCGTCTGCAACGCCGCCGAGTCGCTGCTGGTGCACCGCGCCGTCGCCGCAGACTTCCTGCCCAAGGTGCTGGCCGAGCTGGCCGGAGAGGGTGTGGTCCTGCACACCGACGAGCAGGCGGGGGAGCTTGCCGCCACGGCCGGGGTCGCCCATGACACGGCCACGGACGAGCACTTCGCGACAGAGTTCCACGCGCTGGAGATGAGCGTGGCGGTCGTCGACGACCTGGACGCGGCGCTGCAGCACGTGCACCGCTACACCTCGGGGCACACCGAAGCCATCGTCACCGAGGACCGCGCAGCGGCCCGGCGCTGGGTCAACGAGGTGGACGCGGCCGCCGTCATGGTCAACGCCTCGACGCGCTTCACCGACGGTGGCGAGTTCGGTTTCGGCGCCGAGATCGGCATCTCCACCCAGAAGCTGCACGCCCGTGGCCCGATGGCCCTGCCCGAGCTGACCACGACCAAGTGGGTCGTCGAGGGCGACGGTCAGATCCGCTGAGCGTCTCGCGGTGCGAGTGGGCAAGGGCTTTCACTCGCCTGGTCGTCCCCTCGCCTGGTCGTCCCCTCGCCTGGTCGTCCCCTCGCCTGGTCGTCCCCTCGCCTGGTCGTCTTGGAGCCTCCTCGGCGTCTGACAGCCTGTTGCAGCAGGCTCCAAGAACCCGAACGGGCTGTCAGACGACGGTGTGCCTCCGGCGTCAGGTCGGCTCCTCGCCCTCGAAGCCGATCAGCCAGAGCAGTCCGAATCGGTCGATGACCCGTCCGTCGCTGGCACCCCACGGCCTGCGCTGCAGGTCGTCGACGACCTCACCGCCCTCGGACAGCGCCGTGAACCACTCACGCAGGGTCGCTGGGTCGGCCGTGCCCAGCAGCGAGAGCATCATCCCCTCGCTGCGGAACGCGGGCTGGTCCCCGGTGGCGTCGGCCACGCACAGGGCGACCGGCCCGCCGCCCAGCTGGCCGTGGGCGATCGCGTCCGGCGGCCCGTCGGTCCGGTTGAACTCCTCGAGGGTGTGGGCCACGACGTCGCCGCCGAACACCCCGGCGTAGAAGTCCAGTGCCTCACGGGCAGTGCCGGGCAGGTGCAGGTATGGCGTGGGTGCAGTAGTCACCAGGTGACGGTATGCCTGTTGGTCGCCTCGCGCGCGGCAACCGCGCCGCACTGCGGTCGATGTCCTGCCCGCCGCACGCCGCTGGGGGTGACAGGATGCCACCCATGGAGGGCGCCGAGATCCGCAAGCTGGTCCTGCTCGAGGACGAGCACTGGTGGTATCGCGAGAGACGCCACCTGCTGCGCCGCCGCGTCCGCGACCTCGCCCCAGGCCAGGCGCTGGACATCGGCGCTGCCGGCGGGGGCAACACCCGCGTGCTCGAGTCGCTCGGCTGGGACGTGCTCGCGCTGGAGTTCAGCGAGGAGGGGGCGCAGGTCGCTCGCGAGCGGGGACTGCAGGTCATCCGCGCTGACGCTCAGCGCCTCCCTGTCGAGGACGCGTCGCTCGACCTGGTGACCGCCCTCGACGTGCTCGAGCACCTGCCGGATCACGAGCGCGCAGCAGCCGAGATCCACCGGGTGCTGCGTCCGGGCGGTGTCCTGGTGGCGGCCGTCCCGGTCGACCAGCGGCTGTGGTCCGAGCACGACGTGGCGGTCGGGCACGAGCGGCGCTACGAGCCCCGCGAGTTCCTGGCGCTCCTGCAGAGTGCGGGTCTGGAGATCCTCGAGGCGCGCTCCTGGATGGTGCTCCTGCGGCCGGCCGTCGCCTGGCGCCGGCGCTCCTCCAGCGGCAGCGACCTGGACGAGCCGCACCCGCTCGTCAACGCGGCGCTGACCGGAGTCGTCCGGCTGGAGCGGGTCCTTCCGGTCAGTCGTGCGCCCGGTGTGTCGGTGTTTGTGACGGCCCGTCGGCCGCACTGAGGCGGGTGCCGCCCGAGCATTGCACGCGTCAGGATCCGCTCCTAGACTTCGCCAGTGGCCTCCGGTCGTTCTCGACGCACCATGGCAGCCACTGTCCTGGGGGCTGTGGGTGCGTCATTGTGCAGCGGGCTGGTGGCCTGTTGGGCGCTCCTGGCGGTGCACGGGGATGGTCCGGCGCCCGTGTCCTTTGAGAGCAGTGCGCCTCTTCCGGCTGCGCCGGGTGCACCAGGTGATGCCCAGGACGGACTGGTCCTGGTCGTCGCCCCCCACCCGGACGACGAGCTGACGGCATGGGCGGCACTGGCGGACACCGGTGCGGACAGCTACGCCGTCTTCCTGACGCTGACCCGTGGCGAATCCACCCGTGCCTGCCGTGAGGTTCAGGGCCAGGTCCAGCACGAGCACGGCGAGCGGGCACCGCGTCCGTCGCCCGTCGGCATCGGTCACCCGACCTGCGGCCATGCTCGCCTCTACTCGTGGTGGACCTTTCTCGAGGCGGCGGGACGTGACTTCCCGGCGGCTCGGACCGGACCGGCCGCACACGTCGTGCTCGACAACGGTCCGGGCGGACGCCAGGCTGACGTCTGGGTCGGTGAGACGGGGGCGCGGATCGCGCTCACGCTGCCCGACGGTGCCGTCGGCGTCGGCGATGCGACGAGCGCCGTGACGCAGGTGCTTGACCTGCGCGGTGACCTGCTGCCTGACCTGCCGGTGACCCGGATCGTCTCGGCGACCTATTGGAACGACTCGAACGCGCACGGCAACCGGACCACCTCGAGCGGCGACTGCCGCGAGGCCTCGGACTGCCCGGGGCTAGCCGAGGCCTATGAGTACGAGCATGCGGACCACCGGCGCACGGCGGAGGCGATGGTGTGGGTCGCTGCTGAGTCATCGGCCGAGACCTGGATCGTCCTGCCGCCTGCCGCCGGCACCAGCGCCGCGGACTGGCTCGGTGCTCCTCCGACCGCCACCATCAGGGCGGCTGCCCTGGCTGCCCCGGACTACGAGCAGCTCGTCGAGCTCCTGCACCAGAGCTATGGCTGGTTGTCCTACCCCGATCCGATCTGGATCACCGGCGAACGGGCCACGGCAGCTTCAGGTGTGCTCTTCGCCCGGCAGCACGACTACCTCGTCCTGCCGGGACGCGTGCCGTGAGCGCCGGGGTGCCGACCGCCCTGGCAGGCGAGATCCGGCCCGCATTGCCTGCGTCCCGGCAGCGGCTGACCTCGCTCGACTGGGCTCGCGGGGTCATGGTGCTGCTCAACCTGGTCGTGATCTCGGTCCTGCCGCCGTCGCCTCGCCAGCTGAGGCACGCTGACTGGCTCGGCGTCACGGTCTTTGACATCGTCTTCCCGCTCTTTGTGTGCCTGAGCGGTTGCGGTCTGGCCTTCGCCTACTCGCGCCGCGTCAGTGCCTGGGTCACGGCCCGGCGCGTCAGCGTGCTCCTCGTGGCCGGGCTGCTCTACAACAGCGTCTTCCTCCTGGGCGACGGCAGTCTGGCCACCCTCAGGGTCACCGGGCCGCTGCAGGTGTATGCCGTGCTGGTCCTGGTGATCGCGCTGGCCCACGTGGTCCTGCGCACGCTTCGGGACTGGATCGTCGTCACGGTGGTCGCGTGTCTCACCTGGGCCGGCCTCTTCTGGGCCGGTCATCAGGTGCTGGCCGGTGGGACGCCGACCCGCGACGCAAACCTGTCCCGGGCGGTGGACCTCAGGTTGCTGCCCGCAGACCAGCTCTATCGGCAGGGCGAGCTCGGTCACGACCCGGAGGGGCTGATCGTGATCACGGGTGCCCTCGTGACCATGCTGGTCGGCGTCGTGGCCGGCAAGCTGCTCCTGCGCCGCGGCGTCGACACCGTGCGCATGCTCGTGGACCTGTCGGTCTGGACCGTGAGCGTGCTGCTGCTGGGGCTGGCCACGATGGTGTTCATCGAGCCGTTCAAGCGGCTCTGGACTCCGAGCTTCGCGCTCCTGACGGCCGTGGTGGCGCTGATGCTGCTGGTCCTGGGCTTCCTGCTGCACGACCAGCCACAGGGTCCGCGCTGGTGGCTGTCGGTGCGCGACGCGGCCGCGCAGCCGTTCGTGGCGATGGGGCGCAACGCCCTGGTCCTCTATTTCGGCTCCCATTTGTCCCTGATCGCCCTGAGCTCCTTCCCCGGGGAGACACAGCTGCTGGCCATGTTCTCCTGGGCGTGGGGCTCTCCACGGACCGCCTTTGCGGTGGTCTTCGTGCTCGGGTGGTTCGCGCTGGCCTGGGCACTGCACCGCAAGCGGATCTATATCCACGCCTGAGTCCAGCGCGACGAGGGCCTCGCAGCCAGGGCCGCGCTGTCGATCGTTCAGTCGCGGTGCTGCGGCGCCGGCTGAGCCGGCTCCTCGGCCGCGCTGAGCGAGTCGTAGGCCACGTAGTAGGTGGGCCGTCGCTGCAGGGTGGAGTAGATGCGCCCGACATACTCGCCCAGGATGCCGAGGCAGAGCAACTGCACGGCTCCCACGCTGGCCACGATCACCACGGTCGAGGTCCAGCCGGCCACCGTGATGTTTGTCAGTTTTGCGACGAGCGCATAGAGCAGCAGGCCGACGGCGGCCAGGAAGCCGCCGAGGCCGAACCAGGTGGCCAGCCGCAGGGGAGCCAGGGAGAAGCCGGTGAGGCTGTCGACGGACAGTCGGATCATCTTGCCGATCGGATACTTCGAGCCGCCCGCGGCCCGCGCCTCGCGGCGATACCCTACGCTCGCAGAGGGGAACCCGAGCGAGGGGATCACCAGGCGCAGGACGCGGTGGTGCTCGGGCAGCGCGTTGACGGCATCCACGGTGGCACGCGACATCAGCCGGAAGTCGCCGGCGTTGGTGGGCAGGTCCGTCGCCCCGGCGGCTCGCATGCCGGCATAGAAGCCCTTGGCGCTGACCCGCTTGAAGACCGAGTCGGTGCGCCGGTCCGTCCGGATGCCGTAGACCACGTCGACGCCGCCGGTGCGCGCGGCCGCCATCATCTCGGCGATCACCTCGGGCGGGTCCTGCAGGTCGGCGTCGAGGGTGACCACCCAGTCACCGCGCGCCGCGGACAGCCCCGCGGAGATCGCGGCCTGGTGTCCAGCGTTGGCGCGCAGCCGCAGCACGCGCAGCTCGGGCCATTCCCGACGGAACCGCTGGAGCAGCACCGGCGTCTGGTCACGGGAGCCGTCGTCCACCGCCACCACCTCGTAGGAGGCGTCCACGCCGTCCAGCACGGGGCGCAGGCGCTCCACCAACAGGGGGAGGACCTGCTCCTCGTCATACATCGGGATGACGACAGACAGCTCCGGGTGCATGGGGCAACTCTAGGCGGCACGGTAGTCTGCTCCCTATGACGCACGTGTTTCTGCAGGCTGGCGAGGTCGTCCACCACGGCAAGGACCTGCCGTTCAACCCGTTTTGGTATGGCGTGATCGCCCTGGTGATCTTCCTGGCGCTGCTGGGACTGCTCTGGTCCTTCCGCAACACCCTGGCGATGGACCCGGTGGCCCACCACCACGATGACGTCGACGCCGGCACCCCCGCCGGGCGTGCGGGCAGCCACCACTGATGCGCCTGGGCGTGATGGGTGGCACCTTCGACCCCATCCACCACGGCCACCTGGTGGCCGCCAGCGAGGCGGCCGCCCTCCTCGATCTCGATGAGGTCGTCTTCGTGCCCACGGGCCAGCCCTACCGCAAGGACGACCGCCGGGTCAGTGAGGCTGAGCACCGTTATCTGATGACGGTCATCGCCACCGCCTCCAACCCCAGCTTCACCGTCTCGCGCGTCGACGTCGACCGCGACGGTCCGACCTACACCTATGACACGCTTGTCGACCTGGACGCGCAACGTCCCGACGACGACCTCTTCTTCATCACCGGCGCCGACGCACTGGCGCAGATCCTGTCCTGGAAGGACGCGGAGAAGCTGTTTGACCTGGCACACTTCGTCGGCGTCACCCGCCCCGGCCATGCCCTGAGCGACGCCGGGCTGCCCGAGGACCGGGTGACCCTGCTCAACGTGCCGGCGATGGCGATCAGCTCCACCGACTGTCGCCAGCGCACCCGATCCGGCCAGCCGGTCTGGTATCTCGTGCCCGATGGCGTCGTGCAGTACATCGGCAAGTACGACCTCTACAAGGAGCAGTGAGTGGCAGCGACAACCCGTGCCCTGGACCTCGCCCGCGCCGCCGCCCATGCGGCCCAGGACAAGCTCGCCGAGGACGTCGTCGGACTCGACGTCACCGGGCAGCTGGCCCTGACCGACGTCTTCGTGATCGCGTCGGCCCCCAACGAGCGGCAGGTGAGCTCGATCGTCGACGCGGTCGAGGAGCGGCTGCTCGAGCTGGGCGCCAAGACGCTGCGCCGCGAGGGCCAGCGTGAGGGGCGCTGGGTGCTGCTGGACTTCGGCGACATCGTCGTCCACGTGATGCACACCGAGGACCGCGAGTTCTATGACCTCGAGCGGTTGTGGAAGGACTGCCCGGTCATCACCCTGCCCGAGGCCTGAGTGCGACGCCTGATCGTCTGGCGGCACGGGGAGACCAAGCACAACGCCGGGGGAGTGTGGCAGGGCCAGCTCGACACCGACCTGTCCGAGCGCGGGGTGGAGCAGGCGCGTGCGTCAGCGCTCGCCCTCGCCGAGCTCGGCCCCACCCGCATCGTCAGCTCCGACCTGCGCCGTGCCGCGCACACCGCGGCCGAGTTGGGTGCCGTGACCGGACTGCCGGTGGCGTATGACGAGCGCTTCCGGGAGATCCACGTCGGCACCTGGCAGGGGATGAGTCAGGGCGACGTCGCCGAGCGCTATCCCGACGCCGTGGCCGCGCTCGCGCGCGGCGAGGATCTCGTGCGGGGCGAGCACGGGGAGTCCGTGGCCCATGTGGCGCTCCGGGTTGCCGCCGCAGCCGAGGAGCTGCTGTCCGACCTGCCTGACGACGGCACCCTGGTGGTGGTCACCCATGGCGTGGCCGGCCGCAGTCTGGTCGCCTCGCAGATCGGCCTGCCGCAGCACGACGCGTGGTTGTCACTGGGGGGCCTGCGCAACTGCCACTGGGCCGAGCTGGCCCAGCACCGCACGGGTTGGCGGATGCTCTCCTGGAACGTCGGGGTCACCGAGTCGGTGCTCTCCACCAGTGACCGCTGAACGGCGTCTGACCAGCGCGCGCGATTTGGTGGAACCGGGTGCGGTGTGGGTAAACTCTCCTGGTTCCGTAAGGGGCTGTGGCGCAGCTGGTAGCGCACCTCCATGGCATGGAGGGGGTCAGGGGTTCGAGTCCCCTCAGCTCCACCGCACGGTGACGAAGGACCCGGGTCTGTCGACCCGGGTCCTTCGTGTTTTCCCTGGTCAGAGATGGAGGACCGCCCGGGCGATGAGGAAATAGACGACCAGCCCCGTCGCGTCGGTGAACGTGGAGATGAAGGGGTTGGAGAAGACGGCCGGGTCGGCCCGCAGCTTCTGCGCGATGATCGGCATCGCCCCACCCACCGTCGCGGCGATCGTGCACACCGACAACAGGGTCAGACCGATGACCAGACCGATCTGCGGGCCATAGATCACGCCGGCGATCAGGAACGCCAGGGAGCCCAGCACGGCACCCAGGAGTGCGCCGACCCGTGCCTCCCGCAGCAGCACCCGGGAGATGTCTCGCGGTGTGACATCACCCAGCGCCAGGGCCCGCGTGATGGTGGTCGCTGCCTGGTTGCCGGTGTTGCCGCCGGTGCCGGTGAGCAGGGGGATGAACAGCGCGAGGACGACCACCTCGGTCAGCGTGGCCTCAAAGATCTCCAGCACCTGGACGGTCAGCGCGGCCGAGACGGCCAGCACCAGCAACCAGACGATCCTGGAGCGGACCAGGTCGCCCACTGCCGTCGACAGATAGGGCCGGCGCAGGGCCTCGGTGCCGCCCTGGCGGGCGACGTCCTGCGAGTCTGCCTCCTCGGTGATCGCCAGGGCGTCGTCGACCGTGACGATGCCCACGAGGCGGCGGTCCGCGTCGACGATGGGCATCCCCAGCAGCTTGCGGTCCAGGAACCGCCGGGCGGTGCGTTCGGCGTCCTCAGTGACGACACCGGACTCCGCCGGGCGCATGACGTCTGCGACGGGCGTCTCGGGAGCCGTGGCCAGCAGCCTCCGCAGCCCCAGGACGCCGACGAGGACACCGCTCTCGTCCACAACCGGCAGGGTGTAGACCGTCTCGGCGTCATGGAGTCGCAGGCGGACCCGGCCGAGGGCCTGGTCCACCGTGTCCGTGACGGGCACCGAGACCACCTCGGGCGACATCCGCCGGCCGATGGACTGGCGGGGAGAGCCGAGCACCAAGGAGGTGAGGCCACGCTCGCGAGGGTCAAGCTGGGCCAGGAAGTGCTCGGCCAGGTCGGGGGAGAGCTCGTCCAGCAGGCTGACCCGGTCGTCGGGGTCCATGGCGACGAAGAGGTCGGTGGCCGCGTCCTCGCCCAGGGTGTCGACCAGGACGGCCTGGTGCGCGGCGTCAAGAGCCTCGAAGACGGCTAGCGCGCGTCTCTCGTCAAGCGTCTGGAGGAGCACGCAGGCCCGGGCTGCCGACAGTCGCTCGACCAGGCCGACGATCTCACCATCGCTGAGACCGGCGGCGAGCTGGGCTGCCTCCTGGAGGGCGGCCGGTGTCATCTCGCCACCGAGCAGGTCGGCAAGCGTGTCCACGGACATGGGAGCTCCTTGGGTCGATGGGTCGGGCACCCGACCCGACCCATCGTCTCCCACCCCGCACACCGAGCCCCCGCAAACACGGCCGGGGCCGGGGTCAGGGCCGGGGTCGGGGTCGGGGCCTTCAGCCTGGCCAGACCTCCGAGCTGCCCCGGCGGTGCGAGCCCACCAGGTGGGTGTCGACGATCCCGACGGCCTCCATCAGGGCGAACATGGTGGTGGGTCCGACGAAGGAGAAGCCCTCGCGGCGCAGGGTCTTGGCCAGCGTCACCGACTCTGGCGAGGTCGTCGGGATCTCGTGCAGGTGGCGCGGGGCCGGCGTGTGGTCCGGCTGGAACGACCAGATGAGGGCGACCAGTCCACCTCGCTCGCGCAGCCGCACGGTCGCGGCCGCGTTGCCGACCGTGGCCCGGATCTTGGCCAGGTTGCGCACGATCCCCGCGTCGGCCATCAACCGGTCCACGTCGGCGGCTCCGTAGCCAGCCACCGCCTCGGGGTCGAAGTTGTCGAACGCAGCCCGGAAGGCCGAGCGCTTGCGCAGGATCGTCGCCCACGAGAGTCCGGACTGGAACGCCTCCAGGCTGAGCCGCTCGAAGAGGCCGCGCTCGTCACGCACCGGCAGGCCCCACTCGGTGTCGTAGTAGTCGCGCAGCAACGGGTCGGTGGCCGCCCACGGCGGCCGGGCCAGACCGTCGTCACCCACGACCACTGCTGTCTCCGGGCTCATCATGGGTCCGATCCTGCCGGAGGCCGTCACGCCGCGTGTTCCAGCGTCAGCAACGCCGTCTTGGCCGCAGTTCCGCCCAGGTAGCCGCCCAGGCTCCCGTCACTGCGCAGCACGCGGTGGCAGGGCACGACGATCGGCAGCGGGTTGGTGGCGCAAGCGCTGCCGACGGCCCGCACTGCGCCTGAGTTGCCCACCCCTGCGGCGACCTCCTGGTAGGACGCGGTGTGCCCATAGGCGATCTGCGGCAGGTAGTGGTGCACCTGCCCGCGGAAGCCGTGGGACAGCGCCCGGTCCAGCGGGAGGTCGAAGGTGGTCCGGGAGCCGGCGAAGTAGTCGTCCAGCTGCGTCGCGGCCAGGTCGAGCCTTCGGGGGGCGCGCAGCACCCGGGGCCCGAGGGTGGTGGCAAGCGACTCCAGCACGGCGTCAAAACCCTCGCGCTCGAAGGCGACCCGGACCAGACCGGTGGTCGTGGCGGCCAGCAGGAGGGTGCCGAGGGGCGAGTCGACGGTGCGGTAGGCGACGTCCAGCAGACCCTCCTGCTCGGCGCGTGCCTCCAGCAGCTGGTGCAGCCCGGCCAGATCGGTCGGCGGGGCCATCGCGTCCATCAGGGCAGGGTCGGTCAGCTGGTGGTTGGTCAGCGTGTGGTCGGTCATCTGGAGGCTCCTTCTGGGGCATAGGTGCGGCGCAGCGCGCGCAGCCCGTCTGAGGCGGCCCGGCGCACGGACTCCGGGGTGCCGCCGATCAGTTCGGCGGTCTCGGTGTGGCGCAGGCCGCCGAGGTAGTGGTAGGCCAGCGACAGCCGCTGCCGCTCGGGGAGCGCGGCGACAGCCGCCCACAGGTCAGGGTGGGCGGCCTCGGGCAGTCCGGTGCTCGTGGGTTGCTCGGGGAGTATGTCGGTGGGCACAGCCCGGCGGGCCACCCCACGGGTGACGTCGATCGCCTTGCGGTGGGCGACGCGGACCAGCCATGCCTGCACGTTGGTCTCCTCCGGCAGGTCCGGCCAGGCTCGCAGCGCCGCCAGGAACGTCTCGGACCAGGCGTCGTCGGCGTCCGGCCCGGGGCCGAGCACCGACCGCACGACCCTCAGGACGGTGGGGCCGTGCACGGTGACGGCCTGCTCAAACGGCTGCTGCATGTTCATCACCTGGTAGTCGCACCAGCGACACAGAACGTGAGGTCACCTGTGGGGCCTACCCTGAGGATCCCGGCCCGGTCGATGTCGGTGGCACAGGCAGGTCAACAGCGATCCCTGCCCTTCGAGCGGCCCGAGTCAACTCTGCGTCGTAGGTGAGCATCGCGTCGGCTTCGAGGCGAAGCGCTGCCGCGAGGTGGATGGCATCTGCGTTGCGCAGTCCCCAGGCGGAGGTCGCCGCCCGGGTCAGGTCGACACGCTCTACGTCCACCAGTGCGACGACGTCGAGCACGGAGTTGATGGCGTCAGCACTCATCGCGCCGCGCCGGGCGGCTGCACAGTGGAGTTCCGTGTAGAGGAGCATCGACGAGACGATGTCGTTCCCGACATCTTGAATGTGGTTCAGATGGTCCGCGATCGCCGCCGACTCGGGTTCCTGGACGAGGAGCTTAAGCGCGGCTGAGGTGTCGAGGTAATGGATCACCGGTCGCCACGGAGGTCAGCGAGGCTCTCTTGGGAAGTCTCCCTCAGCTGGACGCGCCTAATCGTGGTGAGGTCCACTCGACCTCGTGGTTCGCGCACTCGACCGGCCCGTCGTGCCCGTTCCAGCGGGCTGCTGGTCGGCGGCGAGATGATCGCAGCCAACGTGCCGTGATTGGTCACCGCGATCGACTCGCCCCGGCTCACGCGCGCCAGGATTTCGCTGCTGTGGTTACGCAGTTCTCGGTGCGGGATGGTGTCCATATGTGTGATCCCTTCGATGACTGTAGCAATCGTAGCATTGACGTTCAGTGATCTGGAAAGTGTCACTCGGACTCCGGGTGCTCAGCGAGCCATGCGACAAGGTCGGGGTCCTCGGTCGTGAGCCGCTGCATCTCCTCACCGCCGTCGCACCGGCACATCGAAACCGTCGCGGCGGCGTGCTCGTCGGACGCGAGCACGCGCCAGACACCCCCGAACGCCTCCCAGCGCTCCAGGGTCGCGCGATCGGCAGTGCCACCGTGCTCAGCCATAGCCCCATGGTGGCAGACGGCAGTGACATGATGCCGCGAGTGACCACCGAGTTCCGCCTGCGCGACGTGGCTGTCACGGCCTACGGGCCGTCGGTCGTCAGCGCCATCGGGCACGGGGCGGTCCTGCCGATGCTGGCGCTGCGTGCCCGCGAACTCGGCGCGGACCTGGGGACCGCGGCCTTCGTCGTGGCGCTGCTCGGCATCGGCCAGTTGCTCGCCTCGCTGCCGGCCGGTGCCCTCGTCGCCCGGATCGGCGAGCGACGCGCGCTGGTCGGCGCAGGCCTGATCGACGCGGTCGCGATGGTCGGGGCGGGGTTGTCCGCGACGGTGTTCTGGCTCAGCGTCGCGGTGCTCGTCAGCGGCATGACCTGGACGGTGTTCCTGCTGGCCAGGCAGCAGTTCATGATCGAGGTGGTGCCTGACCACTTCCGCGCCCGGGCGATGTCAGTGCTCGGCGGCTCGCACCGGATCGGACTGTTCATCGGGCCGTTGCTCGGTGCCCTGGCCGTGCAGCCCTGGGGGATCCGCGGAGTCTTCTGGCTGGGTGCCCTCGCTGCCGTGGCGGCCGCCGGGATCGCTCTGGTGATGCCTGACCCGGGTGCTGAGACACGCCGGGTGCAGGCCGCCACCGGGCACCTGTCGGTGTGGTCCGTGATGCGCGAGCACCGTCGCGTGCTGGTGATCCTCGGCAGCGTCGTCGTGGTCATCGCGGCCTCGCGGGCGCTGCGCACCACGCTGCTGCCGCTGTGGGCCGAGCACGTGCACATGACGCCGGCGCAGACCTCCTTGGTCTTTGGCATCGCGGCCGCACTGGACATGCTGCTCTTCTATCCCGCGGGGTGGCTGATGGACCACCGTGGCCGGCGCTTCGTCGCGGTGCCGGTCGTCCTCGCTGTCGCCGTGGGCACGCTGCTGCTGCCGCTGACCAGCGAGATCGTCGGGGTCACCGCGGTGGCACTGCTGATGGCGCTGGGCAACGGGCTCGGCTCGGGGATCGTGATGACCCTTGGCGCCGACGCGTCACCGGCGGTGGGGCGGGCCCAGTTCCTAGGAGCCTGGCGCTTTGCAGGCGACATCGGCGTCACCGGGGGACCGGTCGGCCTGGCCGGACTGCTCGTGGTGACACCGCTCGCCCTTGCCTGCGTCATCGCCGGTGTGCTGGGTCTGGTGGGCACCGCCTGGGTGGCCTACTGGACCGGGCGGGTGGATCGGCTCCGACGACCTAGCTAGCGTGCTCGCGCACGCCGGCGGCCACCTCGTCGAAGCGCTCGCGGGCCAGCACCGCGCCGATCCGGCGGACGGAGTCAGGGTCCAGCCGCAGGATCCGGTCGACCCTCGCCTCGCTGGGGCGACGCCCCCGGTCCCAGGCACCCGACCCCATGTCGACCCAGTAGCGGCCCCAGCGGGCCTCGTCCTCGGCGTCCGCGTCGTGGTCCTGGCTGCTCATCTGCAGCGCGAGGACAAGGTCACCGTCGCGGCCGATCACCAGCACCGGGCGGTCCTTGCCCTGGGAGTGGTCCTCCTCATACGGCACCCACGCCCACACCACCTCGCCGGGATCGGGCAGGTCGTCGTGCACCGGCTCGTAGACGATCGTGGGAGTGCCCTGGAAGTCGCCGGCATAGGCGCGCGGACCGGCGTCAGCGGCGGGCCGACCGCGCTTCGCGGCGCGACGGGCCGGGGCCACCAGTTGGTTCACGGCTCGGATCAGGCGTTCCAGGGCAGACATGCGGTCACCCTAGCCAGCGCGTGGGACACTAAGGGAACTGTCCCCGACGACCCCGAGGTTCTCCCAGCGTGTCACCGATCGCCCACTCCGCGCCGCAGCCCCACGCGACGCCGCCGGAGCTGATCCGCAACTTCTGCATCATCGCGCACATCGACCACGGCAAGTCGACCCTGGCCGACCGGATGTTGCAGGAGACCGGCGTGGTCGAGCAGCGCCTCATGCGGGCGCAGTATCTCGACCGCATGGACATCGAGCGTGAGCGCGGCATCACCATCAAGTCCCAGGCCGTGCGACTGCCGTGGGCGGTGGTCGACGAGGACGGGCGCGAGACGGCGCACATCCTGAACATGATCGACACCCCCGGTCACGTCGACTTCACCTATGAGGTCAGCCGCTCGCTCGCCGCGTGCGAGGGCGCGGTCCTGCTGGTGGACGCGGCGCAGGGCATCGAGGCGCAGACCCTGGCCAACCTCTATCTGGCTATGGAGAACGACCTGGCCATCATCCCGGTGCTCAACAAGATCGACCTGCCGGCCGCCCAGCCCGAGAAGTATGCCGAGGAGCTGGCGGGGCTGATCGGGTGCGCGCCCGAGGACGTCATGCGGGTTTCGGGCAAGACGGGCGAGGGTGTCATCGAACTGCTCGACACGATCGTGCGGACCCTGCCGGCGCCGACCGGCAACGCTGACGCCCCGGCCCGGGCGATGATCTTCGACTCCGTCTACGACACCTATCGAGGGGTCGTCACGTATGTCCGGGTGATCGACGGCAACCTGACCCCACGCGAGAAGATCGCGATGATGTCGACCAAGGCGACCCACGAACTGCTCGAGATCGGCGTGATCTCACCGGACCCGGTGCCGTCCAAGGGGCTCGGCATCGGTGAGGTCGGCTATCTGATCACGGGCGTGAAGGATGTGCGCCAGTCGCGGGTGGGAGACACGGTCACCACCGCGACCAAGCCGGCCACCGAGGCGCTGGGTGGTTACAAGGACCCACGGCCGATGGTCTTCTCCGGTCTCTACCCGATCGACGGCTCGGACTACCCCGTGCTGCGCGACGCCCTGGACAGGCTCAAGCTCAACGACGCTGCCCTCGTCTATGAGCCCGAGACCTCGGCCGCCCTGGGCTTCGGCTTCCGCGTCGGCTTCCTGGGGATGCTGCACCTGGAGATCGTGCGTGAGCGACTCGAGCGCGAGCACGACCTGGACCTCATCTCCACCCTGCCCAACGTGGTCTATGAGGTGCAGCTCGACGACGGCACCCAGGTCGAGGTGACCAACCCCAGCGAGTTCCCCGGCGGCAAGATCGCCTCTGTTACCGAGCCGGTGGTGCGCGCCACGATCCTGGCGCCGAGTGACTTCATCGGGACGATCATGGAGCTCTGCCAGAGCCGACGCGGCACCCTGCGCGGCATGGACTACCTCTCGCCCGAGCGTGTCGAGATGCGCTACACGCTGCCGCTGGCCGAGATCGTCTTTGACTTTTTCGACATGCTCAAGTCGCGCACCAAGGGCTATGCGTCACTGGACTACGAGCCCGACGGGGAGCAGGAGGCCGACCTGGTCAAGGTCGACATCCTGCTGCAGGGCGACACGGTCGACGCATTCAGCTCGATCGTGCACCGCGACAAGGCCTATCCGTATGGCGTGATGATGGCCGGCAAGCTCAAGGACCTCATCCCTCGGCAACAGTTCGAGGTCCCGATCCAGGCCGCGATCGGCGCACGCGTGATCGCCCGCGAGACCATCCGCGCGATCCGCAAGGACGTGCTCGCCAAGTGCTATGGCGGTGACATCAGCCGCAAGCGCAAGCTGCTGGAGAAGCAGAAGGAGGGCAAGAAGCGGATGAAGATGGTCGGCTCGGTCGAAGTGCCCCAGGAAGCGTTCATCGCCGCGCTGTCCCAGGACGGCGGCGGCGAGAAGGCCAAGAAGTAGGGCGTCTGCATGCCCTATCTCATCGACCACTGTTTGAAGGTCTCGTCGTGATTCCTGAGGTCAACGCTCCGCACCCCTATCTTTCGCGCACGCGCTCGTTCACCCGTCGCGGCGACCGGATGCCGCCGCGGCACCAGGTGGCCTACGACGATCTGGCGCCGCGCTATGTGATTGACGTCCCGCGGGATGGGGGGGAGACCACGGTCGACCCGGCATACACCCTGGACGTTGCGGACGTGTTTGGTCGAACGGCGCCGCTGGTCGTCGAGGTGGGGCCAGGCTCTGGCGACGCGTTGCTGGCCGGTGCTGCTGCACGGCCGGACTGGGACTTCCTGGCCCTGGAGGTCTGGCGTCCTGGGATCGGGCAGGCGCTGATGCACCTGCGGGAGCAGCAGCCGCCCAACATCGCGTTTGTCGAGGCCGACGCGGCCGTCGCGCTGCAGACGATGCTGCCCGAGGCCTCTGTTGCGGAAGTGTGGACCTTCTTCCCAGACCCCTGGCCCAAGCGCAAGCACCTGCGGCGCCGGATCGTGCAACCCGAGTTTGCCGGGACCGTATGCCGGGTGCTGGCTCCCGGGGGAATCTGGCGGTTGGCCACCGATATCGAGGCCTATGCGACCCACATGCGCAGGGTGCTCGACGCCGACGAGCGGTTTGAGCTGGTCTCCACCGAGCGTGCGTCGCTGCGGCCAGTCACCCGGTTTGAGAGCAAGGGTGTGGCCGTGGGACGCACGATCACCGACCTGGCCTACCGGCGGCGCTGACCGCAGGGTCTCGGGACCCGGCTGGTGCCTTGCCTCAGACCTCCCACCTGAAGGTGCGGGCAGCGATGACGAACAGGAGCACCGTCCAGGCGGCCATGACGACCAGCTGGACCCATGGCATGCCGAGCCCGAACCAGGCGTCGTTCATCGCCTGGGAAGCCGCACCGAGCGGGGTGTAGGTCGCGACCTTCTCGACCGCGTCCGGCATCATCGGACCAGGCGTCCACAAGCCGGCCAGGAACAGCATCGGGAAGTAGATCAGCATCCCGATGCCCGAGGCAGTGCTGCCCTTGGAGGCCAGCCCGCCGATCAGGACGCCGATGCCAAACATCGCGGTGGTGGCCAGGACCAGGACGAGCAGCGCCAGGGCTGGGTTCTGGGCCATCGGCGCATCGAAGACGAGGCGGGCCGTCAGCAGCGCCAACGCACATCCCACCGCGACCGCGGCCAGCTGCACCACGGCCTGGGCGATGAGCACCCCCTGCGGGCGCATCGGCGTGGTCGCCATGCGACGCAGCACCCCGGTCTCCCGATAGCTGGCCAGATAGGACGGCACCGTGGTCAGCCCCGCGGTGGCTGTGGCGACGCACAGCATCAGCGGGACGAACAGGTCCACCGCGCGCAGGCCCAGCCACGGCTCGGGCAGGTCGGTGATCGGGTCGCGCATGCCGGGGATGGCAAAACCCATGCCGATCAGCAGCACCGTGGGGAAGGCCAGGACGAAGAAGACGTTGCCGGGGTCGCGCAGGAACAGCCGCAGCTCTGCCGCGATCAGGGTGGGCAGGCCGCGGGTTCCGGTGCGGCTGCGTGCGGGGGAGAGGGTGCTGGTGCTCATGCTGGGATCTCCTGAGACGAGTGGCCCACGAGGGCCACGAAGGCGTCCTCCAGGCTCGGGCTGATGGTCTGCACCTCGTCCGGCACGATGCCGCGGGAGTGCAGGGCGATGATGACGTCGGGCAGCACGGTCGGCCCGCCGGTGATCTCCAGTGCGGTGCCGACCTCCCGGGTCGACACCACGGACGGGATGTCGGAGAGCAGCGTGACGTCCAGGGGCTGCGGGGGCTGGGGCAGCCGCATCCGGAAGGTGACTCCCGTGCGACCCTGACCGGCCAGCTCGGTGGGCGTGCCCTCGGCGATGACCTCGCCGTCGTCGATGATGATCACCCGGTCGCAGAGGCGCTGGGCCTCGTCCATGAAGTGGGTGACCAGCAAGATCGTGACGCCGCTGTCGCGCACCGCCTCGATCAGGTCCCACGTCTCGCGGCGGGCCTGCGGGTCCAGTCCGGTGGTCAGCTCGTCCAGGATCGCGATCTGCGGGTTGCCGACCAGCGCGAGGGCGATGGACAGGCGCTGCTTCTGCCCGCCGGACAGGTTCTCGTATGCCGTGTCCCGCTTGTCCGCCAGGCCCAGGAGCGCGATGAGCTCGTCGGGCTCCTTGGGGTGGGCATAGAAGGAGGCATACAGGCGCAGCGCCTCGGCGACCCGTAGCTTGGCGGGAAGGCGCGACTCCTGGAGCTGGACGCCCAGGACCTCCCGGACCGGTGCCGGGTCGTGCTGCGGGTCGAGGCCCAGGACGGACACGGTGCCTGAGTCGGCGGTGCGCAGCCCGGCGATGGACTCGACCGTCGTCGTCTTGCCGGCACCGTTGGGGCCCAGGATCCCGACGATCTCACCGCGCCCGACGGCGAAGGAGACGTCGGCGACGGCGACCGTGGCGCCATAGGTCTTGTGCAGCCCGCGCACCTCGACCACTGTCTCGGTGGCGGGGGAGGAGGAGGTGACTGTCGGCATACTGGCAGGGGTGCTGGTGGTCATGGTCAGTCCTTGCTGTCGATCGGAATGTTGCGGACCAGTGCGGAGAAGGCCACGGCCGAGGCGATGAGGACGGCGACGGCGACGACGGCGCCCCAGGGGGCGATGTCGGCCGTCCAGCCCCATGGCTTCCACTGGACGCCTGCGCCCAGCCCGAGCAACCCGGTGGCACCCAGGGGCAGCAGGCACAGGGGAAGGGCGAACGTGCCCACCCACCCGCCGAGGCGGTAGTAGGCGATGCCGATCAGGGATCCGCTGATCTGGCCGGCGGTGAACAGCAGCACCAGGCCGAACCCGTAGGTCAGGACGCCGCCGTGGAAGACTTCCAGCCCGTCGCCGGAGTTGCTGCCGTGGAACCAGCCGAGCGCGTCATAGATCTGACGCTCGACCAGCAGCGCCACGGTGGCGATGAGCGCGTTGAGGGCCCCCACGACCACGTTGACCGTCAGGGCGGCGCGGACGAACGAGCGTCGGGTCATCCCGTTGGCGACATGGATCGGCAGGTAGGTGACCGACAGGATGATCGCGATGCTGAACGGGAACCACAGGGCGCCGTGGTGGGTGAAGGCCACGCCGGAGGCGCTGACCTGGTCCACGTTGAGGCTGACGACCCACATGATGATCGCCACGGCGGGCAGGGCGATGGCCCAGAACCACAGGGTGAGCATGTAGACGTAGCCGGAGAGCAGGTAGGTGAACGCGCGCCGCCACTGCGGGGTCCGCCGGGTGGTGGTTGGCGTGGCGGTGACCGTGGTCATGACGCCTCCTGGTGGGTCTGCGTGTCGGTCAGGTGGATAAACAGGTCCTGCAGGGGAACGGCGCCGACCTGGAGACCGTCGTGCTCGGCCCGGCGCAGGGCGGACTCGTCCAGGTCGCCGAAGACGGTGACCTGCCGGGTGGGCCCGAGGTCGCGGGTGCCGACCACAGCCAGGTCGCTCGCGTGCCGGTCGACGACCTCGCTCGGGCCAGTGAGTGTGGCGCCCTGGCTGTGCAGGTCGTCGGCCTCACCGGAGAGCAGCAGGTGCCCCTCGTGCAGGATCGTGACGGTCTCGAGCATGTGCTCGACCTCGCTGATCAGGTGGCTGGACAGGATGATCGTGCGGGGGTGCTCGGCGAAGTCCCGGAGCAGCTCGTCATAGAACCGCTGCCGCGACGGGGCGTCCATGCCGAGGTGGACCTCGTCAAACATCGTCAGTGGCGCCCGGGACGCCAGGCCCACGATCGCGCCGAACGCCGACGCCTGGCCACGGGAGAGGTGTTGGGGCTTCTTGGCCAGGTCCAGCGCGAAGGCCGCGATCAGCGACTCCGCATAGGCACGGTCGAAGAACGGCCGCGCATCCTCAAGGAAGTCCAGGTTGGTCCGCAGCCGCTCGTCGGTGAGCGTGTCGCCGCTCTCGCGGATGAGACAGACGTCCTCCATGACCGCCTCGTTCTCAAACGGGTCCTGCCCGTCAACGCGGACGGTCCCGGTGCCGCGGCGCAGGGCTGCCAGCACAGACATCAGCGTCGTCTTGCCAGCACCGTTGCGGCCCAGCAGGCCGTGGATGCGGCCGGGTGCGAGGTCGAGGTCGACGCCGGTCAGCGCGGGGTCGTCTCCATAGCTCAGGCTGAGGCCCTCGGTGTGGACTGCATAGCCGGTCATCGGCTCTCCTTGGTGTTCTGGTTGCGCGGCTGGTCGGGCGGTATGGCGGTCGCGGCGGCATCGTGCGGTGCGTCTGGGCGGTGCGCGGTCAGGTGCGCGATCAGGTCATCGGTGGTCAGGCCCAGCAGGTCTGCTTCTCGGATCACCGGGTCCAGACGCTCGGTGAAGAAGGCGGAGCGCCGCGCGGAGCGTAGCCTCGTGGCCGCGCCCGGGGCGACGAACATGCCGACGCCCCGCCGCTTGTAGAGAACCTCTTCGTCGACGAGCTGCGCAAACGCTTTTGCGGCCGTGGCCGGGTTGATGCGATAGGTCGTGGCGTATTGCGTGGTCGACATGACCTGGTCCTCCTCCTCGAGCGCGCCAGAGAGGATCTCGCCACGGATCGCCTCGGCGATCTGGTGGTAGATCGGCTCACGTCCCTCGAACATGCAGCACTCCTCCTTGGTTCATTACTCGACTAGTGAACCAAAGGAGCGCCTTGTGCGCAACTCCTTTCCGGCCTCGACCGGGCCGTCGCGATCTCGTGGGGAAGTTGGGCGCTGCTTCCGTGCGCGAGATTGATCCACGAGGTTGTGGCTCTCGGAGAGCCGGGCGTGCCGCTGCAGGTGACGCGGCGCCGCGTGCTGTGGATAACCCGCAGTTGCGGGTGCCGCTCCTGCGACGGTGGGGCGATGGACTGGAAGCGAGTGGCCCGGTGGCAGGGCGGTGTCGTCACGCTGCAGCAGGCGCTCAGGGCCGGACTCACCCCTGGCGCGGTCCGTGCACGCCTTCAGGCCGGGAAGTGGCAGCGGCTGCACCGTGGCGTCTACCTCACGCACAGCGGCCCGGTGGGCGACGACGCGGTGGCGTGGGCGGTGCTGTTGGCTGCCGGTGAGGACGCGTTGCTGAGCCACGGGTCGGCCCTATGGGTGTGGGGCGTCGGGCCCCCTCCGACGCAGTGGACCGTGCTTGTCCCGCACGATCGTCGTCGACGTGTCGACGGCGCAGTCCTTGTGAGAACCCGCGATCTGCCCCGAGCGCGCTCGGTCAACGGCTACCGGACGACGTCGCTGCACCGCGCGGTCGTGGACGTTGCAGATGTCCCCGGGGCCGCGGTGGACGATGTCATTGCGCTGGCGGCCAAGGTCTGTCAGAAGGGGTTCACCACTCCGGAGCGCATCATCGAGGAACTGGCCTCTCGGCGGGGGCACCGCATGCGGCGACCGCTCCGGCTGATCCTGGGCGACCTCACGGACGGGCTCGAAAGTTTGGCTGAGCATCGATTTCTCCACGGCGTGGTGCGGGCGCACGAGCTGCCGCCTTTCGCGATGCAGGTCATCATGGGTCAGACCCGAGCTGACTTCGCCAACAAGCAGTTCGCGGTGAGTGCCGAGATCGACGGGCTGGCCTTCCACGCGGGGGCGTTTCGGTCAGACCGACGGCGAGACCGCAAGAGCAGCGCCCGAGGAGTCCTCACCGTGCGTGCGACCTGGTGGGACGTCGAGGATGACCCCTGCGACCTTGCCCAGGATCTCGCCGACACCCTGCGAGGACGCGGCTGGACCGGCACGCCCATCCCGTGCTCCCGGACGTGCGGTGTGAGGGCGATACCGAGGGCGGCAGCTGGGCCCGAGAGCCAATAGCCGCGCTGATCGATGCGGCCCCACCAATCTCGTGGGGAGGTTGGGTGTTGCTGCAGCGCACGAGACTGACCCGCGAGACGGGGCGGGGCTGCATGAGGAATGTTCGCCGCCGCGTTTCGGTCACCGGCACCTTTGGCTGAGACACTGGGCGCATGCCGTCAGCACTGCCAGTGGGAGACCCCGTGCCCGCAGACGGTCGACTCCCGCAGAGCGCGGTCGTCGGGCTGGGGCAGCGGCCTTTCGGCATCTATGTCCATGTCCCGTTCTGCCGGGTGCGCTGCGGCTACTGCGACTTCAACACCTACACGGTGTCTGAGCTGGGTGGTCACGGTGCCACGGTCGACACCTATGCGGACGCGGCGCTGGCGGAGCTGCGGATCGCCCGGGAGGTGCTGGGGGAGGGCGCGCCTCCCGTGGCGACCGTCTTCGTGGGCGGTGGCACCCCGACCATGCTCCCGCCGCAGGACCTGGTCACGGTGCTCGACGGCATACGCGAGCAGTTCGGCCTTGCCACCGGCGCAGAGGTGACGACCGAGGCCAACCCGGACACGATCACTCCCGAGGTCGCACAGACCCTGGCCGCCGGTGGTTTCACCCGGGTCAGCCTGGGCATGCAGTCGGCGGTGCCGCACGTGCTCGCGACGCTCGACCGCACGCATGACCCCACCAACGTGCGCTCGGCCGTCGCCGCGGTGCGGGCGGCAGGGATGCAGGTCAGTCTCGACCTGATCTATGGCACGCCCGGTGAGTCGCTGGCGGACTGGCGCTCGAGCCTCGAGGCGGTCATCGACCTGGCGCCGGACCATGTCTCGGCCTATGCGCTGGTCGTGGAGGAGGGCACCAGGCTGGCGGCCCAGGTGCGGCGCGGGCAGGTCACCATGCCGGACGACGATGACGGGGCCGACAAGTATGAGCTGGCCGAGCAGCTCCTCGGCGGAGCTGGCTATGGGTGGTACGAGATCAGCAACTGGGCTCTGTCAGAAGAGAACCGGTGTCTGCACAACGTGAACTACTGGCGGGGGGCCGACTGGTGGGGGATCGGTCCGGGAGCGCACAGCCACGTCGGCGGGGTGCGGTGGTGGAACGTCAAGCACCCTGCGCCGTATGCCGATCGGGTCGCCGCCGGTGTCTCGCCCGGGGCGGGGCGCGAGGTGCTGACGCCCGAGCAGCGTCACGACGAGGCGGTGCTGCTCGGGATCCGGTTGGTGGAGGGGCTCGACCTCATTGAGGTCGACGGCGCCGGGCGGACGGCCGTCGCCGGACTGATCGCCGACGGCCTGATCGACGGCCGGGCTGCCCTCGCCGGCCGAGCCCTGCTCACGGTGCGCGGTCGACTCCTGGCCGACACCGTCGTGCACCGCCTCCTCGCCACCTAACCCATTTTCATAGGGGTTTTGCTCACCGTTCACGCATTTTTGTGAAGGTTTTGCTGGCGCGAAGCCCAACCCGGCGCGGCCGGATCAGCTCAGTTCAGCACCTTGAGCTGGAACGGATAGATGTAGGTCTCACCACGCGCCGCCCGCATGGTGCCCTTGATGTGCACATAGACGGCAACCAGGAAGAGCACGATCCAGAACGGGATCACCAGCAGGAAGCCCAGCCCAAGGGTGGCGATTCCGGCCACCCAGCCGAGCAGATAGAGGAGCCAGAAAGTCAGGTTGAAGTTGAAGGCACCGGACGCGGCCATGCGCACCGCCTGGCTGTCGTCCTTGCGGACGAACCAGATCAACAGGGGGCCGAGGATGCTCAGGGTGCCAAGGCTGACGACGTAGGCGATCGGCGCGGACAGGTGAGCCAGGAGCATCCACGTGCGCTCGTCGGACTCGGCCAGGCGAGGGCCGGGCCCGCCCTGGACGGGCTGACCCTGCCAACCTCCCTGCTGGGGTTGCCCCTGCCACTGGCTCTGCTGGGGTTGCCCCTGCCAACCTCCCTGCTGGGGTTGCCCCTGCCACTGGCTCTGCTGGGGTGGGCCCTGGGGTCCGGGGTTCTGCTGCTGCCCGGACTGGTCGGGCTGCTGCGGGTTGTGGGGCGGAGGCGGCGGGGTCTGGCCCGGCTGCCACTGCTGCGGGTTGTCGGTCATGTCAGTCCTCCTGTGGGACGGTGACGAAGTCGATCAGTTCCTCGACGCTGGCGAGCAACGTGGGTTCAAGGTCACCGTAGGAACGCACGGAGCCCAGGATTTGCTTCCATCCTCTCGCAACATCGGCCTGATTGCGATGGGCCCACCCGAGCTCGGCGAGGACCGACTCCTTCCAGGGGCGGCCCCGCTCGATCACCGGCCAGGCAGTCAGACCCAGCCGTGCGGGGCGGACGGACTGCCACACGTCAACATAGGGATGGCCGAGGATGCGCACCCACCGGGACTGGGGCAGCTTCTCGGCGGCCCGCACGATCCGGTCCTCCTTGGTGCCGGGGACCAGGTGGTCCACCAGCACGCCCATCCGCCGGTCCCGGCTGGGCGCGAAGTCACGGATCACGGCTGACAGGTCGTCGACGCCCTCGAGCAGCTCGACCACCACGCCCTCAACACGCAGGTCGTCACCCCAGATCTTCTCCACGAGCTCGGCGTCATGCCTGCCCTCGACAAAGATGCGTGAGCCGGCGGCCACCCTGGCCGGTGCGTGGGCGACGGCGCGGGAGCCGCTCGCCGTGCGTGAGGTCGCTGCCCTGGCCTGCGCCAGGGCCTGGCGGGACTCGGCGGTCGGGGGAGTGAGGATCACCGGCTTGCCGTCGAGCAGGAAGCCGGGGCCGAGCGGGAAGCCCTTGGTGCGGCCGTGGCGGTCCTCCAGGTGCAGGACCTGCATGCCGCCCGCCTTCTCGACGCGCACGACGGCGCCGACAAAACCGGTCTGGACATCCTCGACGACGAGGCCGGACTCAGCCTCGGTGGGCACGGCGCGCCCGCCGCGCGGTGCGCGCCAGTCGCCGGACAGGACATCGGTGCCATATCGATCGCTCACTCCCACAGCGTAGGCAGCGGGTCGGACACTGCTCGTATGACGCGCTGGCGACGGTGGGGATACGGCCGGAACTGCACACCCAATCGCGTTCGTGATCGCGACACGCCGAGGACACGCCGAGTTTGTGAACTTTTCCTTCCCAACCCCTTGCTTTCGTGAGGGAAGGCGACTACAACTGTCCCTACGCATCTCGGCAACGAGAAGCTGACCGCAAGACACGGTCGCGGATTCGCGATCCGGGTTCGTCCCGGTGACCACCACCTGTGCTGAGGTGGCGCGAGCCAACCGACTACTTGATTGGTCGTTCGGAGCATCACCCCGGACACACAGTGGGCCCTCGCAAACTCATACTTTGCGAGGGCCCACACCTCATCTGTGACGGCTCTGGACAAGCCGGGGTCCCTGCAGGCTCATACCAGGCAGGGCAACCACATCATTTGTAGCGGTGCGTCGCCTCTGGGACTAACCCCAGCGGCGGCGTGTCGCCAATCTCACACGCAGTCGGACGCCGACCTGGTGATCTGAAGGCTGCCGCGGCGTGCAACTGCACCCATCCTTCACGTGAGTTCCCTTGGGTTCAGGGGTCAGCGCAACACCAATCTGCCGGGAGGCATGGTGCTGCGTTCGTATGGTCTGGGTTTGGTGGCTGCTGGGATGGCTCTGGAGGAGGTGGGCAGGGTCTTGGCCCGGGACCGGTCGTCGGTGCTTCGTTGGGTGCGGGCCACGGGTGTGGCCGCCGACCAGCTCGTCTTGCGACCGGAGCTGTTGCCGGCTGGCTTCCTTGAGGGCGGTTATGTCGATGCCCGGGGCTTGCTGACCCCGGCCGGGGAGGAGTTGATCGCTCCGGTGCGGGTGGCCGGTCAGGTGGGCCAGCCGAGCAGTGCACAGCGTCGCGCCGAAGCGTTCGGAATGCTTGCCGAGGGAAAGAGCCTGACAGCGGTCGCCCGCACGCTCGGCATCAACGAGTCGACCCTGTACCGGTGGATCGTCGCGCAGGGGTGGTCCGGGCAACCCGGTGGGATCGGGGGGTTGGACGGCGCGTCGCGGGCGGCGGCTCGCGCGAGCCTGGTACCTGCTGTACCTATGGATGAGGACTACCGCGATGAGCGGGGCCGGTTGACCCAGGCCGGGCGCGGGGTGCTCCAGCACCTGGCTGGCACCACCGCGACCAACGCCCATATCGCCAGGGTGCTGGGCGTGCACCGCTCCACGATCGGTCGGGAGCTGGCCCGGTTCGCTGACCGAGCCGGCTACCGCGCTCGGGCCGCGCAGGACCTTGCCACTGCCGCGGCGGCCCGTCCGCAGGCCCGCCGGTTGTCCTGCCCGCGGTTGCGAGCCGCGGTGATCGAGCGGCTGAACAAGAGGTGGTCGCCCGAGCAGGTCGCTGCTGACCTGCGTCTCAGCTACCCGGACGAGGAAGATATGTGGGTGTCCCACGAGACGATCTACCAAGCGCTGTACGTCCAGGGCAAAGGCTCCCTGCGTCACGAGGTGAAGGTGGCCAAGGCCACCCGCACCGGCCGCACGAGCCGCAAGCCCCGCTCCAAGCTGCCGCCCAAGGCCAGCAGCCGGTCCTGGATCGATGAGGACAACCACATCAGCGCCCGACCTGCCGAGGTGGCCGACCGGGCCGTGCCCGGCCACTGGGAAGGAGACCTCGTCATCGGTGCCAAGGGCGCCACCGCGTTGATCACCCTGGCCGAGCGGGCCACCCGCAACGTGCTGATCTACCGACTCCCGGACCGCCACGACGCCCCGACCGTGACCCAGGCCCTGATCCAGATGGTCGCCGACCTCCCGGGCGACCTGCGCCGAACCATCACCTGGGACCAAGGATCTGAGCTGGCTGAGCACGCTGATTTCACACTGGCCAGTGACTGCCAGGTCTACTTCTGTGACCCGCACTCACCCTGGCAACGCGGCACCAACGAGAACACCAACGGCCTGATCCGTGACTTCTTCCCCAAAGGCACCGACTTCGCCAAGGTCACCGACGAAGAAGTCCGTGACGCCCAGGACCTCCTGAACACCCGACCCCGCAAAACACTCGGCTTCGCGACTCCCGCCGCTAGACTCGCCGAACTACTCACCGTTGCGCAGACCCCTTGAATTCGCCTCCCCATGCGGCGTGAAGGATGCATGCAGTTGCACCGGACTGGGGTCGTGTGTGCAGCGTCAGGGGGTGCGCAGGACTCGCACGGGGTCGCGGGTGGCGGCATACAAGGCAGGGAGTATGGCGCTCGCGACCGCCGCGAGCACGGCCAGGATCGCGGTGCCGGCAGTGAACTGCCACGGTGGGACGGCGGCGAGCCGTGCTGCCAGCCACAGGCCGGCGCCCACGCCGATCGCCGCTCCGAGCAGCGCAGGCAGCAGGGTGCGCCCCATCACCATCGCCACGATCGCGCCGCGGGTGGCGCCCAGGGCCCGGCGGCGGCCGAGGTCCTTGCGGCGGACCAGCACGTCGGCCAGCACCACGATCGCGACCAGGAAGGCGCCGGCGCCGAGCACGCCCAGCAGCAGGGTGCGGCCGAAGGTCCCCAGGTCAGCGGCGACCTCGGCCTGCAGCTCAGCCAGGGCCACCGGAGACTGGATCGCGATGGAGTCGAACTCCGGCGGGGCGACGAGGCCGATCACCGCCGACTGGGCCGCGGAGGCCACGGCAGAGTCGGTGACCACGACATAGAGCGAGTCCGACGGGGCGCCGGGCTGAGCCGCGATCACCAGCCCCGCGGCATACGCACCGAACGGCTCCTTGGGAGTGAAGGAACCCACGACGGAGAAGTCACCGACCTGCGTCGACGAGGCCAACTGGACTGCGCCCACCGGGTCATCCATCCCCAGGGTCTGCTGGGCCCGCTCGGCGACGAGGGCCTCGCCCGGTCCCGGCCAGCGCCCGGCGGTGAGCGTCAGCACGTCGGTGAGGTCGCCGTCGACCGTCCAGGCGGGCACGCGGGTGCCTCCTGGGCCGACCACCTTGTTGACGACATCGACCGGGATCTGCACGCCGACTGCCCGTTCGCTGACGGACAGCTCCTGTGACAGCTGGACCACGGCCGGGGTGATGAGCTCCCCGCCCCGTGTGTCGGTCACGACGAGCAGGCGGGAGCCGGCGGCGTCCAGACGGTCGGCCACCTGCTGCTCGGCGGCAGCGGTGCGCCCGACGGTGGCCAGGGTGGCTGCGCACATGATGGCGACCAGCAGGGCGACCAGTGCCGTGGGCACCTTGTTGGCCCAGGCTGTCGAGAGCGACTCCCGGACCAGGGACAGGAACCTCACGGTGCCCACCTCACGATGCCCCACCGCGCGATGCCCACTTCATAGGGCAAGCACCTCGTCGGCGTGCTCCAGCACGAACGGGTCGTGGGTGGCGATGACCACGGTCCGGCCGGAACCGTCCCCGTCCCGGCCGTGGCTCGTCGCACGCGTCAGCGCAGCGAGCACACCCTCAGCGTTGCCTCGGTCCAGGTTGCCGGTGGGCTCGTCGGCCAGGACCACGGCCGGATCGGTCACCAGGGCCCGGCACACCGCGACCCGCTGGGCCTGACCACCGGAGATCTCACCGGGCTTGTGGTCGGCGCGGGCGGCCACACCCATCTGCTCCAGCAGCTCCCGGCCACGGGCACGAGCGCGCCGAGGCGACCATCCGGCATACAGCGCCGGCTCGATCACCGAGTCCAGGACGATGCGGGAGGCATCGAGCGCGGCGTCCTGGAAGACGAACCCGATCTCGGCTGCACGCAGGCGGGAGCGCACGGTGTCGGAGGCGCGGCTGACGGGCTCCCCGGCGAGGATCACCTCGCCGCGGGAAGGGGTGAGCATCAGGCCCAGGACATAGAGCAGCGTCGACTTGCCGCGCCCCGACGGCCCGGTCACCGCGGTCACCTTGCCGGGGGTGAACTCATGGGTCAGGCCGTCAAACAGCTCCTCACCACCGCGGGTGTAGGCGAAGGACAGGTCCCGCACCGCGAGCACCTCAGCCCTCCGTCGTGGGGGCCTCGTCGCCGCCCTCGTCCGCGGGTGGCACCGTGTCCTGCGGCGCGGGCTGCGGAGCAGGTGCGGGGGCGCCAGGAGCGCCGGACAGCGCCTGGACGCGGGTGCCGACCTCGATGCCGTCCACGATCGCGACACCACCCCCGGAGCCGCGCACGGTCACCTCGGTCTCGCCGGACTCGGTGATGACGTATGCCGACCCGTCGGCCCGGGTGTGCACCGCTGCGGCGGGCACCGCGGTGCCCTCGATGCGGGGCACGATGACGATCTCGGACCGCAGGGTCACCTGGGCATCGCCGGGCAGCGTGTCGCACGCGTCGCCGCAGACGGGACCGCCATCGGGTGCGGACAGGGACAGTTCGGTGTTGCCGAAGTCGTCCTGCTCCGAGCTGGTGATGACCGCCTGCCAGGTCTGCTCCTGCCAGGTGACCTGCACCGTCGCCTCGGCGGGGATCATCCGGGCCTGGTCCTGGGTGACGACCACGACGAACTGCTGCTCGCCGGTGGGGGCCAGCACCGCCTCCTCGCCGCCGCCGAGGGTCGCACCGCGCACGATTGTCTCGCCGAGCTGGATGACGGTCGGCAGCTGGTCGACCGCCACTAGCTCACCCAGCGGGATGGTGCCTGTCTGCCGCTGACCGAGCTCCTTCTGCCACGCCTTGACCGCGCGCTCGGTGCGCCAGCCGAAGTCTCCGTCGGCCTCCCCGTCCAGGTGGCCCAGGTCGACCAGGACCTGCTGCAGCTGCGCGACGTCCTCACCCTCCGTGCCCCGGGTCAGATCGCGATAGAACGGGACCTGGCCCTCCACGACCCGCACCGGGGTGCCGGCCACGACATAGACCGTGGATCCCTGCTCCACCTCACCCGGAGCAGTGGACAGCACGACACCCGGCAGGGCGTTTGAGGCCACGGTGCGAGCTGGCTGGCGCAGCGTCGTCGACAACGGCAGTGACCGACCCACGCTCGAGGTCGTCGCCTCCGCCCACACGACATCCGGTGCCGTCGCGGCCGACTCGGGTGTCTGCGGCTCCAGGGTGGCCCTGGCCGCCCACCAGCCGACCCCGGCCGCGAGCGCCAGTGCCAACAGGCTCGCCAGGGCCACGAGCAGCCCTCGACCCCGCCTTCGTGCCGTCATGCCCACCCGCCTCACAGACTCTGAAGGACCCTTGCGCCATTGATACCGCACAGGGTCGTGGCGAACGCAGCGATCAGTCCCGTCGTGACCCGATCGTGACCTGCGGCAACTTCCGTCAGGCACCAGCACGGCAGGCACGTGTGCCCCACGGCGCTAGACTGGCACTCGGCCCATACGAGTGCCAGGGAGTGTCGGAGGAGGAGACCGGGATGAGCAGTGACGAGCGACGGCTCACAGTCCTGCGTGCCATCGTCCAGGACTATGTGCGGACCTCGGAGCCGGTGGGCTCGAAGTCACTGCTGGAGCGGCACCAGCTTGGCGTCTCCGCTGCCACGGTGCGCAACGACATGGCCCAGCTCGAGGACGAGGGTCTGATCGCCGCGCCGCACACCAGCGCCGGACGGATCCCGACCGACGCCGGCTACCGCGTCTTCGTCGACCGGCTGGCCGCCATCAAGCCGATGACCAGGGCCGAGCGCACCGCGATCCAGGAGTTCCTCGCCGGCGCCGTCGACCTCAACGACGTCGTGGACCGGTCGGTGCGGCTGCTCGCCTCGCTGACCAACCAGGTCGCCGTCATGCAATATCCCTCGCTCGCCCGCTCTTCCGTGCGCCACATCGAGCTGGTGCCCGTGGGCGGCACCCGGCTGATGGTCGTCCTGATCGTCAACACCGGCCGGGTCGAGCAGCGGGTGGTTGACGTGGGCCGTGACCTGAGCGACCTGCGGGGCGAGCAGACCGTCCGGGAGGTGCGCACCGTGCTCAACACGGTGGCCGCCGGGCGTCCCCTGCCCGACGTGCCGGCCCTGCTGGCGGCGGCCATGGACGGCATCGTGGAGGGGGACAAGGTGGTGGCGCAGGCTGTCGTCGATTCGCTCGGAGAGGCCCTGTCGGCGCAGACTGAGGAGCGCGTGGTCCTGGCTGGCACGGCCAACCTGGCCAGGGTGGTCACCGACTTCCCCCTCTCCATCGGCCCCGTTTTGGAGGCCCTGGAAGAACATGTGGTGCTTTTGAAGTTGATGTCCAACATGGCCACCCTCATTGACGAGGAGGCCGTGGCCGTCAGCATCGGTGCCGAGAACACCTATGAAGGCTTCCAGTCGACGTCGGTGGTGACGACCACCTATGGCAGCGCCGGAGGCCTGGGTGTGGTCGGGCCGACGCGGATGGACTACCCCACGACGATGGCGTCGGTGCGGGCTGTAGCGCACTACGTGTCCGAGATCCTGGACAGCTAGAGAGGTTTTTGCAGTGAACGACTACTACGCCGACCTGGGCGTGTCGCGTGACGCGGCCGCGCAGGACATCAAGCGCGCCTACCGCAAGAAGGCCCGCGAGCTGCACCCTGACGTCAACCCCGGCCCGGAGGCGGAGGTCGAGTTCAAGAAGGTGAGCCAGGCGTATGACGTGCTCTCCGACGCGACCAAGCGCGCGGCCTACGACCGTGGTCAGGACCCGTATGCCGGGGCGAGCCAGGGCTTTGGCCAGGGGTTCAGCTTCAGCGACATCATGGACGCGTTCTTCGGTGGTGCCGCAGCCGGGTCCCGCGGGCCGCGCTCACGGGTCCAGCGCGGACAGGATGCCCTGGTCCGCCTGGACATCGACCTCAAGACAGCCGTCTTTGGCGGGCAGGAGACCCTGGTCATCGACACCGCCGGTCGCTGCTCCACGTGCGAGGGTGCGGGCAGCCAGCCCGGCACCGGCACCCGCACCTGCCTGACCTGTGGCGGTCGCGGCGAGGTCCAGTCCGTGCAGCGCTCCTTCCTCGGCCAGGTGATGACCACGCGGCCGTGTCACGAGTGCCGCGGCTTCGGCGAGCTCATCGAGCAACCGTGCGTCGACTGTGCCGGGGAGGGGCGGATCCGCGCCCGTCGTGACCTGACCCTGCGCGTGCCGGCGGGCGTCGACTCCGGGACCCGCATCCAGCTCTCAGGCGAGGGCGAGGTCGGCCCCGGGGGTGGCGAGGCCGGTGACCTCTATGTCGAGATCGCCGTGCGCCCGCACGACACGTTCCGTCGGCGCGGCGACGACCTGCACTGCTCGGTCGAGGTGCCGATGACCGCCGCTGCCCTCGGGGCCACCCTGATCGTGGACACCTTCGACGGGCCGACCGAGGTGGACCTCAGGCCCGGCAGCCAGGCACAGGACACCATCACCCTGGACGACCAGGGCGTGACTCACCTGCGGGGCACGGGCCGTGGCGACCTCATCGTCCACCTCGATGTCCGGGTGCCCACCAAGCTCGATGACCGCCAGCGTGAGCTCCTGGCCCAGCTGGCCGAGGAGCGGGGCGAGTCCCAGCCCGTGGGTCGCATGGCCCCGGCCAGCTCCGGCATCTTCGGCAAGCTCAAGGAAGCCTTCTCCGCGAGGTGAGCGCCCCCCTGTTCTTCGTGGGCGCCCGGGCGCTCGAGGGACGTGCTCCGGGCGACGTGGTCGTGCTGGACGGCCCCGAGGGGCGGCACGCCGCCACGGTCACCAGGCTCGCCCCCGGTGAGCAGCTCCTTGTGGCGGACGGCTCCGGTCGGGTCGCCCGCGGCCGGGTCCACGTCGTCGGCAGGGGCGAGCTCGATCTCGTCGTCGAGGAGCTGACCGACGAGCCCGTGCCGCAGCCCCGATTCACCCTCGTGCAGGCGCTCGCCAAGGGCGACCGCGATCTCCTGGCGATCGAGGTGGCCACCGAGCTCGGCGTGGACGAGGTGATCCCCTGGGCGGCGTCGCGCAGCGTCGTCGTCTGGCGCGGCGAGCGGACCGCCAAGGCCCACGCCAAGTGGGAGCGCACGCTCCTGGCCGCGACCAAGCAGGCCCGGCGCGCCAGGGTGCCCGTCCTCGCCGAGCTCGCCCACCAGTCCACCCTCCTTGAACGGGTCCGGGCAGCCGACCTGGCACTCGTCCTGCACGAGGAGGCGCACGAGCCCCTCGCCTCCGCAGAGCTGCCGGTCGAGGGCGAGGTGCTGCTGGTCGTGGGGCCGGAGGGTGGCATCAGCCCGGAGGAGACGCAGGCTCTGGTCGACGCCGGGGCCCGCACGGTGCGCCTGGGCGACACCGTGCTGCGCACCTCGACCGCCGGATCCGCCGCGCTGGCGCTGCTCAGCGGCCGGTCCCGATGGGCGTGACGCTGCCCGACGAGGCACTGCCCTCTTCACTGTTCGCTCCAGAGCTGCGACAGATCGCGATCGGCAGCACGGCTCTGATCTCGCTGTTCGCGGTGGAATACATCGCTGTCGGCACCGCCATGCCCACCGTGGCCCGGGCCCTCGACGGACTCGGTCTCTATGCCCTGGCCTTCAGCGCGACCATCGCCGCCAGCGTCATCGGCATGATCCTGGGCGGGTGGTGGTCAGACCGGTCCGGCCCGCGCGCGGTCCTGATCGCGGGAGCCGCCACGTTTGCCACCGGGCTGCTCGCGGCCGGGCTCAGCCCCAGCATGGAGCTCTTCGTGACAGCCCGCGGCCTGCAGGGCCTCGGCAGCGGGATGGCCATCGTCGCCATCTATGTCGTCATCGCGCAGGGGATCCCGGACGAGCTGAGGCCGCAGATGTTCTCCCTGCTCGCGGCGGCCTGGGTCGTGCCGGGCCTGCTCGGCCCCGTGCTGACCGGGGTCGTGGTCGAGCACGTGGGGTGGCGCTGGGTCTTCCTCGGGGTGGCGCCGTTGGTCCTGCTCAGCATGGCCGTCCTGCTGCCCGCGCTCGGACGCACCGAGCCCAGCGAGGACGCTGCCCATCTCGGAGTGTCCACCATCTTCTGGGCGGTGCTGGCGGCCCTGAGCGTCGGGGTGCTGAACCTCGGTGGTGAGGCGATCTCCGGGCGGGACGTGCTGATCGGCCTGCCGTTCGCGATCGCGCTCGGGGTCGCCGCCTGGCGGCTGCTGCCTCCTGGCACTCTCACCCTCGGCAGGGGACTGCCGTCGGTGATCTCCGCTCGCGGCGCGATCGGGGCCTCGTTCATGGCCACTGAGGCCTATCTGCCGCTGCTGCTGCAGGACCTGCACGGCTACAGCCCGGCCCAGGCTGGTGGTGCCCTGGCTGTCGGCGCGGTCACCTGGGCTGGCGGTTCCTGGCTGCAGGGACGGTTGGGCGGCTCGGTCGACCGGGCGCGGGTCATGGTGGTCGGCTGCTCGGTCATCCTGCTCGGGACGGGACTGCTGTTCACCGCCGTCGGCCTCGGCTGGCCCGGCTGGACCCTCCTGGTGATCTGGGGCATCACCCAGGGCGGCGTCGGGCTGGCCTATCCGACGACCTCTCTGATGACCATGCGCCTGTCCACCCCTGAGGAGCTCGGCCGCAACTCCTCCTCCCTGCAGGTCAGCGAGGCGCTCGCGTCAGCGGTGGCGCTCGCCGCCGTCGGCGCCGTCTTCACCGCGCTGTATGCCGGATCGATGCAGGCCGCCTTCCTCGCCGTCGCGGCTGCCTCGGTCCTGGCCGGGATGGCAGCGGTCGCCACGTCGGCCCGCTCCCGCCCGGCCTGACACCCCTGTCCGCGAGCCCTCCCGTCGACCCGCACCACTGGCGGCCAGTAGCGTGAGGGCATGACTTCGAGCGACTGCCTCTTCTGCAAGATCGTGGCCGGGGAGATCCCGCACGACACGGTCTATGAGACAGACACCGTGCTGGCCTTCTGGGACATCACCCCAAGAGCCAACGTCCACGTCCTGGTGATCCCCAAGACGCACCAGGACACGCTGGCGCAGATGGCCGGGGAGGACGCCGCCAGCGTGGCGGAGCTCTTCACCGCGGCGGGGGAGGTGGCCCGCCTCGAGGGCATCGACGAGAGCGGCTACCGCGTGGTGAGCAACGTGGGCGCCGACGCCGGCCAGGAGGTGTTCCACGTGCACGTGCACGTGCTGGGAGCCCAGCAGCTGGGACCGGTTGGTCCGCGCCGCAGCTAGACTTGGCCCCCTGATGACAGAACCTGAGCATCCGGGGTCGGCAGACACCGACCCCCAGCACACAGCACCGAGCGACCTCCCCGCGCCAGCAGGGACCGGCAGCAGCGAGCGGGAGGGAGCCGGCGGCTCCACGCACACGGTGGTGATCCCGCCGGAGACCTCGATGGCCGCCCTGCTCGGTCCGCGCGACGAGCTGCTCCGCACCATCGAGCGGTCCTTCCCGCGCGTCGACGTGCTGGTGCGGGGCAACGAGTTCCGTCTCGTGGGGCCGTCGGGTGACGTGGCGATCATCGAGCGGCTGCTCGACGAGCTGATCGTCATCGTGGCCGCGGGGCAGCCACTCAACCGCGACGCGGTGGAGCGCGCCATCGGCATGCTGCGCAGCGCCTCGGCCGAGCGCCCCGCCGACGTGCTGACGATGAACATCATCAGCAACCGGGGCCGCACGATCCGGCCCAAGACGCTGCACCAGAAGCACTACGTCGACGCGATCGACAAGCACACGATCGTCTTTGGCATCGGCCCGGCGGGCACCGGCAAGACCTATCTGGCGATGGCCAAGGCCGTGGCGGCGCTGCAGGCCAAGCAGGTCAACCGCATCATCCTGACCCGGCCGGCGGTCGAGGCGGGAGAGCGGCTCGGCTTCCTGCCCGGCACCCTCAACGACAAGATCGACCCCTATCTGCGGCCGCTGTATGACGCGCTGCACGACATGGTCGACCCCGACTCGATCCCGCGCCTGATGGCGGCCGGCACCATCGAGGTGGCCCCCCTGGCCTACATGCGCGGGCGCGCACAACCACTCGACGCGCAGGTGCTGACTCCGGAGGGCTTCCGCGACATCGGATCTCTTCAGGTGGGGGACCGCGTCATCGGTTCACATGGTGTGGCGACGGCCGTACTCGGCGTCTACCGGCAGGGGCAGCGTGAGGTCTACCGGGTCTCGACCCAGGATGGCGCGTCCACCCTGGCGTGCGGCGAGCACCTCTGGCAGGTCAGGACCCCGTCTGACAAGCGTCGCGGCCGCACTCGCGTGGTGCAGACCAGCGAGATGATCGGGCGGCTCCGTGCAGCTCATGCCCGACGGTTCGAACTTCCGATGATGGCACCGCCAGAGCTAGCACCGCGCGAGGTGCCGATGGACGCCTATGCGCTGGGGCTCCTGCTGGGGGACGGCTGCCTCACCACCTCGACAACGCCCGCTTTCACCACTGTTGACGCAGAGTTGGCGGTGGCGCTCGAAGAAGCACTGGAGGGCGTTGAGCTGCGGGAGCATGGTGCGCACGACTATGTGCTGATCCGCAAGGGCGGTGGCGGGCGTGGGGGTGTCATCACAGCCAATCCGGTCACCGCAATCTTGCGCGAGCTCGGTCTGGCCGGCACCCGTTCCCACACCAAGTTCGTCCCGAAGGACTACCTGCTCAACTCTGTCGCGGTGAGGTTGTCCGTGCTCCAGGGACTCCTGGACACCGACGGTGGCCCCGTCACGCAAAAGGGCCGCACCTGCCGGGTGCAGTACACCACCACGTCGCCGCGACTACGAGATGACGTGGTGTTCCTCGTGCGCTCGCTGGGAGGCACCGCCTACTGGCGGGCGAGACCTGCCGAAGGACGCAAACCCGGCCTGGCCAACGGGCGGCCGCTGCCTTATCGGCACGATGCCTTCGTGCTCGACATCAGATTGCCAGCTGGCGTGGCACCCTTCAGGATGAAGCGCAAGCGCGACACCTACGAGGCGCATACCGGTGGCCGACCGATGCGGTTCGTCGACCGCATCGAGCCGGTGGGGGTGCGGGAGACGGTGTGCATCCAGGTGGCGGCAGCCGACTCGCTCTATGTCACCGACGACTTCCTCGTCACGCACAACACGTTGAACGACGCGTTCATCATCCTGGACGAGGCTCAGAACACGTCCGCCGAGCAGATGAAGATGTTCCTGACCAGGCTCGGCTTCGGGTCCAAGATGGTCGTCACCGGCGACGTCACCCAGGTCGACCTGCCCAGCGGCACGAGCTCCGGTCTGCGCGTGGTCCGCGACATCCTGGCCGACGTCGAGGACATCCACTTCGCCAACCTCACCGCCGCCGACGTGGTGCGCCACCGGTTGGTCAGCTCGATCGTGGAGGCCTACGGCAGGCACGACGAGACCCAGCAGTCGCCTGACCGGCGCAGGGGTCCTGACCGGACCAGACGGCATACGGCTGGAGGTGGCCGGTGAGCATCGAGGTGCTCAACGAGTCCGGGGAGGTCCCGGCCCCGGTCGCCGAGCAGGAGCTGCACGACCTGGCCCGCCACGTGCTCGACCAGCTGCGCGTCAACCCACGCGCCGAGCTGGCCATCACGCTCGTGGACGAGGACGCCATGACGGCCCTGCACGTGCAGTGGATGGACCTGCCCGGACCGACCGACGTGATGAGCTTCCCCATGGACGAGCTGCGCCCGGGGTCGGACTCCGAGACCCCCGAGGGGGTGCTCGGCGACGTCGTGCTCTGCCCGTCCGTGGCCCGCGCCCAGGCCACCGAGGCCGGGCACAGCGTCGAGGACGAGATCCTCCTGCTGACCACGCACGGGATCCTGCACCTGCTCGGCTTCGACCATGCCGAGCCCGCCGAGGAGCGCGAGATGTTTGACCTGCAGCGCACCCTGCTGCTGACCTATCTGGCCCAGCGCGGACGCACCACGACCGCGGCCCCCGACGCGTCGACCGAGCACTGAACACCGAGGCAGCCCCGTGATTACCCTGACCGTCGTCGCCATCCTGGCGACCCTTGTGGCCTTCTTGCTGTCTGCCAGCGAGACCGCCCTGCTGCGCATCTCCCGGCACCGGGTCGAGCAGCTGCAGGAGGAGGACCAGCGCGGCGCCGACGCGCTGGCGCGGGTCGTCGCCGACCCTGGCGCCTATCTGGCAGTGGCCGCCTTCACCAGGGTCGTCGCCGAGGCCGTGACCGCGGTCGCGGTGACGGTCGCGGTCGACACCCAGACCGACAGCCACTGGCGCACCGCACTGATCGCCGTCGGCATCATGACGCTGATCTCGTTCGTGGTCGTCGGGGTCTCCCCGCGCACCCTGGGCCGTCAGCACGTCGAGAAGGTGGCGCTGCTGTCCGCGCCGGTCATCCGCGTGCTGCGGATCCTGCTGGGACCACTGGCCAAGATGCTGGTGATATTTGGCAACGCGGTCACCCCGGGTCGCGGCTATGCCGAGGGGCCGTTCGCCAACGAGGCCGAGTTCCGCGACCTGCTTGACCTGGCCGGAGAGAGCCAGGTCATCGAGGCCGGTGAGCGCGAGATGATCCACTCGATCTTTGAGCTCGGAGACACCGTGGCCCGCGAGGTGATGGTGCCCAGGCCCGACATGGTCTCCATCCGCCAGGACCGCGTGGCGCGCCAGGCGATGTCACTGTTCCTGCGCTCCGGATTCAGCCGGATCCCGGTGATCGGTGAGGGCAGCGACGACGTGCAGGGCATCCTCTATTTCAAGGACGTCGCCCGCGCGGTCAACGCCAACGCCGACAACTCCCAGGAGCCCGTCAGCGAGCTGATGCGACCCGTGCAGCGCATCCCCGAGTCGAAGTCGGTCGACGGGCTGCTGCGTGAGATGCAGCGGGACCGCTCACACATCGCGATCGTCATCGATGAGTATGGCGGGACGGCCGGGTTGATCACCATCGAGGACATCATCGAGGAGATCGTCGGTGAGATCACCGACGAGTATGACCGGGACGTCGTCGAGATCGAGACCCTGGAGGACGGCAGCGTCCGGGTGCCCGCGACGATGCCGGTCGATGACCTTGCCGAGATGTTTGACGTCGAGCTCGAGACCGAGGACGTGGACTCCGTCGGGGGGCTGCTCGGGGCCGAGATCGGCATGGTCCCGATCGTCGGCTCCTGGGCCGAGCTGGCGGGGCTGCGTCTGACCGCTGAGCGGATGGCCGGCCGACGTCGCCGGGTGGCCACGGTGCTGGTGCACCGGGTGGAGCCCGACGCCGAACCGGTGGCGGACCCGGCCGACCCTGGTGTGGACGATGATGGGGAGAGCACCGGAAGCGCCGGTGCCGACCAGGACGCGGAGGACCGCACGTGAGCCAGTCCCACCCCGGCCCCCAGCACGCGCACCCGGGTGGGGTCGAGCAGCCACCCGAGGCCACGGCATACCGCGCCGGGTTTGCCTGCCTGGTGGGCCGTCCCAACGCCGGCAAGTCGACCCTGACCAACGCCCTGGTCGGGCAGAAGGTCGCGATCACCTCGAGCAAGCCGCAGACCACGCGCCACGCGATCCGCGGCATCCGCACGGAGGAGGACTACCAGCTGATCCTGGTGGACACCCCCGGGCTGCACCGCCCCCGCACGCTGCTCGGACAGCGCCTCAACGACCTCGTGCGCGAGACGTTGCTCGACGTCGATGTCATCGGCTTCTGCATGCCCGCCGACCAGCGCCCCGGACCGGGCGACACCTTCATCGCGCGAGACCTGGCCGACCTGCGGCGGGCCAGGCGGGTGCCGGTCGTCGCGCTGGCGACCAAGTCGGACACGGTCGGCAAGCAGGCGCTCGCCGAGCACCTCATCGCCATCGACCAGCTCGGCACCTGGGACGCGATCGTGCCGTGCTCGGCCACCAAGGGCGACCAGGTCGAGGACGTCGCGACCGTGCTCGCCTCCTTCCTGCCGGTCTCGCCCAAGCTCTATCCCGACGACGTGCTCACCGACGAGCCGACCCTGGTGATGATCGCCGAGCTGGTCCGCGAGGCGGCTCTGGAGGGTGTGCGCGACGAACTGCCCCACTCCCTGGCGGTCGTCGTCGAGGAGGTCGTGCCCCGCGAGGACCGACCCGAGGACAAGCCGCTGACCGACGTGCGGGTCAACATCTTCGTCGAGCGCCCCAGCCAGAAGGCGATCATCATCGGCAAGGGCGGGTCCCGACTGCGCCAGGTCGGTGCCCAGGCACGCACCGGGATCGAGAAGATCATCGGCCACAAGGTCTTCCTGGACCTGCACGTCAAGGTGGCCAAGGACTGGCAGCGCGACCCCAAGCAGCTGCAGCGCCTCGGTTTCTGAGCCTACCTTCGGGTCTCCCTGGGCCGACTCTGATCCTGCCGCTGAGCCCACCCTCGGCGACCCGCGACAACCCACCGGTCCGAGCCATGGTGGCCGGACCGCGATGGTGGTTTGCTGTAGCCATGAAGAAACTCATCAACGACCCCGCCGACGTCGTCGTCGAGGCGCTTCGAGGGATGGCAGCGGCCCACCGAGGCCGGTTGCGCGTGGACCTGGACAACAAGGTCGTCTATCGCAAGGAGCAGATCAGGCCCGGCAAGGTCGGCCTGATCTCTGGTGGTGGCTCCGGCCACGAGCCGATGCATGGTGGTTTCGTCGGGCTGGGCATGCTCGACGCGGCCTGCGCCGGCGAGGTCTTCACCTCGCCGGTGCCGGACCAGATGATGGCCGCGACCAAGGAGGTCGACGGCGGTGCGGGCGTCCTGCACATTGTCAAGAACTACACCGGCGACGTGATGAACTTCGAGATGGCCGCCGAGCTGGCCGCCGCCGACGCGGGCACCCAGGTCCAGGCCGTGGTCGTCGATGATGACGTCGCTGTCCAGGACTCCCTCTACACCGCCGGCCGGCGCGGCGTCGGCACCACCGTGCTGCTGGAGAAGATCGTGGGCGCGGCCGCGGAGGAGGGCCGCTCGCTGGCCGACTGTGCCGCGCTGGCGACCAGGGTCAACGACAACGGCCGCTCGATGGGCATGGCGCTGACCTCCTGCACCGTCCCCGCCGCCGGCAAGCCCACCTTCGAGCTCGCCGAGGACGAGATGGAGGTCGGCATCGGCATCCACGGCGAGCCCGGGCGCAAGCGAGTCCCGCTCGCGTCCGCCCGTGAGGTCGCCGAGATGCTGGTCGAGCCGATCCTGTCGGACCTGGACTTCACCGGCGACTCCGGCGCCATCGTGCTGATGAACGGCATGGGTGGCACCCCGTTGCTCGAGCTCTATCTGATGTATGCCGAGGTGGCCCAGATCCTGGAGAGGTCCGGTGTCACGATCGCGCGGTGCCTGGTCGGCAACTACATCACCAGCCTGGAGATGGCCGGTTGCTCGGTGACGCTGCTCAAGGCCGATGACGACATGGTCGGGCTCTGGGACGCACCCGTGAACACCCCCGGCCTGCGGTGGGGGGTGTGAGGGTGGCGAACCTGCAGTCCTTCGCCGCGTGGATCGGTGACTACGCAGGCGTCGTCGCCGAACAGGCCGACTACCTGACCGACCTCGACCGGGCCATCGGCGATGCCGACCACGGCAGCAACATGCAGCGCGGGATGGCCCGTGCCGCGCGTCTCGCGGACGAGGAAGAGTTCACCGCGATCGACGCCTATCTGAAGAAGGTCGGCATGAGCCTGGTCAGCAACGTGGGCGGCGCGAGCGGGCCGCTCTATGGCACGTTCTTCCTGCGCATGGGTGGTGCCCTTGCGGGGGTGGAGGAGGCCGGCGCCGAGGAGGTGGGTGCCGCGTTGCGGGCCGGTGTCGAGGGCATCCTGGCCCGCGGCAAGGCCGAGGTCGGCGACAAGACGATGTATGACGCGTGGTCGCCTGCCCTGGACGCCTTCGACGCTGCCGTCGGTGCTGGCGGTGACCTGGCCGGTGCCCTCGCGGCAGCGGCCGAGGCCGCGGCCAAGGGCCGGGACGGCACCGAGGACCTGGTCGCGCGCAAAGGCCGGGCGAGCTATCTGGGCGAGCGCAGCCGCGGACACATCGACCCGGGTGCGACCAGCTCGACGATGCTGCTGGAGTCGGCCGCACGCACCCTGGCCTGACCAATTTTTGCAGGGGTTTCGTTGGTCCACAACCAATTTTTGCCGGGGTTTCGTTGGTCGATCTCCAGCCTTCTCGGTGTGTAGTTATCTGTTGATGTGTGAGGAAGGCTGGTCATGATCGGGATCGTGGTGGTCAGCCATAGCCGTGCCCTGGCCGACGCAGCTGTGGCTCTGGCAGGGGAGATGACTGACCCGGCCAACGGCCCGGCGATCAAGATCGCTGCGGGGCTGGATGCTGAGACCTTCGGCACGGACGCTGCCGCGGTGGCCGAGGCGATCGGCGCGGCGGACAGCGGGGACGGCGTTCTGGTGCTGCTCGACCTCGGTAGTGCGGTGCTGTCGGCGGAGATGGCCCTAGAGTTCGTGGACCCCGATGTTGCCCGTCGAGTCCGCATCTCTAGCGCGCCACTGGTTGAGGGCCTGGTCGGTGCGGCTGTGGCGGCAGGAGCCGGAGCCGACCTGGAAGCGGTGGCTGCTGAGGCGGAGCAGGGTCTGATGGCCAAGTCGCACCACCTCGGAACCGGGCAGGGAGCTGTTGCGGATGAAACAGCGAAACCCCGGCAAAAAGACGAGCAGGACCAGCGAAACCCCGGCAAAAATTGGGGGGAGACCGCGGTGACCCGGGAGGTGTCGGTGAGTGCGCCGCACGGGCTGCACGCCAGGCCAGCGGCCAGGTTCGTCCGGGAGGTGGCCGCCCACCCCGGTGTCCAGGTCCGGGTGCGCAATCTTGAGACCGGACGAGGACCGGTCGACGGACGGAGTCTGACGGCCATCGCGACGCTGGACGCGCGTCAGGGGCACCGCCTCGAGATCCAGGCACGGGGCGCCGGCGCGGAGGAGGCTCTGGACGCGCTGAGCGACCTGGCTGACAGCGGCTTCGGCGACCTGGCACCGACTCGGGCCACCACTGCGGCGACCGCCCCACCGCAGACGAGTCCGGGCACCGTTCCCAGCTCTGGCACCGGGCCCACCTATGCGCTGGAGGCTGCCATCGGACCGGCCTACCGGCTGGACCCTGCTCCGGAGCTGCAAGACTACACCGCTGGTGACCCTGGCGATGAGACGGAGGCCTATGACCGTGCGCTCGCGCAGGCTCGCCGGGAGTTGGAGCAGCTGCGCGCAGACACCGAGACCCGCGTCGGGGGAGCGCAGGCCGCGGTCTTCGATGCCCATCTGGCGATGCTGGACGACCCGGCCCTGGACGAGCAGGTGCGGCTGGCGCTCCGGGAGGAAGTCAGTGCCCCTGACGCCGTGCGCGCGCAGGTCAGCGTGTTGCGCGCTCAGTTCGAGGGCCTGACCGACGTCTATCAGCGCGAGCGCGGGGCGGATGTCTCGAGCGTCGGCGACCGCCTGCTGCGGGCGCTGGCGGGTGAGGCCTCCCCAAGCTCGCCTGCTTCCGTGACCCTGGAACGGCCCGGGATACTGGTGGTGCACGAGCTCGACCCCGCCACGGCGGTGCAGGTGGACGCGGTGACCACGCTTGGGGTGCTCACGGTCGCCGGTGGAGGAACCGGGCACGGAGTGCTGCTGGCGCGCGCCCGGGGCCTTCCTGTCCTGACCGGGGCCCGCGCCGCGGACACCGTGGAGGACGGCACGGTCGTGGCGTTCGACAGCCGGACGGGACGGTTGGTGATCGACCCCGACGAGCAGACCCGCAACGACTTCGAGGAGCTGCTGGGGCAGCGGGCCGACGGACGACGGCGCATGCTGGAGCACGCCCACGAACCAGCCGTCACGACAGATGGCCACGCGGTCCTCGTCAAGGCCAATCTCGCCAGCGTGGCTGAGGCTGCCCTGGCGGCGGACTCCGGGGCCGACGGGTCAGGGCTCATCCGCACCGAGGCGCTCTTCGGTGACCGCGCGCAGGCCCCGTCCGTCGCCGAGCAGATCGCCGCCTTCGAGCAGATCGCCGAGTCACTGCCCGGGCGGACCCTGACGATCCGCACCTGGGACGTGGGCGGGGACAAGCCGCTGCCCTTCCACACGCATCCCATCGAGGCCAACCCCTTCCTGGGGCTGCGGGGGATCCGAGCCTTCCGGGAGGACCCGAGGTTGCTGGTGGACCAGCTCGAGGCGATCTGCCGGGTCGCGCGCGAGCACCCGCTGCGGGTGATGTTCCCCATGGTGACCACGGTGGAGGAGGTCGACTGGGCGCTGGCCCGGCTGGACGAGGCCGCGGGCCGGTTGCCGGACGGACGGCCGGACGCTCTCGAGGTCGGCATCATGATCGAGGTGCCCGCAGCCGCGCTGCGGGCCGAGGCGCTCTCGGCGCTCCTCGACTTCGTCAGCATCGGCAGCAACGACCTGACGCAGTATGTGCTGGCAGCCGAACGTGGCAGCGCCCTGCTCGAGGGGCTCACCGACCACGCGGATCCTGCTGTGCTGCAGCTGATCAGGGAAACCTGCACGGGCGTGGCAGAGGGGGTCGAGGTGGGGCTGTGCGGGGATGCCGCCAGCGATCCCGGCCTCGCGGTGCTGCTGATCGGCCTGGGAGTCACCGACCTGAGCGCCACGGCCGCGTCGGTGCCGGCGGTCAAGGACGCCATCCGGGCGGTCAGCCTGGTCGACGCACAGGACCTTGCTGCCCGCGCGCTGCAGGCGGACTCGGCCGCCGAGGTGCGCGAACTGCTGCGTCGCTGACGTCAGCGCACCCCGCGCGGGCGGAACTGGATGCTGATCCGTGGCCCGACCGGCTTGGCAGTCTTGGGGACCGCATGCTCCCAGGTGCGCTGGCAGGATCCGCCCATCACGAGCAAGTCGCCGTGCCCGATGACCCGGCGGACCGTGCGGCCGGCGCCGCCCCCGTTGGGCCGCAGCAGCAGGGCGCGCGGAGCACCGATGGAGACGATGGCGACCATCGTGTCCTGGCTGTTGCCGCGGCCGAACCGATCCCCGTGCCAGGCCACGCTGTCCCGCCCGTCGCGATAGAGGCACATGCCCGCGGTCCGGAAGGGCTCGTGCGGCTCGGGGCGGTAGTAGGCGCTCAGGTCCTCCCGCGCCTGGGTGAGCACCGGGTCTGGCAGAGTCTCGCGCTCGTCATAGAAGCGCAACAGTCGGGGAGTGGCCACCTCGTTGTCCCACATCACGCGGCGCTCCCCACGCCATTCCACACCGGCCGGTCCACCCAGCGCGAGCCGGGTGAACAGCTCGTCGGAACCGGTGACCCAGCCTGGGCGCACATCGATCCAGGCACCCGCGGTGAGGGTAGTGCGCTGCACAGCGCCGCGCAGGGGTCGGAGGCCGACGTCGTCGACCTGGTCGAGTAGCGATCCTTGCAGTGCGACGGACATGTGTTCGAGATTAGAACAGGTGTTGGATCTTGTCCAGTGTCCACGCTGGCCAGGGGAGGCATCGGGCTGAGGTTGATCAGTCAGCCGGTGTGACCTCCAGGCTCGTCACGCGGAAACCGCGCGGGTCGCCCACAGGATTCGACGCCCCCGCGAGGTCCGTGATGAGATCTCCGGATGCTCTCGCAACGTCAGCGCTCCGTGCTCACCTTTGGTGCCGCCATGCTGCTGCTCCTGGGGGCGGTGCTTTTGCCGTTCGCGCTCCTGCTGCCACGGGTCGAGCCGGGTGCAGCCACGGTGGAGGGTCCGCCGATCACCCTCCCCGCACCCGGGTTGCTCGGGTCGAGCGTCATGGTCTATTCCAGTGCCGAGGGCGCCGATGATCGTGATCTCGGCTGCGAGGTCCTCGACGAGAGCGGTGATCCGGTGAGTGGTGTGCCCCTCAACGGCATCGCCGGTGCATTGACGGACCCGGTCGAGGTTGACGGCACGACCTTCTACGGAGCCTTCGAGGCGTCCGGTTGGCCGGAGGGCGGCACGATCGAGTGCGCCGAGGAGGCGCAGTTCGCCCTCGGGGACGTCTCCCTCTTCGGTGGTCTGACCGAAGTCGTCCGCGCCGTGGCGCTCGGCGCGGCCGGACTCAGCCTGCTGCTCGGTGGCGTCGCGCTCCTCGTGCTGCGCGCTCCACCCGCAGGGCGGAGCTAGACACGCGGCATACTCACCCCGGTGACCCGGCTCTGACGGTGCCGGGTGGGAGACTGGGGCCATGCCGCTCTATCGGGACGCTGCGATCGTCCTGCGCACCCACAAACTGGGTGAGGCCGATCGCATCGTCACCATGCTCACGCGCGGCAGGGGCAAGGTCCGCGCGGTCGCCAAGGGGGTGCGACGCACCAAGTCGAAGTTCGGCGCGCGCCTCGAGCCGGGCATGGTCGTGGACCTGCAGTGCTATGAGGGCCGCAACCTCGACACCGTCACCCAGGCGGAGTCGCTGGCGTCGTATGGCGATGCGATAGCCCGCGACTACGAGGCCTGGACCGCAGCCAGCGCGATGTTCGAGACCTGCGACCGGCTGACCGAGGAGGGTGAGCCCGCCGTCCAGCAGTTCGCCCTGCTCGCCGGTGCGCTCAGCTCGCTCGCCGGGCAGACCCACGAGGCGGGGCTGGTGCTCGACTCCTATCTGCTGCGCGCCATGGCGATTGCCGGGTGGGCGGCCAGCTTCCACGACTGCGCAAAGTGTGGTGCCGAGGGGCCGCACCGGGCCTTCGACATCGCCTCTGGTGGGGCGGTCTGTCCCGTATGCCGACCGCCCGGGTGCGCAGCCCCCGCACCCGAGACCTTCATCCTGCTGGCGGCGCTGCTCAGCGGTGACTGGGTCGAGGCCGACGCCAGCGACCTCAAGCACCGCCGGGAGGCCAGCAAGCTCGCCTCGGCCCACGTGCACTGGCACCTGGAGCGCGGGGTGCGCTCACTGCGCCTGGTGGAGCGGGTGCCGTGAGGGAGTCGCGACGCACAGCCCGACGCGGGGACACGCCCAAGGCCAGTCCGGTGCCGCCGTTCCCGCATCCGAGCGGGGCCCAGCCCCCCGACATCCCTGCAGAGCTGGTGCCCGACCACGTGGCCATCGTGATGGACGGCAACGGGCGCTGGGCCAACCAGCGGGGGCTGAAGCGCACCGAGGGGCACGAGGCCGGTGAGGCAAGCCTGCTCGACGTCATCGCCGGAGCCATCGAGATCGGCGTCACGTGCGTCTCGGCCTATGCCTTCTCCACCGAGAACTGGCGCCGCAGTCCCGACGAGGTCCGCTTCCTGATGGGCTTCAACCGCGACGTCATCCACCGGCGCCGCGACGAGCTCGACAGCTGGGGCGTGCGGGTGGTGTGGTCGGGCCGCACCCCGCGGCTGTGGAAGTCGGTGATCTCCGAGCTGCAGGACGCTGAGCGCCGCACCCGAGGCAACGACATCATCACGCTCAACTTCTGCGTCAACTATGGCGGGCGGGCCGAGATCGCCGATGCCGTCCGCCGGATCGGAGAGGACGTCAGGGCGGGGCGGATCTCCCCCCGCGGCATCGACGAGCGCACGATCGGGCGCTACCTCTATCACCCCGAGGTCCCCGACGTGGACCTTTTTGTGCGCAGTTCGGGGGAGCAGCGCACCTCCAACTTCCTGGTCTGGCAGAGCGCCTATGCCGAGATGGTCTTCCAGGACACGCTGTGGCCCGACTATGACCGGCGCCACCTGTGGCAGGCGATCGAGACGTATGCCGCGCGAGACCGACGCTATGGCGGTGCGATCGACCAGTCCCAGGCGTGAGTCGGACATCTGTCACCGCCGGCTTGTGTCAGGCATCCACAGGCCCCTGACCCTGCAGGTGCCTGACACAAGCGATCTCACCGCGCCCGCCACGGCCTCAGGACTGACGGGCGCTCAGGCGCGGGCGCAGTCGGTGCAGGTGCCGAAGATCTCCAGCGTGTGTGAGATGTCGCTGAAGCCGTGCTCGGCGGCGACCTGGTCGGTCCACCGCTCCACCGCGGCCGGCCCCTCGATCTCCACGGCGCGGCCGCAGTCGCGGCAGACCAGGTGGTGGTGGTGGCCGCTGCTGCACATCCGATAGACGGCCTCGCCCTCGTCGGTGCGCAGCACGTCGACCTCGCCGGTGTCGACCATGCCGGTCAGGGTGCGATAGACGGTGGCCAGGCCCACGGTGTCGCCGGCCTCGCGCAGCCGGGCGTGCAGCTCCTGGGCCGAGCTGAAGTCCTGGACTTCCTGCAGCGCAGCCGCCACGGCCGCCTGCTGGCGGGTCGGTCGTCGTCGGGGGCTGGTCACGGCTTCACCTGTTCGTGCTCGTCGTAGTGGCTTCCATGGGGCGCGTGGCGGTGGTCGCCGTGCAGATAGTCCACGTGGTCGTCGTGCGGGATGGCCTCGTGCCCACACCCGGGCCCGTGCTCGTGCGGGTGGCGCTCGGCGACCCGGTGCCGGTGGGCGGTGGCGGCGGCGACCAGCGCGGACACGGCAGCGACCAGCAGGAAGAGCCCGATGGCCAGGAGCACGATCGTCCCACCGGCGGCGGTGTCGGCATAGAACGAGGTCACCACGCCGCCGACCGAGGAGAGGATGCCGAAGCCGACGGCCCACACGGTGGCCGAGCGGAAGCTGCGCGCCACCTCCTGGGCGGCCGCGTTGGGCACGATCATCAGGGCGCTGATCAGCAGCAGGCCGACCACACGCATCGAGACGACGACCGTGACCGCGGTGAGGACCGACAGGGTGATGTTGAGGGCCATGACCGGCAGGCCACTGGCGCGGGAAAACTCCTCGTCGCCGGCGGCCGCAAACAGGCGCTGGCGCAGCACCAGCGTGACGCCGAGGATCACCGCCGACAGCACACCGAAGACGACCAGGTCGCCGGTCGAGGTCGTGGTGATCGCCCCGAAGAGATAGCCCGTGAGGTTGGAGCTCTGGCTGCCGTCGACCTTGTTGATGACCACGACGCCGGCGGCAATGCCGCCATAGAACATCACCGCCAGGGCAATGTCACCGCTGGTGCGACCCCGGGCCCGGATGACCTCCACGGCGACGCCGGCCAGGACGGCTGCGATGAGTGCAGTGATGATCGGCAGGTTGTCGGTGAGCACACCGACGGCGACACCCGCCAGCGCCACGTGCCCCAGCCCGTCGCCGATCAGGGACAGGCGCCGCTGGACGAGGAAGATGCCCACCATCGGCGCGACTGCACCGACCAGCAGCGCGGCCAGCAGCGCGTTGCGCATGAAGTCATAGGACAGGATCTCCGGCATCAGCCCGTCCGCCCCTCGACCGAACCGTCCAACGGCCCCATGCCGCCGACCAGTCCGGTCCCGTCGCGCTCGTCGGTGCCGTCCTCGTGCTCGTCATAGTGGTGGTGGTGTCCGTGACCACCGGCGTCGGCCGCACGCGAGACGGACGCCTGACGCTCGGCATACGCCAGCGGGGTGCCGTCGAAGGAGACGTGACCGGAGTCCATCTCGACGATGCGGTCGACGATGCCGCGCAGGGCGGCGAGCTCGTGGGTGACGATCAGCATGGTCACGCCCAGCCCGGCCAGTCGGTGCATCACGGCCGCGAGTACGTCCTGGTTGGCCGCGTCGACCCCCGCGGTCGGCTCGTCCATGATCAGCACGTCGGGCTGGGCCGCCAGGGCCCGTGCGATGAGGACCCGTCGCTGCTGTCCCCCTGACAAGGTGGCTACGTCGGCCTCGAGGCGGTCCGCCAGACCCACGGTGTCGGCCGCCCGGTGGACCGTCTCGCGATCCTCCTGCGTCGCGCGCCGCCACCAGGGGCGGCTGGCCAGCTGACCGGTCGCGATCACCTCACGGACGGTGGAGCGCACGGAACCGGAGAGGGTATGTCGCTGGGGCACGTAGCCGAGCCTGCTGCGGTCGTGCAGGTCGGCCAGCGGGGTGCCCAGCACGATTGCCTCACCCGCCAGGTGGTCGTTGAGGCCGAGTAGTCCGCGGACGAGGGTCGACTTCCCGGACCCGTTGGGACCGAGGAGCGCGACCACCTCCCCGGGGTGGATGGCCAGGCTCACGTCCTCGGCGACGGGCTTGCCGGCATAGCCGAACGAGACCCGGCGCAGGTCGATGGCGGGGGTGGTGGGCGTGGAGGTGGTCGAGGCCTGCGCGGTCATGCGCATCCCTGACCTTGCCGCAGCGACTCCAGGTTGGCTCGCATGACCTCAAGGTAGTCCGTGCCTGCCGAGCTGTCGGTGATGCTCTCGATCGGGTCGAGAACGAGCACCTGGGTCCCGGTCTCGGAGCTGATGACGTCAGCCAGGTCGCGCCCAAGGGTGCTCTGGGCATAGACGGCGGTGACATCGAGCTGCTTCACGGCGTCGGTGATCTCGGCCATCCGAGCCGGGCTCGGCTCCGAGTCCGGGGTGATGCCGGTGATGCCCACCTGCTTGAAACCATAACGCTCGGCCAGGTAGCCGAACGCCTCGTGCGTGGTGACCAGGGTGTCCTGGCTGCAGCTGCTCAGCGCGTCGGTGAACTCTGTGTCGAGGTCGCGCAGGTCGGCGCTGAACTGCTCCGCGTTGGCGCGGTAGGCAGCGGCGTTGTCGGGGTCGACCGTGGCCAGCTCGTCAGCGATGGCGTCTCCGGCGAGCGCATAACGCTGCGGGTCGAGCCAGAAGTGCGGGTCGACGCCGCCGTGGTCATGGCCCTCGTGACTTTCCTCGTCGTCCTCGTGCTCATCATGGTCGTCCTCCAGGAGGTCCACCACGGAGGCGACGTCCAGACTGCGGGCGGGCGCCTGGTCCGTGACCGCGGTGTCGACCGCGGCCTGCAACCCGGCGGAATAGACGACCAGGTCGGCATCCTGCACCGATGCGACCTGGCGCGGTGTGAGCTCGAGGTCATGGGCGTCGACCCCGGGGGAGGCCAGGGTCTCGACCCTGACGCCCGGGACGTCACCGACGACGCGCTGCGCGGCATACTCCAGCGGATAAAAGCCGGTGACGACCGTGACCTGATCGCCGGCCTCGCCCGGCTCCCCGCTGCCACAGGCGGTGAGCAGCAGTGCCGTGGCGGCCACGGTGAGAAAGGTTCGGGTCATGACAATGATTCTCACTGCTAATGAGAATCATTGTCAAGTCAACGTGGGACGAACTGGGTGATGACGATGGCGATCAGCAGGACCAGGACCGCGATGCGCATCATCCGCAGGGGAGTGGTCAGGTGGGGCCAGCTCAGATAGAGCAGCCAGGCCAGGGCCAGCAGGGCCAGGCCGACCAGCACCGCGCCGACCACGCCGCCCAGGAAGGCGCCGACGAGGATGAGCGCGGCCATCGCCAGCATGGGCAGCCAGGTCGGCAGCTTGGCGAGCCAGGCGAGCGCCGGCAGGCTCGCCCGCTCGATCGCGGCACGGGTGCCGGTCGAGTGGTAGTGGGGGTCGGCAGAGTGGATCGGGTCGGACACGACTGAGATCCTAGCCGCTGGGCCGACCCGGTCCGCGGCCCGCTTAGACTCTGCGGCATGGCAGCTACTTCAACCGTCGAGACCGTCGTCAGCCTCTGCAAGCGCAGAGGCTTCGTCTTCCCGTGTGGCGAGATCTATGGCGGCACGCGGTCGGCGTGGGACTACGGGCCGCTGGGCGTGGCGCTCAAGGACAACATCAGGGCGCAGTGGTGGCGTGCGGTCGTCCAGGGCCGCGACGACGTGGTCGGCATCGACTCCTCCATCATCCTGCCCCGGCAGACCTGGGTCGCGTCGGGCCACGTGGGCACGTTCTCCGACCCGCTGACGGAGTGCCAGTCCTGCCACAAGCGCTTCCGGGCGGATCACCTGCAGGAGGGCGTGGCTGACAAGGCGGCCAAGAAGGGCAAGGAGGTCAACCCCGACGACGTCGACCTGGCCGACGTCAACTGCCCCAACTGCGGCACCAAGGGTGCCTGGACCACGCCTCGCGAGTTCAACATGATGCTCAAGACCTATCTGGGCGTCCTCGAGGACGAGTCCGGCCTGCACTACCTGCGCCCGGAGACCGCCCAGGGCATCTTCATCAACTTCGCCAATGTCATGGGGGCGGCCCGCAAGAAGCCGCCGTTCGGCATCGCCCAGACCGGCAAGAGCTTCCGCAACGAGATCACCCCGGGCAACTTCATCTTCCGCACCCGCGAGTTCGAGCAGATGGAGATGGAGTTTTTCGTCGAGCCGTCGACTGCTCAGGAGTGGCACCAGTACTGGATCGACGAGCGCACCAACTGGTATGTCGACCTCGGCATCAACCGGGACAACCTGCGTCACTACGAGCACCCGAAGGAGAAGCTGTCGCACTACTCCGAGCGCACCGTCGACATCGAGTACCGCTTCAACTTCGCCGGCTCGGAATGGGGCGAGCTGGAGGGCATCGCCAACCGCACCGACTTCGACCTCAAGACGCACAGCGAGCACTCCGGGGCCGACCTGACCTACTTCGACCAGGCCACGGGAGAGCGCTACACGCCCTACGTCATCGAGCCGGCAGCAGGCCTGGGTCGCTCACTGATGACGTTTCTGGTCGACGCCTACTCCGAGGACGAGGCCCCCAACACCAAGGGCGGCGTCGACAAGCGCACCGTGCTGCGCCTCGACCCCCGCCTGGCGCCGATCAAGGCCGCGGTGCTGCCGCTGTCCCGCAACGCGGACCTGACTCCGAAGGCGCGCGACCTGGCAGCACAGCTCCGCAAGCACTGGATGATCGACTTCGACGACGCCGGTGCCATCGGCCGCCGATACCGCCGCCAGGACGAGATCGGCACACCGTTCTGTCTGACGGTGGACTTTGACACCCTGGACGACCACGCCGTGACCATCCGGGAGCGTGACTCGATGGCCCAGGAGCGGGTCGCCCTGGACCAGGTCGAGGGCTATCTGGCCCAGCGGCTCATCGGTTGCTGAGACTCTGGTGATCGAGCACTTCACCCCGCGCGAGATCGAGGCGATGCGGCCGGCGGGCCGCTTTGTCGCGGACGCGCTGGCCGCCCTGCGCGAGGAGGTCGGTGTCGGCACCAACCTGCTGGAGATCGACGCCAGGGCCACCGAGCTGATCGCCGCGGCGGGTGCCACGAGCTGCTACGTGGACTATCACCCCAGCTTCGGCGCCATGCCGTTCGGCAAGGTCATCTGCACCTCGGTCAACGACGCCGCCCTGCACGGTCTGCCCTTTGACTACGACCTGAGTGATGGTGACCTGCTGAGCCTGGACTTCGCCGTCGCGGTCGACGGCTGGGTGGCTGACTCGGCCGTCTCGTTCGTGGTGGGGCAGGCCCGCGACGAGGACCTGCGCCTCATCGAGACCACTGAGCGTGCGCTGGCGGCGGGCATCGCTGCCATGCGCCCCGGAGGCAAGCTGGGCGACGTGTCCGCGGCCATCGGTGAGGTATGCCGTGGGGCCGGCTATGCCGTGAACCTCCAGTTCGGTGGCCACGGGGTCGGGCGCACCATGCACGGCGACCCGCACGTGCCCAACGACGGCCGGGCGGGCCGGGGGCTGAAGCTGCAGCCCGGACTGGTGATCGCGATCGAGCCGTGGCTGCTGGCGGGGACCGACCGGATCTTCACCGACGCCGACGGCTGGACCCTGCGCAGCGCCGACGGCTCCCGCGCCGCGCACAGCGAGCACACCGTGGCGCTCACTGCCGACGGACCGCTCGTGCTCACCCAGGCGTCCTAGTAAAGTCGCCCAACCTCTTGCCCCTTGCGGCGCGTCTCTCTCGCACACCGGGCCAACGGGGGCCTGGCGACTGAAGGAGGTGGGGTGCATGGCGACAGGTGATGGCGAGGCCGAGTTCACGGCCTTCGTGACAGCGCGGGAGCAGCAGTTGCTGCACGCGGCGGTCTTGATGACGGGTGACTTCCACGCGGCGCAGGACCTGCTGCAGGAGGCGTTGGTCAAGCTGGCCGACCGCTGGGAGTCGGTCTCGCGCGGGGCGGAGTACTCCTGGGTGCGGCGCACGCTCTATCGCGACTCGGTGTCGCGCTGGCGCAGGACGAGGCGGGAGCGGTCGCACGCCGCACCCGAGGATGCGCCCGGGCGGATCGGCACCACGATCTATGACCCGCTGAGCCAGTGGGCGGCGGGGGAGGAGATCCGCGAGGCGCTCCAGCAGCTGCCGCCGAAGCAGCGCGCCGTGATGGTCCTGCGCTATTTCGAGGACCTCTCCGAGGCCCAGATCGCCGAGACGCTCGGGGTGAGCGCCGGCACCGTGAAGAGCCAGGCCAGTGCCGCAGCGACCAAGCTGCGGGACCTGCTCCCACACCTGCAACCAGCAGAGCGCCAGCAGAGGGAGAGTGCGCGATGAACACCAACGACTTTGACGACCAGATGAAGCAGCTGATGGCCCAGGGGCACGCAGGCACGCCGCAGTCGGACCTCGCGTCCGCAGCCTGGCATGAAGGCCGCCGCCGGAGGACCCGGCGGTTGGTGGCCGGAGGTGCGGGCGGCACCATGCTCGTGGCTGCAGCGGCGGCGACGGCCTTCGCGCTCAGCGGAGGACTCCCGACGGAGAACGCCCAGATCAACCCGGCCGACGGGACCGGGGGCGGTGGCCAGGTGACGCAGGACAGCGCTCCGCAGGCCTCCGAGACTCCCACCGGATCGACCGAGTCGGAGCCCACGGTCGAGAAGACCACCGACGGTGAACCCTCGGACACCGGTCCGACAGGCGCGGAGACCGCGGAGGAGCAGGACCCTCCTGCCATCGACGGCGACGTGGTCATCCCCACCGATGTCTCTGGGCCGCTGGTCCCGATCGGCGACGGGCTCGGCATCATCAGCCAGGACGGCTGGGACGTCCTGCCGCTGCGCCCGGCCATGACCGGCTCGGCCGGCCAGACCTGCCTTCAACCGGGCGGGGCGCAGGAGCCTGGCTGCGCGATCAGCGTCGTCAGCTGGGGCGAGCTGGAGCCGCAACCGGAGAGTCAGTGGCTCGGTGTCGGCGGGGCCTGCCTGGCGGATCCGCTCGCCGCGGACAACGTCGTCTCGCTGCTGTCGGACGGCCCCGTCGCGCAGGGCAGGGTTGACGTGGACGGACACGCGGCGGAGTGGGAGCGCTGGGAGGTCACCTGCGCCGGCGGGGAGACCTACTCCCCGGCATACTGGTCGATCCCTGACCTGAGCCTGACGGTCAGCAGCGACCTGCACGGCGACCAGGTGCCGCAGCAGCTGGGCGGCTTCGACCTCAGCGGTGCGGTCAGCGACCTTCACCTGGAGGTGATGGTCGTGACCGGGGAGTCGGGCGGCGTGCTCACCGGTGACCTGCAGGAGTTCCTCGAGCGCGATGGCCCGGTCGAGTTGGTGGCCACAGGCGAGACCGGTGCGCTGGTCACCGTCGGGACCACGGTCTGCATGGACCGTCCGGCGGATGCCGTCGAGACCACCCCGGACGGCCTGGGGGAGATCGTGATCGAGTGCGGGGAGTTCACCGAGCGGGCCACGCAGGACCTGCAGACGCGTCCCGACGTCCCGCTGCTGCTGGCGATCCTGCGCGACGACGCCGGCGACGTCGTGCTGGTGCACCGGCAGTACATGGCCTGAGCAGGAACCGCCAGACGGAGCGGGTCGGGACCCACAGTGGTCCCGGCCCTCTTCGTCGTGCCCCGGACCGCTTCGTCGTGCCCGGCGGGGCGGGAATGACGAGGACCACGGCACCGTTGAGGAAGTTGACAGTTCAATCAAGTGCCGGCGAGGGTCGTCGGACCGTGGGAAGGTAGCAGCATGCAGTTCGGCATCTTCAGTGTCAGTGACATCACGACTGACCCGACGACAGGCAAGACCCCGACCGACGCGGAGCGGATCCAGGACCTGGTCCAGATCGCGCTCAAGGCCGAGGAGGTCGGCCTGGACGTGTTTGCCACCGGTGAGCACCACAACCCGCCGTTCTTCGCCTCCTCGCCGACCACCTTCCTGGGCTACATCGCCGCCCAGACCACCACGGTGAAGCTCTCGACCGCGACGACGTTGATCACCACCAACGACCCGGTGAAGATCGCTGAGGACTACGCGATGCTGCAGCACCTGTCGGGTGGTCGCGTCGACCTGATGATGGGCCGCGGCAACACCGGCCCGGTCTATCCCTGGTTCGGTCAGGACATCCGCAACGGCGTCGCCCTGGCGGTGGAGAACTACCACCTGCTGCGTCGCCTGTGGCGCGAGGAGGTCGTCGACTGGGAGGGCAAGTTCCGCACCCCGTTGCAGGGCTTCACGGCCACGCCGCGCCCGCTGGACGGCGTCCCGCCCTTCGTCTGGCACGGCTCCATCCGCTCGCCGGAGATCGCCGAGCAGGCGGCCTACTACGGCGACGGCTTCTTCCACAACAACATCTTCTGGACGATGGACCACACCGCCCGGATGGTCGACCTCTATCGCCGCCGCTACGAGCACTACGGCCACGGGCGTGCGGACCAGGCGATCGTCGGCCTGGGCGGTCAGGTGTTCATGGCCAAGAACAGCCAGGACGCCGTGAAGCAGTTCCGCCCCTACTTCGACGTCGCCCCCGTCTATGGCCACGGCCCGAGCCTTGAGGAGTTCACCCGGGCCACTCCGCTGACCGTGGGCAGCCCGCAGCAGGTCATCGAGCGCACGCTCGGCTTCGCCGACGCCGTCGGTGACTACCAGCGCCAGCTCTTCCTGATGGACCATGCCGGCCTGCCGCTGGAGGTCGTCCTCGAGCAGCTGGAGATCCTCGGCTCCGAGGTCGTGCCGGTGCTGCGCAAGGAGTTCGAGGCACGCCGCCCCAAGGACGTGCCCTCGGACCCGCCCACTCACGCGAGCCTGGTCGAGGCCGGGGACGCGCACGCCAACGCCAAGATGGGTCCCGCCAGCCGCGTCTCGGCCGGGAGCAACTGATGGCCCGCACTCTCGTGGTCATCTCCGCGGGGCTCAGCGTCCCGTCGTCCACCCGGATGCTCGCCGACCGGGTCACCGGTGCGGTGCAGCGCGAAGTCACGGCACGTGGTGAGAGCCTGGACGTCGAGGTGGTCGAGCTGCGCACTCTGGCGCGCGAGATCGCCGACCACCTGGTCTCGGGCATGCCGCCGTCCGCCCTGCAGAGCGCCCTGAGCGCGGTCTCCTCGGCCGACGCGGTGGTGGCGGTCACGCCGGTCTTCACCGCGTCATACTCCGGGCTGTTCAAGTCATTCATCGACCTGCTCGACAACGACGCGATGGCCGGCAAGCCGGTGCTGATTGCCGCCACGGCCGGCACCCCGCGCCACTCGCTGGTGCTGGACCACGCCCTGCGGCCGCTGTTCAGCTATCTGCGGGCCGTGGTCGTGCCGACCGGGGTCTTCGCGGCGACCGAGGACTTCGGGGACTCCGGCGGTCGCGACGGCCACGACGGGCTGGACCGGCGCGTCGCCCGTGCGGCCTCTGAGCTCGGTGCCCTGCTGGTCTCCACGTCCGGGTCGGTCCCCGGCTTCACCGCCCCCGCGGTCGACGAGGTGGGCAAGGTGGACCGCATCAACGAGGAGTCGCTGACGCCCTTCGAGCAGCTGCTCGGCAACCAGCTGCGCTGAGCCGCGCCCCGAACCTCCACTCCCGCGGCGTCCACTCCGCAGCAGGCTTGTGTCAGGCATCCGCAGGACTCTGACCCTGTGGGTGCCTGACACACGCGATTCTCGCCTACGGTTGGTCGGTGGACTTCGACACCCGGGTGGGTTGCTATGCGTGGATCGAGCGGGACGGCTCGGTCCTGCTGACCCGGTGGTCCGGGACGGTGGCACCCGATGGTCGCGTCCTGCACGCCTGCTGGACTCTGCCCGGCGGCGGTCTGGAGCTGCACGAGACCACCGAGCAGGCGGCGGTCCGCGAGGTCGCCGAGGAGACGGGGTATGCCGTGGCGCTGGGCGAGCTGCTCGGCAGCGGGAGCCACGTGGTCGCCACCTCTGAGCGCTATGACCCAGAGGCTGACCGCCCTTTCCTGCTGCTGCAGCTCCTCTATCGCGCCGAGGTGGTGGGCGGCGAGCTGACCGCCGAGGTCGACGGTTCGACCGACGACGCCCGCTGGGTGCCGCTGAGCGAGCTGTCCCCCTTACCTGCGCCGGCATCGTCGACCTGGGCCTGGAGCTCTCCGGACATGAGCCGCGGGACGGTCCGGTGATCGACGAGGCGCTCATCGACGGGGAGGCAGCGCGGCAGATCGTCGAGGCGGTCCCGGGAGTCGTGGCTCCGCACGGTGGCCCCAAGATCGTCGCGATCGATGGCCCCAGCGGTTCCGGCAAGACCAGTCTGGCCCGGGCCGTCGCCGCAGACCTAGGGTGTCCGCTGGTGCAGATGGACGACCTCTATCCGGGCTGGGACGGACTGGCCGCAGCCGTCGACCTGGTGACCGACCACGTGCTGGAGCCGCTCGCGCGCGGTGAGCGCGCGGCATACCGGGTCTGGGACTGGGAGCAAGGGGACTGGGGGCGCACGAGGACCGTGCCTCCGGACGACGTGGTCGTCCTCGAGGGCTGTGGCAGCAGCGTCGGCCGTGCGGGGGAGTATGCCGCGCTGCGGGTCTGGGTGGACGCCGATCCCCAGGAGCGGATGGAGCGGGGGATCGAGCGGGACGGTGAGACCTATCGACCGCACTGGCAGCGTTGGGCTGCGCAGGAGCGGGCGCTCTTCGGCGCGGACCGCACCGCCGAGCGCGCCGAGCTCACCGTGCGGACCTGAGGCTCACCAGTCCAGGCCGAAGGCGTGGAAGACGGCTGCTGCCAGATCAGGCTCCTGGTCCTCCCTGAGGGTGCCGAGCTGGGGGCCGAGGTCGTCGACGGCGATGGTGTAGATCGTGTCGAGGTTGACGACCGACTCCCGGCCCAGACCGTTGGCCGGCCCCACGGGCAGCTCCACCGACAGGCCACGCCGGGTTGAGGTGATCGCCGCCACCGTGACGGAGGTGCGAGCCAGGCGGACTTCCGGGCGTGTCAGGACGAGCGCGGGTCGGACCTTGTCGAGCCGGACAGCATGAATCGGCCGCATCAGCCCAGACCCGGATAGCTGCGTCGTGACTGCATCCAGGTGTTGAGGGCGTCGAGGTCAGGATCGGGCTCTCCGGAGCGATAGATCTCGGCGTCCTGCTCATAGAGCCGACGTCGCAGCTCACGCTCGAGAGCTGACTCCACGACCTCTGCGCGACTGCGAGCGGCACCCGAACGCACCAGTTCGTCGATGCGGGCGACCAGAGCGTCGCTGAGCCGGAGCGAGACCTGAGTGGACATGAGGTGAGTGTATCCCATTGCGGGTGACAGAACGGGTGACACTCTGCACAGGCCCTTCGCCCTCGGCGTGCTCGGGCCGGGCATCCGACCTAACGTGGAGGTGATCCCGACACGGCAATCGAAGGAGAAGTCATGGCGTCGCTCGACGGCAAGAAGGTCGCGTTCCTGCTCACCAACGGGTTCGAGGACAGTGAGCTCACCTCTCCGTGGGACGCGGTGACCGAGGCGGGGGCTCAGGCGGTGCTGGTGTCGCCCGAGTCCGGGTCGTTGACCGGCAAGAAGGGGCACGAGGCGGCCGTCGACGCGGTCGTCACTGCGGCCGCGCCCGGTGACTATGACGCGCTCGTCCTGCCCGGCGGCGTCGCCAACGGCGACAAGCTGCGGATGAGCGAGGAGTCGGTGGCGTTCACCAAGGCGTTCTTCGAGGCGGGCAAGCCGGTCGGCGTCATCTGTCACGGCGGCTGGATCCTCACCGACGCCGATGTGGTCCGCGGTCGCACGATGACGTCCTATCCCAGCCTGAAGACCGACCTGCGCAACGCCGGCGCGGAGTGGGTCGACGAGGAGGTCGTCGTCGACCAGGGCCTGGTCAGCAGCCGCACGCCGGACGACCTGCCGGCCTTCAACGCCAAGCTGGTCGAGGAGATCGGCGAGGGGCAGCACCAGGGCCAGACCGCCTGAGCGGACGCTCCCACCGTCTCGTTCTGGGACAATGGGGGCGTTATGTCTGCCATCACCACGCCACGCCCGACTGCTTCCAGCGACGTCACGGCCCCGGAGCGACTGCTCCCGCCCCTGCAGATCGGGCGCCACACCATCGACTCGCCGGTGGTCCTGGCACCGATGGCGGGCATCACCAACCGGGCCTTCCGGCGGCTCTGCCGTCAGGCCGGTGCCGCCGGTCAGCCGGCCAGTGGGGCCACCTCGCTCTATGTCAGCGAGATGATCACCTCTCGTGCCCTCGTGGAGCGCACCCCGGTCTCGATGAAGCTCATCGAGCACGACCCGGAGGAGACGCCGCGCTCGATCCAGCTCTATGGCGTCGATCCGGCCACCGTCGGCCGGGCTGTCGACATGCTGGTCTCTGAGGACCGCGCCGACCACATCGACCTCAACTTCGGGTGCCCCGTGCCCAAGGTCACCCGCAAGGGCGGCGGGGCCGCGCTGCCGTGGAAGACCGAGCTGTTCCGCGGCGTCGTGTCAGCCGCCGTGCGCGCCGCCACGCCGTATGACGTGCCGGTGACGGTCAAGATGCGGGTCGGGATCGACTCCGACCACATCACCTTCCTCGCGGCCGGCCGCATCGCCGAGGGCGAGGGCGCAGCCGCGGTGGCACTCCATGCCCGCACCGCCAGCCAGGCCTACTCAGGGCAGGCCGACTGGTCGCGCATCCGCGAGCTGAAGCAGTCGGTGACGAGCATCCCCGTGCTGGGCAACGGCGACATCTGGTCGGCCGAGGACGCCGTGCGGATGGTGGCCGAGACCGGGTGCGACGGTGTCGTGGTCGGGCGCGGTTGCCTTGGTCGCCCGTGGCTGTTCGCCGACCTCGCCGCCGCCTTCGCGGGCTCCGACCTGCGGGTCACCCCCACACTCGGCGAGGTCGCGACGACCCTGCGCCAGCACGCCGAATACCTGGTGGAGTTCCACCAGGACGAGGGCAAGGGCTGCCGCGACATCCGCAAGCACATCGCCTGGTACTTCAAGGGCTTCCCCGTCGGCGGTGCCTTCCGCAACAAGCTCGCGCTGGTGGACTCGCTGGCCGCCCTTGACGACCTGATCGACGGGCTCGACCCCAGCATGCCGTGGCCCGGCGACGCCGCAGAGGGCCAGCGTGGTCGCGCCGGCTCCTCGCGCGTCGTCGCTCTGCCTGATGGCTGGTTGCGCTCGCAGGAGCTGGACGAGACCCAGCGCGCGGCGGTGGCCCGCGCGGAGGACACCGTCTCCGACGGCGGCTGACGCTCGCCGGCCACCAGTCCGGCAACCGGGGGCGATCTTCACAGGATCTGCACACGTCGCACGCCCGAACACCAGCACCGCCCTCCTAGGCTCGGAGTCATGACCGAGGCCACCGCTGGAGCGCACACACTGCTCGTCGTCGAGGACGACCCGACCATCAACCAGGCGCTGAGCGACCGGTTGGTCGCCGAGGGCTTTGCCGTGGTGCGCGCCTTCGACGGACCCGGTGCCGTCGCGGCCTTCCAGGAGCACCGTCCGGACGTGGTGCTCCTGGACGTGATGCTCCCCGGTTATGACGGCCTCGAGGTGTGTCGACGGATCCAGGCCGAGCGTCCTGTGCCCGTCCTGATGCTGACGGCGCGGGTCGACGAGACCGACATCCTGGTCGGTCTGGGCGTGGGCGCCGACGACTACGTCACCAAGCCGTTCCGCATGCGCGAGGTCGTGGCCCGGGTGCGGGCACTGCTGCGCCGGGTCGAGCGTGCGGCCGAGCTGGCCAACACTCCCGAGGCTCTGGTGACCCTCGGCGATCTGCACCTCGACCGGGGTGCGCGTCGCGTGCGGGTCGGCGCCGACGAGGTCCACCTGACGCCGCTGGAGTTCGACCTGCTGGCGGCCCTGGCTGCCGACCCGGGCGCGGTGCACTCACGCGAGGACCTCATGGCCGGCGTGTGGGGGTGGGCCGATGCCCGTGGCACCCGGACCCTGGACAGTCACATCAAGTCGCTGCGCGCCAAGATCGGTGCCGCCCGGGTGCGGACCGTGCACGGCGTCGGCTACGCGCTGGAGGTCTGAGCCGTGGCTGACCTGGACCCTGAGCGGCCGCTCGACCCGGTCGGCTCGATCAAGATCAAGATCGGGCTGCTGGTCGCCCTGAGCATCCTGGTGGCCGCTGTCGTCCTGCAGGTGGGCAACCGCGCTGGTGTGCCGGCCTGGCTCACCCTGCCGGTCACCCTGGCCGCAGCCCTCGGAGTCACCCAGTGGCTGGCCCGGGGGATGACCGCCCCGCTGCGCGAGATGACCACCGCAGCCGGCCGTATGGCGGGCGGCGACTACTCCTCCCGCGTCACCGCGACATCGGCCGACGAGGTGGGTCAGCTGGGGCGGGCGTTCAACTCGATGGTCGGGGACCTGGCGACGGCTGACCAGCAGCGCCGCGAGCTGGTGGCCACGGTCTCGCACGAGCTGCGCACCCCGCTCGCGGGTCAGCGGGCGCTGCTGGAGAACCTCGTCGACGGCGTGGTGCAGCCGGACGACGCGGCGCTGGGGGCGGCGCTGTCCCAGTCCGAGCGGTTGAGCAACCTGGTCGAGGACCTGCTCGACGCGAGCCGTCTCGACGGCGGCGCGGTGCGCCTCGACCTGGCCGAGGTCGCGGTCGCAGAGCTGCTTGACGCTGCTGTCCGCGAGTCAGCGATCGGGGGTCGGCCGGTGCGCTACGAGGTGTCGGTGCAACCTCCCGACCTGCACGTGGAGGCCGACGCCGCGCGCCTGCACCAGGTCGTCGCCAACCTGCTCGACAACGCGTCGCGGCACAGCCCGACCGATGGCGTCGTCCGCGTCAGCGCACAGGACCTGGGAGGCGACCGGTGGGCCCTCGAGGTCGCCGACCGGGGGCCGGGCATCCCGGCGGAGCGGTCGGAAGCCATCTTTGCCCGCTTCGGCACGGCCGATCCGACTGGTGGCGGCAGTGGCCTCGGCTTGGCGATCGCCCGCTGGGTCTGCGAGCTGCACGGCGGGACCATTGGCGCCCTGCCCCCCGACGGAGGGTCCGGCGCCCGGATCCGGGCCGAGCTGCCCCTCCACCCTGACCAGACACCGTCTGCACCATCACCCGAGAGGACCATCATGACCATGACGCCAGAGCAGGGTGCGGCTCCTGCCAGCGGGGTCACCGCCGTCGCCGTCCAGGCCGCTCCGTCGTCCGCCACGCCCACAGACGCGCCCAACGGATCCGTCATCGCCTCGATGTTCGGCCACTTCTGGCCGGAGCGCGACAGCCTGCGCACCGCGCCCGGCGCGCTGCTGGGATCCGTCGCGGTCGGGTTGCTCGGCGCGATCATCCTGCCCGAACGCAACTTCGGCATCGGCACGTTCCTGGTGCTCCTGGCCGCCGGCGCGCTGGTGCTGCGGCTGTCCGTCCACCGAGGTCGGCTCTGGGCCCTGGCATCGGCCACGTTGTGCGTGGGGCTGGGTGCCCTGGTCTTCCTGCGCGCAGCCGAGTGGCTGGCGGTGCTGGGGCTGCTGGTCTCCGCAGCCCTGGTCACCACGGCGCTGACCGACGCCCGGCGCCCGCTGGCGATGATCGCCGGTGGTGCGTCCTGGGTGTTGAGCGGGTTGCGCGGCCTGCCGCTGCTGGGCCGCACCCTGACGGCCACGAGCCGCCACCACGTCCTGTGGCCCGTCGTTCGGACGGCCGCGATCTCGCTGATCCTGCTCGTCGTCTTCGTCGGTCTCTTCGCCTCCGGTGACGCGCTCTTCGGCAGCTGGGTGTCCGGCATACTGCCCGATGTCCGGATCGCCGACACCCTGGTCCTGCGGGCGTTCACCTGGTTCATGATCGGTGGCATCGTGCTGGCAGCCTGCTATCTCGCACTAAGCCCGCCGGCCGTCGAGACGGTCGGGCCGGGCGATCCCCGACCGGTCACCCGCGCGTGGGAGTGGCAGGTGCCGGTCGGAGTCGTCATCGCGGTCTTCGCGGCCTTCCTGGTCGCCCAGGCCACCGCCATGTGGGGCGGTCACGACTATCTGCAGCAGGCCACGGGACTGACGTATGCCGAGTATGTCCACCAGGGCTTCGGGCAGCTCGTCGTCGCGACCCTGCTCACCCTCGTGACCATCGCGGTCGCCGTGCGCAAGGCACCCCGGGCGACGGCCCGCGAGCGGCAGGTGCTGCGCGTCCTGCTCGGCGTGCTGTGCGCCCTGACGCTGGTGGTCGTCGCCTCGGCGCTCTATCGGATGTCGCTCTATCAGGAGGCCTACGGCTACACCGTCCTGCGGGTGCTCGTGGACGCGTTCGAGCTGTGGCTTGGCCTGGTCGTGGTCCTGGTGCTGATCGCGGGGGTGCGCCTGCGCGGGAGCTGGCTGCCGCGGGCGACGCTGCTCTCCGCGGCGGTCTTCCTGCTGGTCATCGGCCTGATGAACCCGGAGGCCTGGGTCGCCCAGCGCAACATCGATCGGTATGCCGAGACGGGCCGGGTGGACCTGTCCTATCTCGCCTCACTGGGGCCCGATGCCACACCGGTGATCGTCGACGGGCTGCCGGAGGAGCTCGCACGGTGCGTCGTCGGCGCGCCGGAGCCCGCGCCGCAGGACGACCCGCTGGAGTGGAACCTGGGCCGGGCGCGCGCAGACGCGGTGGTGCCCGGTGGCGGCACCGACCGGGTCGGTCGGCCAGGGTGCCCGACCACGATCGGGGAGTAGGTCAGCGCTCGGACTGTCCCTGCGACCCGGACTGCCCCTGCGACCCCGTGCCGATGTCGGTGCCGGTCTCTGCGGTGCGCCGGCCCAGCACCGCAGCCATGGCCCGGCGGGCTCCCGCCGCGATGACGGGCGTCAGCGGGCGGGGCGGGACGTCGCGATAGCCGCCCTTGGCGAGGTCGGCGCTGCGCTCGAAGTACGACCGCGACGCCCGGTCGCCGGTGCGCAGCCACGACCAACCCATCGATGCGACATACAGCGGCAGGAAGGGCAGGCCCAGGCAGGCCATCCACTGCCGGCTGTGGGCCTCCTCGTGCTCGAGCAGGTGCGGCCGTCGGGCGACGAGCTCGTCGATGTCGTGGCGGGTGAGGACCACGTCACCGACGGTGAAGGCGCCGCCGGTCGGGAACTTCCAGCGGTAGTGCTCGGCGAGATAGAGCTTCATCGGGCCGCGCCGCACCTCCGCACCACCGGCCTTGGCCACCCCCAGGCCGAGCAACGTCGAGAGGTTGAGCCAGTTGACCCGGTGACGCACCTTCACCCGGGTGGGCAGGAGCTCTGCCGGCGTGGGGGCCAGAGGGCTCGTCTCCGGTGGTCTGACGGTCATGGGGCCAACGGTAGCCGCCTGCACCGACGCCGGTGGCGGAACTCTCAGCCGGAGGGTGCGACTGCCGGTGTCGCGTGGGATCGTGGAGTTATGTGTCGGAACATTCGCCCACTGAACAACTTCGCCCCGCCGGCGACCACCGACGAGGTCAGCGCAGCCGCGCTGCAGTACGTCCGCAAGATCGGTGGTGCCACCAAGCCCTCGGCCGCCAACCAGGCCGCCTACGACACGGCTGTGGAGAAGATCGCCGCCGCCAGCCAGGAGCTGCTGGACGCCCTGGTCACCACCGCCCCGCCGAAGGACCGCGAGACCGAGGCGGCCAAGGCCAAGGCCCGCTCCGCCGCACGCTTCGCCAGTTGAACGGGCCGACCGGCCCAGTAGTGTGTGCCCTGCCTGCCGGGTCCTCCGGCAGGTGGTCTATCCCCTGAGGACGGAGCACCGTGTCTGACCTGCTGATCGAGCCGGATGAGCTCTCGGAGCTGCTGGCTGCCGACGACCCCGAGGCCCGCCCCGTGGTCCTCGACGTCCGGTGGGCGCTGGGAGTCGGCCGGGAGGCCAACCACGCCGAATACCTCGCCGGGCACATCCCCGGCGCAGCCTTCCTGGACCTGGAGACGGGCCTGTCCGCCGAGCCGGCCGCCGACGGTAGCGGTGGCCGCCACCCGATGCCTCGCCTGGCCGACGCCCAGGCCGCCTTCCGGTCGGTCGGGGTGACCGACGTGCGTCCGGTCGTGGTCTATGACGGGGCGAACTCTGTTGCGGCAGCGCGCGCCTGGTGGTTGTTGGAGTATTACGGCAAGGACGACGTGCGCGTCCTCAACGGCGGCTACCAGGCCTGGGTGTCCGCCGGCCTGCCGACCGAGACCGAGAGCCCCGAGACCGAGCCCGGCGACATCGTGCTCACCCCTGGTGGCCGCCGGCTGGTGGACGCCGACGGCATCGAGCACTACCTGGACCGCCACCAGGTCATCGACGCCCGCCCGGCAGACCGCTTCCGGGGGGAGAACGAGGTGATCGACCCCGTCGCCGGGCACATCCCCGGGGCTCTGAGCATCCCGGCCGTCAAGAACGTCGATGCCTCCGGGCGGTTCCTGCCCCCGGACGACCTGGAGACGCGGTTCACCGCGCTCGGGGTCCGACCGGACAAGCGCACGGCAGTCTATTGCGGGTCTGGCGTCCAGGCGTGCCACATGGCGCTGGCGATGGAGGTGGCCGAGATCGGGGTCTATGACCCGGCTGTCTACATGGGCTCGTGGAGCGACTGGATCACCGACCCCGACCGACCGGTGGCCACCGGGGCGTGAGACCGGGCCGTGGGAGGAGATGAGGGGGTGACCGGCTACTCGGCGCACGATCGTGAGCGCTGGGTTGCTGAGGACCCGGCCCTGAAGCGGCTGGACCGCGACGACTTTGCCCGCGACCGTGGGCGGATCATCCACTCGGCAGGTCTGCGGCGCCTCTCGGCGACCACCCAGGTGGTCGCCCCGGACTCCGACGACTTCGTGCGCAACCGGCTGACGCACTCGCTGGAGGTCGCCCAGATCGGTCGCGAGTTCGGGGCGGCACTGGGCTGTTCGGCCGACGTCGTCGACACGGCCTGCCTCGCCCACGACATCGGCCACCCGCCGTTTGGGCACAACGGGGAGGCGGCGCTCGATGAGCTGGCCGCCGAGATCGGCGGCTTCGAGGGCAATGCGCAGACGCTGCGCGTGCTCACCCGGCTGGAGGCCAAGCGCTCGCACGCCGACGGCCGCTCGGCCGGGCTGAACCTGACCAGGGCCAGTCTCGACGCGGCCACGAAATATCCCTGGACCCGGGGAGCGGGCCCTGAGCCGACACCGAAGTTCGGGGCCTATCCCGACGATGTGGAGGTCTTCACCTGGCTGCGGTCCGGGGCACCCGACGAGGTGGGACGCCGGTGCCTGGAGGCCCAGGTGATGGACTGGTCCGACGACGTCGCCTACTGCGTGCACGACGTGGAGGACGCCATCGCCTCCGGACGGGTGGATCCGGCGGCACTGCGCTCGGCACCGGAGCAGCAGGCGGTGATCGAGGTGGCCCGCCGGTCCTATGCCGCGGACTTGTCGGCCGACGAGCTGTCCGCGGCCCTGCAGCGGTTGCTCGTCTCAGGGTGGGTGCCGCAGTCGCACGACGGCAGCCGGGCGGACCTGGCGGCGCTGAAGGACATGACCAGTCGTCTCATCGGCCGCTTCGTCAGCACCGTCGAGCAGAGCACCCGCGCCCTCCATGGGGGCGGCATCCTCACCCGCTATGGCGCAGACCTGGTCGTGCCGGACCACGTGCGCGCAGAGACGGCGGTGCTCAAGGCGACGGCCGCGCACTTCGTGATGCTGACCGCCGAGCGCAAGGACCTGATGGGCCGGCAGCGCGAGGTGGTCGGTGAGCTGGTGCAGCACTTCCTGGACCACCCCGAACAGATGGACCCACTCCACCGGCTGGCTCGCGTGGAGGCTCGTGCCGCCGGTGACGACGGGGCAGAGCTGCGCGCGGTCATCGACCAGGTTGCCTCGCTCTCGGACGCCCGCGCACTGCTGCTGCACGCGGCGACCCGCCCCTGACCGGCGCAGGTCAGGGACCTGACCGTGACCGGCACCGGTCAGTCCTCCGGCTCGGGTGCCGGTTCGGCGCCGGCCGCCTCGTCCCGCTCGGCCCACTCGAGCAGGGGAGCGATGTCAAAGACGGCATCGTCGATGCCCGCGTGCAGGTCACCGAGATCCGCAAAGCGCTCCGGCATCGTCACGATCGTGAAGTTCGCCGGGTCGACGTCCGGCACCTCGGCCCAGGTCAGCGGCGCCGAGACCCTGGCGTCGGGCCGACCCCGCACGGAGTAGGCCGCAGCGATCGTGTGGTCCCTTGCGTTCTGGTTGAAGTCGACGAACACCGCGGTGGGGTCACGGTCCTTGCGCCACCACGTCGTCGTCGCGTCCTGCGGGGTGCGGCGCTCCACCTCTCGCGCGAAGGCGAGGGCCGCCCGGCGCACGTCGCCGAACCCGTGGTCCGGCGCGATCCGGACATAGACATGCAGCCCCTTGCTGCCGGTCGTCTTCGGCCAGCCGGTCGCCCCGATCTCGTCGAGCACCTCCTGGGCGACACCGGCCACCCGCTGCACCGTGGTGAAGTCGCACTCCTCCCCGGGGTCCAGGTCGATGCGCCACTCGTCGGGCCGTTCGACGTCAGAGCGCCGGCTGTTCCACGGGTGGAACTCCACGGTCGACATCTGCACCGCCCAGATCACGCTGGCCAGCTCGGTGACGCACAGTTCGTCGGCTGTGCGGTTCCACCTCGGGAAGGTAACGTGCGCGGTCTCCACCCAGTCGGGGGCACCGCGCGGAAGCCGCTTCTGGTGCACCTTCTCGCCCTCGATGCCCTCCGGGAAGCGGTGCAGCATGCAGGGCCGCTCGCGCAGGGCGTTGACGATGCCATCGCCCACCGACAGGTAGTAGTTGGCCAGGTCGAGCTTGGTGTGTCCGCCCTCGGGGAAATAGACCCGGTCGGGGTTGGAGAGGCGCACGGAGCGCTCGCCCACCTGGAGCTCGATCGCGGGGGACTTCGACGACGCGGCCATCTGCCGATCATGTCACTGCCGTCTGTCATGATCGGCCCATGACGACCCCTGACGTGACGACCCGGCTGGTCCAGACCTCCCGTCTCAACACCTTCGTGCGGGAGGCGGGTGATCCAGACAGCCCGGTGCTCGTGCTCGTGCACGGCAACGTCAGCTCGTCGGTCTTCTTCGACGCGCTGATCGAGCAGCTGGCCGACAGCTTCCGGATCATCGCCCCCGACTACCGCGGCTACGGCGGGTCCGAGCGCAGGACCATCGACGCGACCCGAGGCATGGCGGACTTCTCCGACGACGTCGTGGCGCTGCTCGACGCCCTCAAGATCACCCTGCCCGTCGACCTGCTCGGCTGGTCAGCCGGGGGCAACATCGTGCTGCAGCTGGCGATCGACCACCCCGACCGGGTCAGGCGGCTGGTCCTCGAGGCTGGCGGCTCGCCATACGGTTTCGGCGGCACTCACGGGCTGGACGGCACCCCCACCGCAGAGGACTTCGCCGGGACCGGAGGCGGGACGGCCAACCCCGACTTCTGCCAGCGGCTGGCCGCGGGCGACCGGGGCGAGGAGCCGACCAGCCCCCTGACGACGCTGCGTGCCTTCTATGTCAAGCCCGGGTTCACCTTCGATCCCGAGGTCGAGCAGCGCTACCTCGACGGGATGCTGGCCACGAGCGTCGGTGACGACATCTACCCGGGCGACAGCACCACCTCGCAGAACTGGCCCGGACTTGCCCCTGGGACGACCGGCACCAACAACGCCCTCTCGCCGCAGTACCTCAACCAGGGCGCCTTCGCCGACCTGGACCCGGCGCCGCCGGTGCTGTGGATCCGCGGCGCCGACGACCAGATCGTCTCCGACACCTCGATGTTCGACCTGGCGCAGCTGGGCAAGCTGGGCGCGATCCCCGGCTATCCGGGCGAGGACATGGTGCCGCCCCAGCCGATGGTCAGCCAGCTGCGCGCCGTCCTGGAGGCGGCCGGTGAGTTCACCGAGCTGGTCTATGACGACTGTGGCCACGCTCCGCACCTGGAGCACCCGCAGCGATTCGCGGACGATGTGCGCAACTTCCTGAGGTGACGGTCCCGCAGCCTAGACTCACGGCATACCTGAAGGAGGGTCGGTGGCCGGACTGATCAGACCCGAGGACGTGCAGGCCGTCAAGGAGCGCAGCTCGATCGAGGACGTCGTGCGCGAGCACGTCACCCTGCGCCCCGGAGGCACCGGGTCGCTCAAGGGGCTGTGCCCGTTCCACGACGAGAAGACCCCATCCTTCACGGTCCGACCCGCGGTGGGTGCCTATCACTGTTTCGGCTGTGGCGAGGGCGGCGACGTCATCTCCTTCGTCATGAAGGTCGACCACCTCACCTTCGCCGAGTCCGTCGAGCGTCTCGCCGGCAAGATCGGCATGGAGCTGAGGTATGACGAGAGCACCGGGGGCCGGGGCCGGCGCGACTCCGAGGGTGGACTGGGCCGGCGGGCACGCCTGGTCGAGGGGCACCGAGCGGCGGCCGAGTTCTATGCCAGCGCCTATGCCGAGAGCCCGGAGGGACAGCAGGCCCGCGAGTTCATGGACGCCAAGGGCTTCACGCTCGATGATGCAGCCGTGTTCCAGGTGGGGTATGCGCCGCAGTCGGGTGAGGCACTGACGCGGCACCTGCGGGCGAAGGGCTTCACTGATGACGAGCTGGTGATCGGCGGCTTGTCCGGGCGGGGGAGCCGAGGGCTCTATGACCGTTTCCGCGGGCGGGTGATCTGGCCGATCCGGGACATCACCGGTGACACCATCGGATTCGGGGCGCGCAGGATCTATGACGATGACCGCATCGCGGCCAAATACCTCAACACGTCCGAGACGCCGATCTACAAGAAGACCTCGGTGCTCTATGGCCTCGACCTGGCCAAGAAGCCGATGGCCGAGCAGCGCCGTGCGGTGGTCGTCGAGGGCTACACCGACGTGATGGCCTGCCACCTGTCCGGTGTCGACACGGCCGTGGCCACCTGTGGCACCGCTTTCGGCATCGACCACATCAAGATGCTGCGCCGGATCCTGCGTGATGAGCCGGGCCTGTCCCCAGCGCGGGTGGTGTTCACCTTTGACGGCGATGTCGCCGGGCAGAAGGCCGCGATGCGGGCGTTCGGCGAGGACCAGCGGTGGGCCAGCCAGTCGTATGTCGCGGTGGCTCCGGCCGGGCAGGACCCCAACGACCTGCGTCTGCGCGGTGGCGACGAGCCGGTGCGGGAACTGGTGGACGCGGCGGTGCCGATGTTTGAGTTCGCGGTCCGCTCCACGATCGCGCCCTATGACCTGGACCGTGCGGAGGAGCGGGTGTCGGCGATGCGTGCTGCGGCCCCGATCTTGGCGGGCATCAGGGACAAGGCGCTGCGACCGGAGTATGTCCGGACCGCCGCCGGGTGGCTCGGCATGCCCGTGGAGCGTGTTGCCGCCGAGGTGGCCAGGGCCGGCCGGGCACCCTCGGGGCGGCCCGGTCAGTTTGCCGAGCGTCGTGCCGCACCGACCGCAGGTCAGAACGGGCGCCCCTCCGGCCCGGGCGGACAAGGGCCCGGCCCGGACCAGTCGGGCGAGGCTGCGCAAGCACCCGTGCTGCCGCGGCCGGACCTGCGCGACCCGCTCGTCGCTGCCGAGCGCCAGCTCCTGCAGGTGACCTTGCAGTACCCCGGCTCCCTGGACGACGATGCCCTGTCGAGCCTCCCGCCGGATGCTCTGCGGGCTCCTGCTCACCAGGTCGTGCTCGAGGGAGTGAAGGACGGCGGTGGCCTGGCGACCGCGCGCACCCTGAGCACCCAGGGCTGGGCCGCTGCCGTGGCGGAGGCGACGCGACCTGAGGCTCAGCCGCTGGTCAACGAGCTCTCGGTGGCACCCTTGCCGGTCACCCTCGAACCCGGCAGCGCCCTGCCGCCGCGGCGCTATGTCGACTCGTTGCTGAGCAGGGTGGTCGAGGCGGGGCTGGCCCGCCGCATCGCGGACGCGATGAGCGCCCTGCAGCGGGCCGAGCCCGGCAGCACCCAGGAACGGGCTATCAGTGAGCAGCTGACCGTCTTGTATCGCGAGCGGGCGCGGCTGCGCGCAGAGACGGAGTGATGATGGGCTGGCGCAACAAGGAGCAGGACCCGCCGCCTGAGGTCCTGGCAGCGGCGCTGGCCGACGGCGATCGGCTCGTGGCGGCCGCGCATGACGACGCGGGCGACCAGTGGGTGCTGGCCTCTGTCACCCGCCTCATGGTCGTCGGACCTGATGCGCAGGTGCGGCTCTCCCGACCCTGGCTCGATGTCGACCGCGGCGGCTGGGACCCGGAGTCCGACACGTTGCAGGTCACCTGGGTCGACGGCAGCGCTCCGGTCAGTTGGCAGCTCACGGGACGTCCCGCCCGCCCGTTCACCGACGCCTTCCGCGACCGCGTCCAGGCCAGCGTGGTGCTGGTGCGCCAGGTCGATCTCGGCCCCGGCCGCACCGCCCAGGTGGCGATCCGCAAGGACCTGGCGACCCGCGAGCTGATCGACCAGGTAGTGCTCGGCGCCAGGGCCCGATCCGACGATCAGGAGCTGGCCAGACAGGTCGCCGTGGCGCGTGCCACACTGCGCGACCAGAGTGGCATGTCGCCCCTGGGTGCGTGATAGAGTCACTGCTCGCTGCCACCTTCGGGGTGTGCACATTCCCCTGTAGCTCAATTGGCAGAGCAGCCGGCTGTTAACCGGCAGGTTGTTGGTTCGAGTCCAACCGGGGGAGCCGACGGAACTGCTCCATCTGCGACATCAAGCCCGGCTACGGATCGTAGGTCCGGGCTTCACCCGTCGCGGGCGATGACGGTGGTCGCTCAGCTGGCGGAACCCGCATGCCCACCGCCCCAAGCAGCGCAGAAACGGCCCGGATCTGGGAGCAGATCCGGGCCGTCGGCGTGACGAGGGAACCCCCTCAGAAGGTGGATCCGCCAGGTGTGATGGGCACCTGGACGGCCGGCTGGTCGGCGTCGGCGACCGGTCCGGCGCTGCGGGCGCGCCTGCGCTGGCGGTTCTCGACGCCCTCAGCGATCTTGCTGAGGGTGTAGTTGATGAGGATGAACAGGACCGCTACCACCACGTAGGCGGGCAGCGTCGCCGCCTCCGACGAGCCGAGTTGCCGCCCTCTGGTCACCAGTTCGGGATAGAGGATCAGGTAGCCCAGTGCGGTGTCCTTGGTGATGACGATGATCTGGCTGATCAGCGTCGGCAGCATCGCGGTCAGCGACTGGGGGATAAGGATCGAGCGCCGCACCTGCGCGGGCGAGAGCCCGATCGACAGGCCAGCCTCGCGCTGTCCGGCCGGGAGGGACACGACGCCGTTGCGGATGACCTCGCAGAGCACGGAGGCGTTATACATCACCAGGCCGATGATGACGCCGATCATCGGGTTGAGGGTGTTCGGGAACCAGCCGCGGTGGGCCAGGAACCAGAAGACGAACAGCATCATGATCAGCACGGGGACGGCGCGGAAGAACTCCACGACGACACCTGCTGCCCACCGCAGCGGTGCGATCTCGGACATCCGGGCCAACGCCAGGAGGAGGGCGAGCACCATCGCGAGCACGATCGAGATGGCGGCGGCGCGCAGGGTGTCCCACAGGCCGGGGATCAGATAGTTGTTCCACGCGCTGGCGGTCAGGACCCAGTCCCACCGGGCCGCGGTGAGCTGGTCCTTCTCGTCGAGCCGGAGGAAAACGGCATAGGCCAGGGCCAGCACGAGCAGGATGCCGACGCCCGCGAGGATCCGATAGCGCAGGCGTGCCCGGGGGCCGGGTGCGTCGAACAGGACGCGTGTCGTGTCAGTCATCGCCGCACCGCCAGACGTGTGGACAGATAGCTGGTCAACATGCCCATCGGGAGGGTCAGGATCACAAAACCGAGTGCCACGATGGCGAAGCCCACCATCAGCATGCCTGGCTCGAACTCGGCGATCGCCTTCATCCGGTAGGCGGTCTCGGCGACACCGATGGCCGCCACGACCGTAGTGTTCTTGGTGAGCGCGATCAGCACGTTGCCCAGTGGGGTGATCGCGCCGCGGAAGGCCTGGGGCAGGATCACGTTGCGCAGGCTCTGGCCGAACGTCAGACCGATCGAGCGAGCCGCCTCCGCCTGACCGACCGGGATCGTGTTGACGCCGCTGCGCAGCGCCTCGCAGACGAAGGCCGCGTGGTAGACGCTGAGACCGAGCACCGCGAGCCGGAACCCGTTGTCGATCACGAACGTCGAGGAGTCGCGGGAGGCCAGCTCGATGCCGAGCTGACCCCACAGACCGAGACTGGCGAACAGGACGATCAACGTCAGGGGCGTGTTGCGCAGCAGCGTGACGTAGGCCGTGCCAAGGGACTGGAAGATCCTGACCGGCGAGACGCGCATGATCGCCACGATCGTGCCGATGATCAACGAGAACACCGCGGACCACGCGGCCAGCTTGATGGTCATCCAGAACGCCGAGAGGAGCTGGTAGTCCTCGATCAGCTCAAGCATCTGTCTCCCAGGGTGAGTTGGTCAGGCACCGGGCCCGCCCGGCATACTCCCGCAGTGGGGGGAGTATGCCGGGCGTCGCGGGGGTCAGCCGCAGTGGCCGCCCGCCTCAGGCGGGTTGTTGTCGGCGTTGGGCGTGTAGTCGGCCCCACCGAGGTTGTCCTCGATGATCTGGTCCATGGTGCCGTCCTCCCACAGGCCGTTGAGGATCTCGTTGATCTCCTCGCACCGGTCGTCGTCCTTGGCGAGGCCGACGCCGAAGTTCTCCTCGCTGAAGGGCGCACCCACGACCTTGAACTGGCCGGCGTACTGCTCCTGCGCGGCATAGCCGGCGAGGATCACGTCATCGGTGGTGAGCGCGTCCACGGTGCCGTTGGCCAGCTGCTCGACGCACTCGGAGTAGGTGCCGTACTCCTGCAGCTGGACTCCGGGGACTGCCTCCTGCACGTTGACTGCGGAGGTCGACCCGGTCACCGAGCAGAGGAGCTTGCCGTCCAGGTCGTCCGGCCCGGTGATGTCGCTGTCGGTCGCGACGAGCAGGTCCTGGCCGGCGACGAAGTAGGGCCCCGCGAACTGGACCTTCTCCTTGCGGGTGTCCGTGATGGAGTAGGTCGCGAAGATCATGTCGACCTGGCCGGTCTCCAGCATGGTTTCGCGCTGGGCGGACGGAGACTCCTTGAAGGTGATCTGGTCCTCGCTGAAGCCCAGCTCCTCGGCCACGGCGCGGGCAACGTCGACGTCCATGCCGACGTATTCGTCGCCGTCCTTCAAGCCCAGTCCGGGCTGATCGAACTTGATCCCGACAGTTAGGGTCTCGTCGGAGTCGCCTCCGCCGCCCTCGGTGGCCTCGGTGTCGTCGCCGTCACCGCCACAGGCGCTGAGCGCCAGGGCGCCGGCCGCGAGCAATGCCGCGATGCGGAAGGTGTTGCGCTGCATAGGTTTCTCCTTGGTTGTGGTCCTGCTCGGTGGTCGGGGGTCAGTGGGTGAGGATCTTGCCCAGGAAGTCCTTGCACCGGTCCGTCTGCGGGTTGGTGAAGAACTGCTCCGGGTTGTTCTCCTCGAGGATCGCGCCGTCGGACATGAAGACGACCCGGTCTGCGGCCTTGCGTGCGAAGCCCATCTCATGGGTGACCACGATCATCGTCATGCCGGACTTGGCGAGCTGGATCATGACGTCGAGGACCTCGTTGATCATCTCCGGGTCGAGCGCCGAGGTCGGCTCGTCGAAGAGCATCACGGTCGGCTCCATCGCCAGGGACCGGGCGATGGCCACGCGCTGCTGCTGCCCGCCGGAGAGCTGGGCAGGGTATTTGGCCGCCTGGTGAGCCACCCCGACGCGCTCAAGCAGCTCCATGGCCCGCTTCTTGGCGTCGGCTGACTTCACGCCGCGCACCTTGATGGGGCCCATGGTGACGTTCTCGAGGATCGTCTTGTGGGAGAAGAGGTTGAAGGACTGGAAGACCATGCCGACGTCGGCGCGGAGCTTGGCCAGAGCCTTGCCCTCCTCGGGCAGCCGGTCCCCGTGGATGGTGATCGTGCCGGACTCGTAGGTCTCCAGGCGGTTGATCGTGCGGCACAGAGTCGACTTGCCAGAGCCAGAGGGTCCAATCACGACCACGACCTCGCCCTGGTGGACCGTCAGGTTGATGTCCTTGAGCACGTGCAGGTCACCGAAGTGCTTGTTGACATCCTCGAGGACCACCAGTGGCACGTTGGTGGGCTCCGGGTAGCCGTCGGCGTCGTCGCTCATGGCAGGAACCCTAGTCGGGTGCGACACCGAGGTGTAGGAGTTTGCGTGAGCCGTAACCGAAATGAGTCCAAACGGCGTGGCCGGGCGCGTGGGGGTTGCGCCCCTGGGGGACCGGGCGCGGCGACTGCTCGCGTTAGGATCAGTCCCGCTTGGGGCCAGTAGCTCAGCCGGTTAGAGCAGCGGACTCATAATCCGTCGGTCCAGGGTTCAAGCCCCTGCTGGCCCACCCGAGACGTGACCACAGACTGTCTCCGTCGGCGTGTCGCAGAACTCGCCACGCTGTCACACTTGATACTCGTGTGACAAGAGAGCACAATGGGTCGCGTCACCGGATGCGACACCCGCATCGACGTGTGGTTGAGGCCGTTGGGGAAGACGTCCCTCACACCACACAGGAGGTTCCGGATGTCTGCTGTGACGCCGCGTATCGTGACGCGCGGGGTGGTGTTTATTCACTCCACCCCTACCGCGTTGTGCCCGCACATCACCTGGGCGCTCGAGGGTGTCCTCGACACCCGCGTGTCCCTTGACTGGGTCCCGCAGCCGGCGCAGCCCGGCACCATGCGGGCTGAGTTCTCCTGGACCGGCGACGCCGGCACCGGGGCATCTCTCGCCAGCGCCATGCGCGGCTGGGATGGCCTCCGCTATGAGGTCGTCGAGGAAGCCAGCCGCGGGAGCGACGGTGCCCGCTGGACCCACACGCCCGAGCTGGGCATTCACCACAGCAGGCTCTCGGCCAATGGCGACGTCGTCGTCAACGAGGACCGCATCCGCGGCATCGTCGACGAGGCAGCTGGCAACATGGCGGTGCTCACCGCCGAGCTGGACCGTGCGCTCGGCTCCGCCTGGGACACCGAGCTGGAGGAGTTCCGCTATGCCGGCGAGGGCGCTCCGGTCAAGTGGCTCCACAAGGTGAGCTGACGACTCTTCGTCAACTCCTGTGCAGACGCGCCACTTCCTCGTGGACGGCCAGCATGTCGTCGGCTGAGTGCTCCCAGCTGAACGTCTCGGCCTGAGCCCTGGCGAGTGCTCGCGCCCCCGGGCGCTGGCTGAGCTCAAGCACCGCGTCAGCGAACTTCTCCGGGTCCGACGGTGCCGCGATGCCGCCGTCCTTCACGACCTCCGCCAGGGCGCCCTCGTCGGGGCACACCGTCGGGACCCCGCAGGCCAGCGCCTCCAGGGCGGCCAGCCCGAACGTTTCCAGCGGTCCTGGTGCGATCGCGACGTCCGCACGCTGCATGACCGTCGCCAGCGCCGCACGCCCACGGATATAGGAGTGGAAGGTCACCGGCAGGTCCCGCGCCACCTCGATCAGGTGCTCCCGAAGTGGTCCCTGGCCGAGGACCGTGAGGTGCGCCGGGATGCCTCGACGGACCAGTGCCCGGAGCGTCTCGATGGACAGCTGCGGGTTCTTCTCCGGTGCCATCCGCCCGCAGTGGATGATCTGCAAGGCCTCGTCGTCGCTCCGGCGGTTCCCGCCCGGCGTGAGGTGCGTGTAGGAGTCGTCGGGGTGGAACACATCCAGGTCGACCCCCAGCTCCACCACCTTGGCCGGGATGCCATTGCGACGGAACTCGTCGGCCGCAAAGTTGCTCGGGCACACGATGGCGTCGTAGTCGTCGGCGCTGCGGCCGTTGATAAAGTCGGCGGCCCACACCGCAGGCGCGTCGGGGACCGGGGTGCGCCGCACCATGATGCCCGTCATGTTCTCGTGGCTGATCATGATGCTGCCGATGCCGCGTCGCCGGGCCCAGCGCCCCATCCAACGGGTCGTGGAGCGGTCCGAGACCTCCAGGGTGTCAGGGGAGATCTTCTCCATCAGACGGCTCATCCGGACCCGGCTGAACATCAGGGAGTAGTCGGTGCCGACGATCCGGGTCGCCGGGACGCGGTAGACCGTGCCCTGGGACTCGTGGGTCACCCCGGGCTCCTCGCCCTTGCCGACGGGGATGATCAGGGACGCGGTGTGACCGCGTGCCTGATAGAGCTCGCCCCAGTGTCGGAGCGCGGTCTTGATGCCGCCGGACGTGGGGCTGACAAAGTTGGCGACCCGGAGAATGTGCATAGGGGTCGAGACGCTACCCCGTGCGGGCGCATCGTCTCGCACTGCACACTGGGCGGGCCCGCGCAGACGACTGACCGGCATACGACAGGCACCGGTCGCCACCCGCTTAGGCTGGGCACGGATAACTCGCCTGCGGGAGGGAAATTCCTCTCCCGCAGGCGGTGAAACCGTGCCCAGGTGCTCCGGTTAGACGCTCTTGAACGTCAGGGCTACGTTGGCGCCGCCGAAGCCGAAGCTGTTGCTCAGGGCGGCCAGGTCGCCCGAGGGCAGCTCGCGGCTGGAGCCCGTGACCACGTCGAGCGGGATCGCGGGGTCCTGCTCGGTCAGGTTGATCGTCGCCGGGATCGAGCGGTGGTGCAGCGTCAGCACCGTCAGCAGGGCCTCGATGGCTCCCGCGGCACCGAGCAGGTGGCCGGTCATCGACTTCGTCGCCGTGACAGCCATCTCCTCGCTGTGGGCACCGAAGGCCCGGCCGAGCGCCTTGGCCTCTGCGGCGTCGCCGACGGGCGTCGAGGTGGCGTGCGCGTTGACATGCACGATGTCGGAGGTGCTCAGACCGCCGTTCTCCACCGCCTCCGCCATGGCACGGGCTGCCCCTGCACCCTCGGGCTCGCCGGCGGTGATGTGATAGGCGTCGGCCGAGCTGCCGACCCCGGCCAGCTCGCCATAGATCGTGGCGCCACGGGCCTTGGCGTGCTCCTCGGACTCCAGCACCAGCACGGCAGCGCCCTCACCGAGGACGAAGCCGTCGCGCGAGACGTCATAGGGACGTGAGGCTCCGGCCGGGTCGTCGTTGCGCTTGGACAGCGCGGTCATCGCGGCGAACGCGGCCAGGGGCAGCGGGTGGACCGCGGCCTCGGTGCCGCCGGCCACCATCACGTCGGCGCGCCCGGACCGGATCATGTTCAGGGCCAGTCCGATCGCCTCGGCGCCGGAGGCGCACGCGCTGACCGGGGTGTGCGCGCCGGCGCGGGCGGTCAGGTCGAGGGACACCGCAGCCGCTGGGCCGTTGGGCATCAGCATCGGCACGGTGAGCGGGAAGACGCGGCGCGGGCCGCGCTGACGCAGGTTGTCCCATTGGTCCAGGAGGGTCCACACGCCACCGATGCCGGACCCGATCGCGACACCGAGCCGCTCGGGCTCGACCTCGGGGGAGCCGGCGTGGGCCCAGGCCTCGCGGGAGGCGATCAGGGCATACTGCCCCGCCGGGTCGTTGCGGCGGACCTCCACCTTGGGCAGCACGTCGGCCGGCGAGGTGTGCACGCTGGCAGCGAAGGTCACCGGCAGCTCGTGCTCGGCCACCCAGTCCTGCTCCAGGGTGCGGACTCCGGAGGTGCCGGCCTGGATGGCCTGCCAGGTCTCGTCGACGTTGCCGCCGACCGGGCTGGTGGTGCCCATCCCGGTCACGACGACGCGACGCACGGGGTTCGGGGACATCTGGTGCTCCTCGATAAGGGTGTGTGAGTGGTGCGGTGTCTGGTGATGGTGCGGTGCTGCTCCGGCGGGCGCCCGACACGGAGGTGCTGGCGTATGCCGAGTGCCCCTGTGGGTCGGGCGCCCGCCGGTGAGTCGCGTGCTGGGTCAGCCCTGGGCGCTGACGATGAAGTTCACTGCGTCCTTGACGTGCGTGAGGTTCTTGACCTCGTCGTCGGGGATCCGGACGCCGAACTTGTCCTCGGCGTTGACGACGACCTGCATCATCGACAGCGAGTCGATGTCCAGGTCCTCCTGGAAGGACTTGTCCATCTGGACCGCGTCGGCCTCGATGCCCGTCTCCTCGTTGACGATCTCGGCAAGGCCGGCCAGGATCTCCTGCTCGTTCATAGCCATGTGGCGTGCTCCTTCTTCTTCCATCTGGACTGACCCGGGAAACCCGCCGGGCCTCGGGAACCTGTCAGGGCAGGACGATGACCTGCGCCGCATAGACCAGCCCGGCTCCGAAGCCGAACTGCAGCGCCAGGCCGCCGTGTGGTGCCTCACCCTCGTTGAGCATCCGCGCCGTCGCAAGTGGGACCGAGGCGGCAGACGTGTTGCCGGTCTCGGCGATGTCCCGCGCCACGGGGATGCCCTCCGGCAGCTTGATGTGCTTGATCATCGCGTCGGTGATGCGCATGTTGGCCTGGTGCGGGATGAAGACGTCCAGCTGCTCGGAGCTGATGCCGGCCGCAGCCAGCGCCTGGTCGACCACGGGGGCGATCGAATAGACCGCCCAGCGGAAGACGGACTGGCCCTGCATCGCGAAGTGGGGCCACTCGACCGCGCCGGCGTCGGCCGAGGTCATGTCCGCCCGCAGTCCGGTCCAGGGCTCCTTCTGCATGATCTTGTCCCAGTTCTCGCCGTCCGAGCCCCAGATCGTGGGGCCGATGCCGGGGAAGTCGGACGGACCGACGATGGCCGCACCCGCGCCGTCACCGAAGATGAACGCACTGCCGCGGTCGTGCTTGTCGGTGAAGTCGGACAGCTTCTCGACGCCGACGACCAGGACATACTCAGCGCTGCCGGCCCGCACCATGTCGTTGGCCAGCGAGATGCCATAGCAGTAGCCCGCGCACGCGGCGGAGATGTCGAAGGCGGCCGGGCCGCTGGTGCCCAGGCGCTCGGCCAGGATCGGCGCCGCCGCCGGGGTCTGGTACGGGTGGGTCACGGTCGCCATGAGCACCACCGAGATCTGGTCCGGGGTGATGCCGGCCATCGCCATCGCATCGCGCGAGGCCGCCTCGGCCATGTCGATCACGGTCTCGTCCGCACGGGCGAAACGGCGCTCCTTGATGCCGGAGCGCTGCTGGATCCACTCGTCGCTGGAGTCGATCCACTGACAGATCTCCTCGTTGGTGACGATGCGCTCGGGGCGGTAGCCACCGACCCCGTGCACGCGCGCGTGACGGGGCCCCTCCGGGACCGTCAGAGTGGGCTGGTCGGCCTTGGCCGTGGGTTGGGCGGTCACTGGGCATCCTCCTGGGGGCGGCTCGCGGCACTGCCGTGCTCGCGGATCATGCGGTGGGCGGCCTCGAGGTCGTCCGGGGTCTTCAGGGCCAGCAGCTCCACGCCCTTGAGCCCGCGCTTGGCCAGGCCGGTCAGGGTGCCGGCCGGCGGGATCTCGATCAGGCCGGTGACGCCGAGCTCGGCGAAGGTCTCCATGCACAGGTCCCAGCGCACCGGGTTGCTGACCTGGTTGACCAACCGGGTCAGGGCGTCCGGGCCGCTGGTGACGGCGGCACCGTCGGAGTTGGACAGCAGCGTGCTGGTCGGGTCGTGGGTGGTGATCACGCGGGCATAGCTGCTGAGCTGCTCGACCGCGCTGGCCATGTGGTGGGTGTGGAAGGCGCCGGCGACCTGCAGGGGTATGACGCGGGCCCGGGTTGGCGGCGCGTCCTGCAGGGCCGCGAGCTGGTCCATCGTGCCGGCCGCCACGATCTGTCCGCCGCCGTTGATGTTGGCAGGGGTCAGACCGTGCTGCTCCAGCACCGTGGTGACCTCGTCCGCGTCGCCCCCGAGCACGGCGCTCATGCCGGTCGGGGTGGCGGCGGCAGCCTCGGCCATCAGCTGGCCGCGCTCACGCACCAGGATCATCGCCTGCTCCTGCGAGAGCACCTGGGCCGCGGCATACGCCGTGATCTCACCGACGCTGTGCCCGGCCCAGCCGCTGACCGTGCCACCGGTCTCGGACAGGACGGCGGGCAGGGTCCCCAGGCCGGCTGCGACGATCAGGGGCTGGGCGACGGCGGTGTCGCGGATGGTCTCGGCGTCGGAGGTGGTGCCGTGACCGACGAGGTCGAGCGCGGCTGCCGCAGAGAGCCACTCCAGTCGGTCGCGGAAGCCGTCCAGCTCGAGCCAGGGGTCAAGGAAGCCGGGGGTCTGGGAGCCCTGTCCGGGCGCAACGATCACAAGCACAAGTCCCACTCTCCCGTCCGGAGCTTCGAGGTGACGACATCGTTACCCACGACATCTGGCACCGTTCCTTGGAGGAAACCTACAACGTGCGACGCCAGGTCACCTGCGCACCGGAGGCCATCCGGCCATAGGCCAGAGCGATCCGGGCGACCCACGCGTCCCGCGGCTGGGTCAGGTCGAGGTCGACGACGTCCGCGATCCGCTGGAGTCGGTAGCGCACCGTGTTGGGGTGCACGAAGAGCGCCCGTCCGCTCGCCTCGAGCCGGGCCCCCGACTCCAGATAGGTCGTGGCCGTCTCGAGGAGACCCCCGTGCTGGGCGAGGGGCCGATAGACCCGGTCGACCAGCAGTCGGCGAGCCGGACCCTCGCCGTTGAGGGCGCGCTCGGCCAGCAGGTCGTCGGCGGCGACCGGGCGGGGCGCCTCCGGCCAGGCCGGGGCCGCGTCCAGACCGGAGAGCGCGGACCGCGCCGAGCGGCCGGCCGCGAAGAGGTGCGGCACCAGCGGTCCGACCACGACGGGACCGGTGCCGAAGTGGCTGGCCAGCCGGGCCGCTGTGACCAACGGGTCGGTCAGCCGGCCCAGGACGGCGATGAGCCGGTTGCCCTGCACGGCGATCAGGACCTCGAGCCCTTCGCGGGCCGAGGCCGACCGGATGCCCTCTGCCACCTCCGCGCTGCTGCGCTGGGGCATGACACCCACGACGACCGCGACGTCGGGCACCTGCTCCCAGCCCAGCTCGGCGGCGCGGGACTGCAGCGTGTCGTCGGCCTCGCCGCGGATCACCGCGTGCACGACGAGCGACTCCAGCCGCGCGTCCCACGCACCGCGGGACTCGGCCGCCGCGGCATAGATCTGGGCGGCGGCGAAGGCGACCTCGCGGGAGTAGCGCAGCAGCGAGTTGCGGACCCGGGCCTCCTCGCCGGGCAGTGCCAGCAGGTCCACGTGCTCCTCGACGACGTCGATGGTGGTGCGGACCAGGTCCAGCGTCTGCCGCAGGGTGATGGTGTGGGCCAGCTCGCGCGGCGCCGTGCCAAAGATGTCCGCTGTCACGGGCCGGGAGTCCTCACCCTGGCGATACCACGCCAGGAACCCGTGGATCCCGGCCTGGGCCACGAGCCCGACCCAGGAGCGGTCCTGCGCCGACAGCTCGCGATACCACTGGTGCTCGCGCTCCATGCCCTGGGCTGCGAAGGTCGCGACGGCGCCGACGTTGCGCAGCGTGAGCTCCCCGGAGCCGTTGGGGGCGTCGCTGTCCACGTCGGCACTGTATCCCGCCGATTTGTGGCTGCCACACAACCGCCGGGCGTGGGAGCCCCCACTCCTGGACAGCGGTAGGTTCGACGCATGTCGCCCGAGCCTGCTGACCCGATCGTGCCCGACACCAAGGACTGGACCTGGACCACCCAGCGACCGTGCGCGGAGTGCGGTTTCGACGCCTCGGCGGTGACCGCCGACCAGCTGCCCACCCTGGTGCGTGCGCTGACCCGCCCCTGGGCGCTGGTCCTCGATGACCAGGAGGCCGCCGCGGCGGGCTTGCGCGACCGCCCCGACCCGAGCACCTGGTCACCGCTGGAGTACGCCTGCCATGTGCACGACGTGCTCGACGTCTTCGCCGGTCGCTTCGCCCTGGTCCTGGCGAAGGAGGACCCGACCCTGCCCAACTGGGACCAGGACGAGGCCGCGGTCGCAGGTGCCTATGCCGTGCAAAACCCTGCGGAGGTCGGCGCGGGGATCAGCACCAGGACGGACGCGCTGGTGGAGCAGCTGGACCGCTACGACAGCGGCGACTGGGACCGGTCGACCCAACGGTCCGACGGTGCGTCGTTCACCGCCCTGACCCTGGGCCGCTATCTGGTCCACGACCTCGCCCACCACCTGCACGACGTGGGCGCCGGCAGCGCGGGGGCACCCACGGGGCGGCGAGGTGCCTGAGCCGATCCTCATCGCGCACCGGGGCGCCAGCGGCTACCGCCCCGAGCACACCCTCGCGGCCTACCGGCTCGCGGCACAGATGGGGGCCGACTACCTCGAGCCGGACCTGGTCGCCACCGCGGACGGGCACCTGGTGGCCCGTCACGAGAACGAGATCTCCGGCACGACCGACGTCAGAGACCATCCTGAGCTCGCCGACCGGCACACCACCAAAGAGATCGACGGTGTCGAGGTCACCGGCTGGTTCACCGAGGACCTGACCCTGGCAGAGCTGCGCACCCTGCGCTGCCGGGAGCGCCTCCCGCGGTTGCGACCGGTCAACACTGTCAGCGACGACCTGTTCGAGGTGCCGACCCTGCAGGACATCCTCGCGCTGCGATCACGACTCGCGACCGAGCTGGACCGGGAGCTGGGCCTCTATCTCGAGACCAAGCACCCGACATACTTCCGCTCGATCGGCCTGCCGCTGGAGGAGACCCTGGTCGCGCAGCTGGGCGAGGCCGGGCTGAACCGGCCCGACGCGCCGGTCTTCGTGCAGTCCTTCGAGCTGGACAACCTGGTCATGCTCCGGCGCGATCTCGGCGCCCGCGTGCCGCTCGTCTTCCTGGCGGACGCGACCGGTGCACCCTTCGACCTGGTGGCCGCGGGCGACCGACGGACCTTCGCCGACCTCCTGACGCCGAGCGGGCTGGCCGAGCTCTCGCGCTGGGTCGAGGGCATCGGCCCGCACAAGGACCTCGTGGTGGCCCGCACCGCGGACGGGAGCCTTGGGGAGCCCACGTCGCTGGTCGCGGACGCGCACGAGGCCGGGCTGGTGGTGCATCCCTGGACGTTCCGATGGGAGAACGAGTTCCTGCCCACGGACCTGCGTGGTGCCGACGGCCGGGGCGACGTCGTGGCCGAGATCCGCGCGCACCTGGCCGCCGGTGTGGACGGCTTCTTCACCGACCACACCGACCTGGGCGTCCTCGCCCTCGCGCGCCCTCCGGGCTAGGCCCCCCGTGCCTGGGCACGGAAAAAGAGGCTGCGGGAGGGATATTTCCCTCCCGCAGCCTCGACAACCGTGTTCAGGTTGCGATGTGTCGCCCGCTCGGACTTAGGCGTCGCCGCCTGCGGTGCCGCTGGTGCCGGCGCGCACGTCGAGCAGCTGATACTTCTGCGCGGCCTGCAGCGGGATGTCCGCAGAGATCTCGCCACGGTCGGCGAGCATCTGCAGCGCCTTCACCGCCATCGACGGTCCGTCGATGTGGAAGAAGCGACGTGCCGCAGCGCGGGTGTCGGCAAAGCCGAAGCCGTCCGCGCCGAGGGAGTAGTAGTCCTCCGGCACCCACTGCGCGATCTGGTCCTGCACCGCGCGCATGTAGTCGCTGGTGGCCACGACCGGACCACTGCCCTCGGACAGCCGCTGGGTCACGTAGGGCACCCGGCGCTCCTGCTCGGGGTGCAGGAACGCGTCCTTGTCGCAGTCCAGCGCCTCACGGCGCAGCTCGGTCCACGAGGTCACCGACCAGACCTCGGCAGAGACGCCCCAGTCGTCGGCCAGCAGGTCGCGCGCCTCCAGGGCCCACGGCACGCCGACACCGGAGGCCAGCAACCGCACGTTCTTGTCGCCATCACCACGGTCGGCAATGCGGTGCATGCCCTTGAGGATGCCCTCGATGTCGACGCCCTCGGGCTCCGGCGGCTGCACCATCGGCTCGTTGTAGAGCGTGATGTAGTAGAGGACGTCCTCGGGGGAGTCGCCATACATCCGGCGGAGGCCGTCCTGGATGAGGTGGGCGATCTCATAGCCGTAGGCCGGGTCGTAGGACACCACGGCGGGGTTGGCCGAGGCCAGCAGGTGGCTGTGCCCGTCGGCGTGCTGCAGACCCTCGCCGGTCAGCGTGGTGCGACCGGCGGTGGCACCCATCATGAAGCCACGGGCCAGCTGGTCCTGCGCTGCGAAGATGCCGTCACCGGTGCGCTGGAAGCCGAACATCGAGTAGAAGACGTAGAACGGCACCATCGGCAGGGCATGGGTGTCGTATGACGTGCCGGCGGCGGTCAGTGCCGCGACCGAGCCCGCCTCGTTGATGCCCAGGTGCAGGATCTGGCCCTGCTCGGACTCCTTGTAGGCCAGCATCAGCTCGGCGTCGACTGACGTGTAGTTCTGCCCGTGGACGTTGTAGATCTTGGCCGTCGGGAAGAAGCTGTCCATGCCGAACGTGCGGGCCTCGTCGGGGATGATCGGCACGATGTGCTTGCCGAACTCCTTGTGCCGCATAAGGTCCCGGAAGATGCGGACGAACGCCATCGTCGTGGCGACCTGCTGCTTGCCTGAACCCTTCTTGCCAACTGCGTAGGTCTCGTCACCGGGCAGGGTCAGCGCCTTGGCCTTCTCGGGCTGGCGCTTGGGCAGCCCACCGCCGAGCTTGTTGCGACGCTCGCGCATGTATTGCAGCGTCGGGTCGTCGTCGGCGGGCCGGTAGAACGGCGGCGCGTAGGGATCGGCCTCGAGCTGCTCGTCGGTGATCGGGATCTTCAACCCGTCGCGGAAGGCCTTGAGGTCCTCCAGCGTGAGCTTCTTCATCTGGTGGGTCGCGTTGCGGCCCGCGAAGTTGGAGCCGAGGCTGTAACCCTTGACGCTCTTGGCCAGGATGACCGTCGGCTGGCCCGTGTGGTTCATCGCCGACTGATAGGCGGCATACACCTTGCGGTAGTCGTGGCCACCACGCTTGAGAGACCACCAGATCTGCTCGTCGGACCAGTCCTTGACCAGCTCCTTGGTGCGCGGGTCGCGGCCGAAGAAGTGGTCCCGGATGAAGCCACCGGTCTTGGCGCGGTAGGTCTGGTAGTCGCCGTCAGGGGTGGCGTTCATCAGGTTGACGAGCGCACCGGAGGGGTCGGCGGCCAGGAGCTGGTCCCAGCCGCGGCCCCAGACGACCTTGATGACGTTCCACCCGGCGCCGCGGAAGAACGACTCCAGCTCCTGGATGATCTTGCCGTTGCCCCGGACCGGACCGTCCAGCCGCTGCAGGTTGCAGTTGATGACGAAGGTCAGGTTGTCCAGCTCGTCGTTGGCGGCGACGTGCAACAGACCCCGTGACTCCGGCTCGTCCATCTCACCGTCGCCGAGGAAGGCCCACACCTGCTGCTCGGAGGTGTCCTTCAGCCCGCGGTTGTGGAGGTACTTGTTGAACTGCGCCTGATAGATCGCGTTCATCGGCCCCAGGCCCATGGACACGGTCGGGAACTGCCAGAAGTCAGGCATGCTCCGCGGGTGCGGGTAGGACGGCAGCGCCCGGATCTCGCCGTCGACGATGTGCGACTTCTCCTGGCGGAAGCCGTCGAGGTCCTCCTCCTCCAGACGCCCCTCGAGGTAGGCGCGGGCATACATGCCCGGGGACGCGTGACCCTGGAAGAAGATCTGGTCGCCACCGCCCGGGTGGTCGCGACCACGCCAGAAGTGGTTGAAGCCGACCTCATAGAGAGTGGCGGCCGAGGCATAGGTCGAGATGTGTCCACCGACGGAGATGTCGGGGTGCTGTGCGCGGTGGACCATGACCGCGGCGTTCCAGCGGATCCAGGCGCGGTAGCGGCGCTCGACCTCTTCGTCGCCGGGGAACCAGGGCTCCTGCTCGGGGGCGATGGTGTTGATGTAGTCCGTGGTGGTCAGCGAGGGGATCCCGACCTGGGACTCACGGGCCCGCTCCAGCATGCGCAGCATCAGATAGCGGGCGCGACGTCGACCACCTGCCTCGATCGCACCCTCCAGGGAGGCCAACCACTCCTGGGTCTCCTCAGGGTCAGTGTCCGGGATCTGGCTGGGCAGTCCGTTGACAATCGGGCCTGGCTGGTTGCTTGTCACTGGTGTTCCTTCCACTGGGAGCCACACTCTCCGTTGTCCATCCTCGCACGCCTTGTACCGTGTCCGCATGGGCCTCTCCACCACGGCGGACCGGCACGATGCCGGCACGCCCAACCCCCGTCATACTCATCATCACCAGGCATCTCCGGACCAGCACCTGCGTGTCGTGTCTTGCCACTGCCAGCGTTCTCTAGTGAACTGGAGGAACTATGTCTGACAATGACACCCGTTCCGCGGGCGCAGTGGACCGCTTCGGCTTCCAGCACGACCAGATCGTCGTGGAGTACGGCCACGACGACGACGTGTCGGAGATGTTCCGCGAACGGGTGGCGACCGTGATCGGTGCGTCGTTCGAGCCGGACGACTACACCGGCATCGTGGACGCCGTGCTGCTCTGGTGGCGCGACGGCGACGGTGACCTCACCGACGAGCTGGTCGACTGCCTCGCGCTGCTGGAGGACGGCGGGTTCATCGTGCTCGTCACCCCCGGTGCCGGACGGCCCGACCGGGTCGCGGCCCACGACGTGCAGGAGGCCTGTGCCACAGCCGGACTGACCGCCAGTGGCGTCATCCCGATCGGCGAGGGCGGCGCGTGGCACGCGCAGCGACTGGTCGGTCGACGATGAGCCTGCCCCTGGCCACCAACCCGGCCCCCGCCGTCGGCGACCTGGCCCCGGACTTCACCCTGACCGACCAGACCGGCGCGCACGTCACCCTCTCGGAGGCAGTGCGGGACCGGCACGCGCTGCTGGTGTTCTTCCCGTTCGCGTTCTCCAGCATCTGCACCGGCGAGCTGCTCGAGATCCAGCTCAACGTCGACGAGTTCGTCAACGAGCGGGTCAACGTCTATGCGATCAGCTGCGACCCCCGGCACGCGCAGGCGGCCTGGGCCGCGCACGAGGGCTATCGCTTCCCGCTGCTGTCCGACTTCTGGCCCCACGGTGAGGTGGCTCGCGCCTACGGTGTGTTCGACGAGGCGTCTGGCATGGCCGTGCGCGGGACCTTTGTGGTGGACCCGCAGCTGCGGATCGTCTGGAGCCTGGTCAACGGCCCGGGCGAGCAGCGCGACATCGGCGTCCTCCACGCAGCCGTGAAGCACCTCTAGGAGCGCCCGGGCACTCCCGCACCTCCAGGGCTGCCCTCCTCCCCCCTGAGCGGGTGAGGTGCGCTGATTCCACTCCCCGACGTCGGGATGGGACACTCGGGTCAACGCGGTGTGCCCACCGCGTCCACTCCACCGTGAAAGAGGTGTCTATGCCTGTCCAGGCCCCCAGCGCAGTTGTGATGATCCGCCCCCACCGGTTCACCCCCAACCCGGACACCGCCGCAGACAACGCCTTCCAGGTGGCGGCCACGGGAGCCCCAGACGTGCTGGCCGACAAGGCCTACCAGGAGGTGACCCGCGCTGCCGAGGTGCTGAAGGACGCCGGGATCACGGTGCACCTGTTCGACGACGAGGACGCCACCCGGCCGGACAGCGTCTTTCCCAACAACTGGTTCTCCACCCACGCCGGGGGCCGGGCGGCGCTCTACCCGATGTATGCACCGAGCCGGCGCACCGAGCGCCGCCAGGACATCGTTGAGATGCTCAAGACGCAGTACCGCGTCCAGGACGTCATCGACTACTCCGGCCTGGAGCACGACAACGTCTTCCTCGAGGGGACGGGCGCGATGGTGCTGGACCAGGTCTCGCGGATCGCCTACACCGCCCGATCGCGCCGTGCTGACCCGGTGGTGCTGGAGCGGTTCTGCACCGCGTTTGGCTACGAGCCGATGGTGTTCGACGCCGCGGACAGCAACGGGACGCCGGTCTATCACACCAACGTCATCATGTGCATCGCCTCAGAGTTCGTCCTGATCGGTCTGTCGATGATCACCGACCCCCGTCGCCGGGAAGAGGTCGCGCACCGGTTGTCCGGACGCCGTGGCACCCGCACAGTCCTGGACCTGACCCCTGAGCAGATCCACGACTTCGCGGGCAACTCGATCGAGCTGGAGGGCCATCAGGGTCAGCGGTTCCTGGCGCTGTCGACTCGCGCAGCCGCGACCCTGACCGCCGGGCAGCGTGAGGTGATCGAGGCAAGCTGCACCCTGCTGCCGCTCGACGTCCCCACGATCGAGCTCGCGGGAGGCTCGGTGCGGTGCATGCTGGCGGGCATCGATCTGGATGCCCGCCGGGAGCTGCGGGACTCGGTGGGCCCGGCCGGGCTCGAACCGACGACAACCGCGGTGTAAGCGCGGTGCTCTACCAACTGAGCTACAGGCCCCAGCGCGCCCTCGGTGACAACCGACGCGGCGCTGCGGCGCCCCATTGTGCCAGTCGATGGAGCAGCGGACGAATGGAGCAGCCGAGTGTCGGGACCGCGACCTAGCATGGGCAGCGTGACTGAGACAGCCGAGGACCAGACAGCGGGGGACCTGACCCTGCGCGAGGTCGTCGCGGCCCTGGACATGATGTTCCCACCGGACACGGCCCAGTCGTGGGACCGGGTCGGCCTGGTCGCGGGCGATCCGGAGCAGCCGGTGCGCCACATCCTGCTGGCGGTCGACCCGACCCTGGCCGTGATCGCGGAGGCGCGGGAGGCCGGCGCCGACCTGATCATCACCCACCACCCCCTGCTGCTGCGCGGCATCCACTCGGTCGCCACCACCACCGCCAAGGGGGCCGCCGTCACCGAGCTGATCGTCCACGACATCGCGCTCTATTGCGCACACACCAACGCTGATGTCGCCGACCCCGGTGTGGGACAAGCCCTGGCGCTCGCCTGCGGCCTGACCGACACCGAGCCGCTCGAGATCACCGAGGGTCAGGAGCTGGGACGCGTCGGCGACCTCCCGGAGGCGCTGGAGCTGGCCGACTTCGCGGCCCGACTGGTGGCGGGACTGCCACCCACCGCGGGCGGCATCCGGGTGGCCGGACCCCCTGACGGCACCGTGCGCAGGGTCGCCGTCCTCGGCGGAGCAGGGGACAGCGCGTTCGCCGCGGTCCGCGCCAGCGGGGCCGACGTCTATGTCACTGCCGACCTGCGACACCACCCCGCCCTCGAGGCCCGCGAGGAGGCCGGCATCGGTGCCGGCACGCCATACCTGGTCGACGCCGGTCATTATGCGAGCGAGTCGTTGTGGCTCCCCGGCCTGGCCACGCGACTGATGAGTGAGCTGGGGGCGGCGGGGGCTAGGTTGGAGGTCACCGTTTCGCAGGTGCGGACCGACCCGTGGGACTTCGTCCTGGGCGCGGCCGGACCCGGAGAACACACCCAGGGAGACCAGTGAAAGCCGACCCCACCCAGCAGCAGCGACTGCTCGAGCTCCAGGCGCTTGACACCAGACTCGGCCAGCTCGACCACCAGCTGGAGGTCCTGCCTGAGCACGCACAGCTGGCAGAGCTCTCCACCCGGGCTGCCGACCTGGACGCCGAGGTGGTGCGCACCACGACCGAGCGCAGCGACGTGCAGCGCGAGCTGGGCAAGGCCGAGACCGACGTCCAGCTCGTGCGCGACCGTGCCGCGCGCAACCAGCAGCGGCTGGATGCCGGCGTCGGCAGCGCCAAGGACATGCAGGCGCTGCAGCATGAGCTGGAGTCCCTGGCTCGCCGGCAGGCGACGCTGGAGGACGAGGAGCTCGAGGTCATGGAGCGCGCCGAGACGCTGGACTCCGCCGTGGCCCGGGCTGAGGCCGACCGCGCGGCCCTCGCCGGCCAGCAGGCCGAGCTCACCGCCAACCGGGACGCCAAGAGCGCAACCATCGAGAGCGACCGCTCGCAGGTCGCCGCCGGCCGGGAGGCGATCGTCGCCGACGTCAGTGACGAGCTGCTGGCCCTCTATGACAAGATCCGGACCGTCTCCGGCACGGGCGCAGCCCCGCTGCAGCAACGACGGTGCGGTGGTTGTCAGCTCGAGCTCAACCAGGTTGACCTGAGCCGCTTCCGTGCGGCCGACCCCGACGAGGTGCTGCGGTGTGAGGAGTGCCGTCGGATCCTGGTGCGCACGCCCGAGTCAGGACTGTGAGTATGCCGTCAGCCGGGGGCCGGCTGATCGTCGAGGCGGACGGTGGGTCGCGGGGAAATCCCGGGGTGGCGGGCTATGGCGCTCTGGTGCGTGAGGCTGACGGCCAGCTCCTGGCGGAGCGCGCCGCGCCGCTGGGCACGGCGTCCAACAACGTGGCGGAGTACACCGGCCTGATCGAGGGTTTGCGGGCTGTGCTGGACCTGGGACGCGAGGCCGCGCAGGTCCAGGTGCGGATGGACTCCAAGCTCGTCGTGGAGCAGATGAGTGGCCGGTGGAAGATCAAGCACGAGGACATGCGCCGGCTGGCCGGGGAGGCACGCGAGCTTGCCAGTGCCATCGAGGCTGCTGGTGGGCAGGTGGCCTATGGCTGGGTCCCGCGTGACCAGAACGCCGCCGCTGACGCACTGTCCAACAGGGGCATGGACGGGGAGACCGTCCGTCGGGACCACGCGGCGTCGCGGGCTCAGCCCACGTTCGGCGAGGTGCGCGCCGCCGTCGGGGAGGTGCGAGCCGCCGCCGGCGAGGAGCAGACGACCGCCGGCGAGGAGCAGACGACCGTCGGTGAGGAGCTCTTCAGCACCGAGACCGACCCCACGCTGGAGGGCTCCTGCCGCCTGATCATGGTGCGCCACGGCGTCACCGACTTCACCCGCAGCCACAAGCTCGACGGCCGTGGCGGCTCCAACCCACCGCTCAACGACGAGGGCCTGGCCCAGGCCTCCGCCGCTGCCGGAGCGGTCAAGCGACTCATCGACCGATCGGGCCCGACCACGGTCTCGGTCATCACCTCCTCCCTGACCCGCGCCATGCAGACCGGGGGAGCGATCGCCGACGCCCTCGGGCTGACCCCAGAGGTCGACCACGACTGGGACGAGCAGGCGTTCGGGGACTGGGACGGCCAGACGATGGCCGACCTGGTGACCCACTCGGGGGACGAGCTGCTCGCGCTCCGCCAGGACCCGGCATACGCCCGTCCAGGTGGCGAGAGCCGCAACCAGCTGACCAGTCGGGTCAACCACGCGCTGGCCAGGGCCGTGGCACGGGGCGGGACGGTCGTCGTGGCCACGCACCGGCTGCCGCTGATGGTCGTGCTCTCGAGAGTCCTGGGCGTCGACAGCAACCGCGCCTGGTCGATCGCCACGGCGCCGGCCTCGCTCACCGCCTATGAGTTCTGGCCCGACGGCGGCGTGCAGGTCGCCTTCGTCAACGACACCCACCACCTGCACGACCTCGAAGACCAGCCATCCACCGACCCGGGAGCAGACCACTGATGCGCGTCGCACAGACCATCCTCGACACGATCGGCGACACGCCGCTCGTCAGGCTCAACCACGTCACCGAGGGCATCGCCGCGACGGTCCTGGCCAAGATCGAGTACGTCAACCCCGGCGGCTCGGTCAAGGACCGGATCGCGATCAAGATCATCGACGCGGCCGAGGCCGAGGGCAAGCTCAAGCCGGGGGGCACGATCGTGGAGCCGACCTCGGGCAACACCGGTGTCGGCCTGGCGCTCGTGGCCCAGCAGCGCGGCTATCGGTGCGTCTTCGTCTGCCCGGACAAGGTCGGCGAGGACAAGATCAACGTGCTGAAGGCCTACGGGGCCGAGGTGGTGATCACGCCGACGTCGGTGCCGCCGGAGCACCCCGAGTCCTACTACAGCGTCAGTGACCGACTGGCCGAGGAGATCGAGGGCGCCTACAAGCCCAACCAGTATGAGAACCTCAACGGCCCCGCCTCGCACTACGAGTCGACCGGCCCGGAGATCTGGCGTGACACGGACGGCACCGTCACCCACTTCGTGGCTGGCGTCGGCACCGGCGGCACCATCTCCGGCACCGGCCGCTACCTCAGGGAGGTCGGGGACGTGACCGTCATCGGTGCCGACCCCGAGGGCTCGGTCTACTCCGGGGGCACTGGGCGCCCCTACCTCGTCGAGGGGGTCGGCGAGGACATGTGGCCGGGGGCCTACGACACCAACGTGCCGCACCGGATCATCCCGGTGACTGATGCCGAGTCCTTTGCCATGACGACCCGCCTGGCGCTGGAGGAGGGCCTGCTTGTCGGCGGCTCCTCGGGCATGGCGGTCGTGGCCGCGCTCAAGGCCGCCAAGGATCTCGGACCCGAGCACACGGTCGTGGTGCTCCTGCCCGACGGTGGCCGCGGCTACCTCGGCAAGATCTTCAACGAGGGCTGGATGCGCTCCTACGGCTTCAGCGCGGTCGGCGAGGAGAAGACCGTGCGCGACGTCCTGTCAGCCAAGACCGGTCAGCTGCCGGACCTGGTCCACGTGCACCCCACCGACACCGTCCGCGACGCGATCGACATCATGAGCGAGTATGCCGTCAGCCAGCTCCTCGTCCTGGGTGCCGAGCCGCCGGTCGTCCTGGGCGAGGTCAAGGGGAGCCTGACCGAGCGGGACCTGCTGGACGCCGTCTTCCACGGCGAGGCCAAGCTCACCGACGCACTGACTGCCCTGACCGGTCCGATGCTCCCGCTGATCGGTGTCAACGACACGGTGTCCGCGGCGCGGGAAGCATTTGCCGACGCGGACGCGTTGCTGGTGACAGAGGGCGGCAAGCCCGTCGCCGTGCTGACCCGCCCCGACCTGCTGACCTTCCTCTCGAAGTGAGAGGGCGTTCCAGATCACCCCAAGATGTGAAGGACCATGACGTGACCGGATTCTCCACCCGCGCCATCCACGCCGGGCAGGCCTTTGACCCGACGACCGGAGCGGTGATCCCGCCGATCTACCAGACCTCCACGTTTGTGCAGGAGCACGTGGGCGGACTGCGCGGCGGTTATGAGTACACCCGCGGCACCAACCCGACCCGGGACGCACTGCAGGTGCTGGTCGCCGACCTCGAGGGCGGGGTCCAGGGCCTGTCCTTCGCCTCAGGCTTGGCCGCCGAGGACGCCACGCTGCGAGCCCTGCTGGGCCCGGGCGACCACGTGCTGATGGGCAACGACGTCTATGGCGGCACCCACCGCCTGGTCAACCGCATCCTCGCGCCGTGGGGCATCAACCTGAGCACCGCGGAGATGACCGATCTGGACGCGGTGCGTGCCGGCATCCGGCCCGAGACGACGATGTTGTGGCTGGAGACCCCCAGCAACCCGCTGATGAAGATCACCGACATCGAGGCGCTCGCGGCCCTCGGGCACGAGCATGGCCTGACCGTGGTGGTGGACAACACGTTTGCCTCCCCGGCGCTGCAGACGCCGATCGCGCTCGGGGCCGACGTCGTCGTGCACTCGGCGACCAAATATCTCGGCGGACACTCCGACGTCCTGGGCGGTGTCGTGGTCACCGCGAGCGAGGAGGTGGGCGAGAAGATCCAGTTCCTGCAGTTCGCAGCCGGTGGTGTGTCCGCGCCGTGGGAGGTCTTCCTGACCATCCGCGGCATCAAGACCCTGGCGCTGCGGATGGAGAAGCACAGTTCCAACGCGGCCGCGGTCGCGCAGTCGCTGGTGGGGCACCGGGCGGTGGAGCAGGTCTTTTATCCCGGGCTGGCCGACCACCCAGGGCACGAGATCGCCGCACGCCAGATGAGCAACTTCGGTGGCATGGTCTCGCTGGCTCTGGCCGGTGGGGCAGGGGCTGCCCGGCAGTTTGCGGAGTCGATGTCGGTCTTCCAGCTGGCCGAGAGCCTCGGTGGTGTCGAGTCGCTGGTGAACTATCCCGCCGAGATGACCCACGCCTCCGTGCGTGGCACCGAGCTCGAGGTGGCTGACAACGTCATCCGCCTCTCCGTCGGCATCGAGGACGAGGCCGACCTGGTCGCCGACGTGGCGCAGGCGCTCGACGCCCTGGGCTGAACCCGGGGGACTGACGCCAACCCCCGGGACTGTCACCCACCACCACGACGCCGCGCGTCAGGCCTGGGGTGGGTGGACGTCGAGGACCCAGGGCTTGGTGGCGGACGCGGGCTCGTGCAGCTCCACCCGGAAGTCCTGGCCCAGCAGGTCAGCCAGGCCGGCCACCGAGCGGGGATCGGCGTCTGCGACACAGAGGGCGCGGGTGACCAGCCCCCGCGTGTGCTTGGCCATGTGGGTCGCGCCCGGCACCCGGATCTGGACCCACCGCCTGGCGAGGTCGCCCTGCGGGACCCAGGCTGCGGCATACGTGCTGGAGCGGCAGTCGATGACCACCCCGCGCCCGACCTGCTCCGGCAGTTCCAGGGCGAGCGGCTGCCGCCAGTGGCCGGCCAACGGTCCCACGCCGGGCACGTTGACCGCCATCGAGAGCCGGTAGGGCGGCACCCGGTCGGTCAGCCGCAGCGCTCCGAAGAGGGCGGAGATGACCAGGATCCGCCGGTTGGCCCGGCGTCGCGCGGCCGGGTCGAGGGAGGCGAGGTCGAGCGCGTCGTAGAGCACCCCTGTGTAGAGCTCGGCGACGGGCACGGACGGTGCGGTCGTGAGCCGGGTGTTGCGGGAGATCTCCTCCGTCAGGTTCGGGCTGACCCCCAGCAGGGAGGCCGCGTCGGGACGTGCGCTGGTCTCCGCAACCGGCCCGAGGAGGGCAGCGCGGGCAGCGGTCAGGCCTGGCAGGGAGAGCCGCTCCAGGTCGAGGGTGCGGCCGCGGGAGCGGCCCGTCTTGGACTCCGAGGGCGGCAGCAGGATGAGCACGAGGACACGGTAGGTCACCGCAGGTGCAGCCCCAGAGGGCAGGTAGCGCTCGCTGGCAGTTGGCCCCTCTGCTTAGGGTGACCGGTATGGCGCAGCGAGCGACGAGGATCCGTGACCACCGCGAGACCCAGGACGAGACCGCCCTGGAGGAGGCCTTCGCCGACATCCGAGCCAAGCTCGAGGTGCGGGACGAGTTCCCCGAGGCGGCGCTGGCCGAGGCGCGCACCGCAGCGAAGAACCCGGCGCTGCCCGAGCGTGACGAGACGGCTATCGCGTTCCTCACGATCGACCCGCCCGGCTCGATGGACCTGGACCAGGCGATGCACATCGAGCGGGTGGGTGAGGGCTACCGCATCCGCTACGCCATCGCAGACGTCCCGGCGTTCGTTGAGCCCGGCGGGGCGCTGGACACCGAGGTGCGCCTTCGTGGCCAGACCATCTACTGCCCCGACACCCGGGTGCCGCTGCACCCCACAGAGATCAGCGAGGGAGCGGCCAGCCTGCTCCCGGACACGGAGCGTCCGGCATACGTCTGGGATATGCGGTTGACGCCGGAGGGTGTCCGCGAGAGCGCCGAGCTCTATCGCGCGATGGTGCGTTCGGTGCGGCGCTACACCTATGAGGAGGCGCAAGGGCTGGTCGATAGGGGTGAGGCGGAGGAGACTCTGCTGCTGCTCAAGGAGGTCGGTGAGCACCGGATCCGCCGGGAGTCCGAGCGGGGCGGGGCGAGCCTGCCGATGCCGGAGCAGGAGGTGCACGTCGACGATGACGGGCGCTACTCGCTGCAGTTCCGGCCACTGCTTCCCGTCGAGGACTGGAATGCTCAGATCAGTCTGCTGACCGGCATGGTGGCAGCCCAGATCATGCTGGACGGCAAGGTCGGCATCCTGCGCACCATGCCGGCGGCCCAGCAACGTGACGTCGACCGCTTCCGGCGCCAGGTCAGGGCCTTGGGGGTGACCTGGCCCAAGGGGATGGCCTATGGCGACTTCCTGCGCACGCTGGACCGCGAGGATCCCAAGCACCTGGCGATTATCCACGACGCGACGGCACTGTTCCGGGGGGCGAGCTATGCGGCCTTTGACGGATCTGTCCCCGAGCAGACGGAGCAGGCTGCCATCGCCGCGCCCTACACCCACGTGACGGCCCCGCTGCGGCGGCTCATCGACCGGTTCGTGCTCGTGGTCTGTGAGGCGCTGACCCAGGGCCGTGAGATCCCCGGTTGGGTGCGTGAGGCCCTACCGACCCTGCCGGAGATCATGGATGACTCGGGCCGCCTCGCCAAGGCGGTGGAGCGCGCCTGCACCGATGCGACCGAGGCTGCCGTCCTGGCCCACCGGGTCGGTGAGGAGTTCGACGCGGTCGTGGTCGACGACGCCGGCAAGAGGGGCCTCCAGGTCCAGCTCACCGAGCCGGCCGTCAACGCGCTGGCTCAGGGTAGCGCTGAGTTGGCGGAGGAGGTGCGCGTGGAGCTCGTCGAGGCCGAGATCGCCACGCAGCAGGTGCGGTTCCGGATCGTCTGAACCCGCGCGTCGCCTCGCCGGGCCCTCAGCTGCGGAGGGTTCGGCGGGTGTCTCCTGGGCGAACTCGGCGGGTTCAACAGCGGATTCGATACGCGGAGCAATACGGTCAGTCCTGTGACCACGCGAGATGACAGCACAGCGGCTGGACCGCACGAGCGCGGCCAGCTCGATCCGGACGCTGGTGGGTCCCTCGACCCCGACGAGGTCCCCACCGCGCTGGGGTCGTCTAGCGGGGCCTCCAAGACCACCGTGACGGCGTGGGCGCTGTGGGACTGGGGCGCGCAACCGTGGAACACCGTCATCACGACGTTCGTGTTCGCCGTCTACCTCACCAGCGACAGCTTCGGGTCGACGAACTACACCTCACAGATGCTGGCGCTGGCGACGGCCCTCGCGGGGTTCTTCGTCGCGGTGCTCGCGCCGGTCCTGGGCCAGAACTCCGACCGCTCGGGCCGCACAGTGCGCAACCTGCGGTGGCAGACCTGGGTGCTGGCGGCCCTCGCGGCGAGCCTGTTCTTCGTCAAGGCCGACCCCGGCTACCTGGTCCTGGGTCTCGTCCTGCTCGGCGTCGGGTCGGTCGTCTCCGAGATCGCGGGCGTCAACTACAACGCGACGATCGAGCAGGTGGCGACGCCCAAGAACATCGGCCGGGTCTCGGGCTACGGCTGGGGCTTCGGCTATCTCGGTGGCATCGTGGCGCTGCTGGTGATGTATTTCCTGTTCATCGAGCCCGAGGTCGGCCTGTTCGGCGTCACGGGTGAGGACGGGATGGACATCCGGGTCTCCATGCTCATGTGCGGCATCTGGATCGCGCTCTTCACGATCCCGGCCTTCCTCAAGCTCAAGGACCGCCCGGTGCCGCGAGCCCCTCGGGTAGGCATCGTCGACTCCTACCGACTGCTGTTCGGGACCGTCCGTCGGCTCTGGAAGACCTCGCGCCACACCGTCTGGTTCCTGCTGGCCTCGGCGCTGTTCCGCGACGGGCTGGCCGGGGTCTTCGCCTTCGGCGCCGTCCTGGCTGCCGGGACGTTCGGGATGAGCGCCGGCGAGGTCATCATCTTCGGCGCTGCCGCAAACATCGTGGCGGGCGTGGCCACCATCTTGTTCGGCCTGCTGGACGACCGGATCGGGCCGAAGAAGGTCATCATGATCTCCCTCGTGGCGCTGGTCGTGCTGGGCCTGCTCATCTTCTTCCTGCACGACGGCGGCAAGAGCGTCTTCTGGGTGCTCGGGCTCGGCCTGACGGTCTTCGTCGGACCGGCCCAGGCGGCGTCGCGCTCGTTCCTGGCCCGGCTCATCCCCGAGGGCAAGAGCGGCGAGATCTTCGGTCTCTATGCGACGACGGGACGGGTTGTCTCCTTCCTGTCGCCGGCCGCGTTCGGGGTCGGGATCTGGCTGGGCGCCCGCGTCACCGGTGAGGAGAACACGCAGTACTGGGGCATTCTCGGGATCGTGCTCATCCTCGCGGCCGGCGCCCTGGCGATGATGCGGGTCAAGGAGCACACCGACCACCGCGTCGGGTGAGTGTCCCTGCGGACCGCGGCGATCGGCATACGGCCCTGTCGTGAGCCCGTAGACTGAGCGGTGGATGAGTCGGTCAGGCGGCCGCGTCGAGCCCTTCGGGGACTCGCCGAGGAACGTCCGGGCTCCACAGGGCACGGTGGTGGTTAACAGCCACCCGGGGTGACCCGCGGGACAGTGCCACAGAGAGCAGACCGCCTCCGGCTCCGGCCGGAGGTAAGGGTGAAAGGGTGGTGTAAGAGACCACCAGCGTGCCGGGCGACCGGCGCGGCTAGGTAAACCCCACTGGGAGCAAGGTCAGACAGCACGCGCTTGAGGGCGGCCCGCCCGAGCGTGCGGGTAGATCGCTAGAGGTGGCCGGCAACGGTCACCCGAGATGGATGGTCGCCACCGTCGCAGTGCCGGAAACGGCGCGACGGGACAGGACCCGGCGTATCGACCGACTCATCCACCCATCACTTCGGCATGAGCCGTTCGCGCAGGAGCGCGACCGTGCTGTCCTCGAGGCCCGCCGCGCGCAGGTAGTCCTGCGTGCCGCCATACTCCGTCGTGAGCCAGCCGAAGGTCTCCCGCAGGACGGGCTCGGGGGAGTGGGCCACGACCTCCACCAGGGTCTCGGTGATCGGCACCCGGAACCGCCGCGCCTTGCGCAGCATCGCCTCGGTCCAGTCGCCCGCCAGGTTGGCCTGGCTGGCGGCATAGTCGTTGGCGACGACCTCGTAGTCGACTCCCACCGCGCTGAGCACGAGCGCCACGACCAGACCGGTGCGGTCCTTGCCAGCGGTGCAGTGCACCACCACCGGGCCGTCGGCCTGCGCGATTGCGCGGATGGCGGTGGCGAGGTCGTCCGCGTGCTGGGTCAGGATCGTGCGATAGACCCACCGCAGGTCGATCGTGGACGGGTCGGTGCGCGGGGAGGCCCCCAGGATCGGGACGGACAACCGCTCGGCGCCCGTGCCCCTGAGCCGGTCGCGACCGCCGAGGCGACGGTCGAAGTCGGACCGCAGGTCGATGACCAGCTCGATCCCTAGGTCTGCCAGGGTCCTGCGGCCCTCACGCGTGAGGCGGTGCAGTCCGTCGGAGCGATAGAGCTGACCTGGCCGGAGCACCCCCGGCGCGACCTCACGGAAGTTGTAGGTCCTCGGGATGTCGAGGGGCCCACTACCAGGGACCGGCGACGGGCTCATGGAGGGGAACCATAGAGCATGCGATCAGGTGGCAGGAGTTCGCGCCGACGTGTAGACACGGTGGCATGTCGAGTGTGTCCACTCTCGAGGACGTGCCGGAGGCCGGCTCACGCCGCTCCCTGCTCTGGCGGCGCACCGGCGTGGTGGCCCTGACCCTCCTCGTGGCGGGAGGTCTCCTCGGCTTCTTCGGTGACCGACAGGATGTGGTGGAGGGGGACAGCGGAGAGTCGATCCACCTGGCGGTGACCTATCCGTCGGTCAGCCGACCTGGACAGGACGTGCCGTTCGAGATCGAGGTCACCGACCCGGCCGGTCTCGACCAGGAGGTCACGCTCGCGCTGGACGCCGACTATCTCGACATCTATGAGACGCAGGCGTGGTATCCCGCGGCCACGGATGAGACCCGAGACGGCGAGTGGCTCTATCTGACCTTCGGGACGGAGGGACGCACCACCATGGTCATCGGGTTCGACGCCTATATCCAGCCGGACCAGGTGCGTGGCCGCGAGGGGCGGGTCGCGGTGGTGGAGGATGGCGTGCCGGGCCGACCCGTGACCTTCAAGACAACTCTGTTCCCCTGATCGGAGGCCCGATGGAGATCGTCGTCAGAGCGGCTCTGATGTTCCTGTTCCTGTGGCTCGTGACCAGGGTCGTGGGTCGCTCCACCCTCGGCGAGCTGAGCTCGTTCCAGCTGATCCTGTTCATCACGATGGGCGACCTGGTGGGGCAGGCGATCGTGCAGCAGGACTACTCGTTCACGGCGGGCGCGCTGGCGGTCGGCACCTTCGCCGTCCTGACCATCTTCCTGGCCTGGCTCAACTCTCGCTGGCGTGGGCCCGCCCGGGTCACGCACGGGGTGCCGGTGGTCGTCGTCAAGGACGGTGAGCCGCTGCTCGACATCATGAGGCGTGAGCGACTGGGCATGGACGACCTGCTGGCGGCGTCCCGCGGCCAGGGCATCGAGCGGGTCGGTGACATCCAGGTGGCCGTGCTGGAGGCCAACGGGCAGCTGTCCTTCTTCACCACCGACGGTGAGAGCTCAGGCGCTCAGCAACAGCCACCGGTCGGCTGAGACAGCGTAGGCTTGGCTGCTGGTCAGCGACGACCCGGGGGACGCACACGACCGCACTAGCAGTAGGAGAAGCATGAGCAGCGCCATCAGGCCGACTCCGCAGGAGGCTCGCCGCTGGCGACGCTATCTCGCGGACGAGCGGGCCGAGGCTCAGGTCTATCGCTATCTGGCCGAGCGGCGCGACGGCGTGGACCGCGAGATCCTGCTCGGGCTGGCCGAGGCCGAGAAGCGGCACGAGCAGCACTGGGTGGACCTGCTCGGAGACGAGGTCGGCAAGCCGGTGCGTCCCGGGATGCGCAACCGTGTCGTCGGTGGGCTCGCCAAGCGGTTCGGGTCGGTCTTCGTGCTGGCGCTGGCCCAGAACGCCGAGTCGCGCACGCCCTATTTTGCGGAGGCGGCCGCCACCTCGCAGATGGCGGCCGATGAGAAGATCCACGAGGAGGTCCTGCGGGGTCTGGCCGCTCGGGGCCGGGCTCGGATGACCGGCAACTTCCGCGCCGCGGTCTTCGGTGCCAACGACGGCCTGGTGTCCAACCTCGCCCTGGTGATGGGCATGGCCGGCACGGGCGCCGGGTCGGGCATCGTGCTGGCGGCCGGCATCGCCGGACTGCTCGCCGGTGCGCTGTCGATGGGGGCCGGGGAGTTCATCTCGGTGCAGTCGGCGCGCGAGCTGCTCGCCGCGTCGCACACGAGCAGCGACGCGCACGCCGCGGTGACCGATCTCGGGATCGAGGAGAACGAGCTGACCCTCGTCTATCGCTCCCGCGGGATGGTGCTGGAGGACGCGGAGGCCAAGGCCCACGAGGTGCTGGCGGCCGTGCAACGGCATCCGGAGCGCGCCGTGCCCGATGGCGCCATGCCCGACGCCGTCGTCAACGTCGATCAGCAGGAGGCCATGGGCAGCGCCATGGGTGCTGCCTCGTCGAGCTTCTCCTTCTTCGCCAGTGGCGCGCTGATCCCCGTGCTGCCCTTCCTTCTCGGTATGACGGGCTACCCGGCCCTGATCGTCGCGGCGGTCCTCGTGGGGCTGGCCCTGATGATCACCGGCAGTGTCGTCGGCCTCCTCTCGGGCGCTCCGCCGCTGCGCCGTGCCCTGCGTCAGCTGGCGATCGGCTTCGGAGCGGCCGGGGCCACCTATCTGCTGGGGCTCGCCTTCGGCGCCAGCGGGCTGTTGGGCTGAGCGCCGCTGGCCCTACAGGCGTGTCCTGCCCTGCTCGCGCAGGTCCAGCACCTCCAGCCCGCCGTCCGCCCCGAACGAGCTGATGTGGCGCAGATACATCTCCCGGCCGGTGTCATTGAGCAGGCCGTCGTGGATCGGGATCGCCCGCGTCGGCGCGATCCGGCGCACGAAGGTGACCGTGTCGCCGACCCTGGCCCACGGCGCACTCACCGGGACGAGCAGCACGTCCACCGGCCCCGGCTCGGCATCCAGCGCGTCGCCAGGGTGAAAGAGCGTCGGCTCGCCGTCGGCCCGGATGACCAGCCCGACGTTGTCGATGCGCGGCACGAAGTCGTGGATGAAGGCGTGCCGGTGCCCCACCGGACTGACCGTGACGGGACCGAGCTCGATGTCGGTGCCACTCGGCATACTCTCCAGCCTGTCGCGGTGCTCGCCGGCCGCCTCGGCGAGCTGACCGACCGACTCTGGCTCGAGGAGCACCCGCGCGTCGGGGCTGCGGTCCAGCAGGCCAGCCAGCTGGGCCGGGTCGACGTGGTCCGGGTGCTGGTGCGTGACCAGCACCGCGGTGAGGTCGCGCACGTCGGCGATGTCGCTGAAGTTGCCCGGATCGACCAGGATGCGTTGGTCGGCCACCTCAAGCAGGACGCACGAGTGGCCCAGGTGGGTGATGTCCATGACCCCACCGTAGGCCGCGGGTAGCCGGTCCGCAGCCAGGGAGGGGCTGCCCTCGCCTATCCTGCATGGCGTGGAGTTCCTCAACGGCACGCAGCCGCAGCACGACCTGACCTACAACGACGTCTTCATGGTCCCCTCGCGGTCCGCGGTGACCTCGCGGATGGATGTGGACCTGACCACGCCGGACGGAGTGGGGACGACGGTGCCGGTGGTGGTCGCCAACATGACGGCGGTCTCCGGCAAGCGGATGGCCGAGACGGTCGCCCGTCGCGGCGCGGTGGCGATCCTGCCGCAGGACATCCCCGTGGACGCGATCCGCGGGACGGTCAGCGCGGTCAAGTCGGCGCACCCTGTCTATGAGACCCCGATTGTGGTGGAGCCGGGTTCGCCTGTCGCCCAGGTCCTCTCGGTGATGGGCAAGCGCGCACACCATGCCGCCGTGGTCGTCGAGGACGGCCGCCCGCTGGGGATCGTGACCGAGGCCGACTGCGCCGAGGTCGACCGGTTCGCGCAGGTGCGCGACGTGATGCAGGCACCCGGGCTGACCGTGCCGGAGGGCACTGACGTGCGCGAGGCGTTTGACCTGCTCGACCGGGAGCACCTCGACCTGGCACCGGTCGTCTCCGGCGACTCGCTGGTGGGCGTGGTGACGCGCAGGGGTCTGCTGCGCTCCGCGATCTACAAGCCCGCGCTGGACGGGCAGGGGCGGCTGCGGATCGGCGGTGCGGTGGGGATCAATGGTGACGTGCGGGCCCGCGCCGAGGCGGTCCTGTCCTTCGGCGTCGACGTGCTCGTCGTGGACACCGCCCATGGCCACCAGGACAAGATGATCGACGTGCTTCCGTCCGTGCGCGAGGCGCGTGACGCGCACGAGCAGGCCACCGGGGTCCGCGTGCCACTGGTGGCCGGCAACGTCGTCTCCGCCGAAGGTGCCCGCGACCTGGCCGCGGCCGGCGCGGACATCATCAAGGTCGGCGTCGGTCCGGGCGCGATGTGCACCACGCGGATGATGACCGGCGTCGGGCGACCGCAGTTCTCGGCCGTGCTGGAGTGCGCGGCTGCAGCCAAGGATGTCGGCGCGAGCGTGTGGGCCGACGGCGGCGTGAAGTATCCCCGCGACGTGGCGCTCGCGCTCTCAGCCGGGGCCGCCTCGGTGATGATCGGCTCGTGGCTCGCCGGCACCTATGAGAGCCCTGGAGACCTGCAGCGTGATGGCAGTGAGCGGCTCTTCAAGGAGAGCTTCGGCATGGCGTCGGCGCGGGCGGTGAGCAACCGCACCCGGGACCGCTCGGCGTTCGACCGGGCTCGACTGGCACTCTTCGAGGAGGGCATCTCCAGTTCGCGGATGTATCTCGACCCCGACCGGCCCGGCGTCGAGGACGTGCTGGACCAGATCGTCTCGGGCGTCCGGTCGGCCTTCACCTATGCCGGCGCCGAGACGATCGGACATTTCCACTCCCGCGCTGTGGTGGGCATCCAGGGCGCTGCGGGGTATGACGAGGGGCGCCCGCGGCATACGTCCTGGTAGAACAATTCTTGTAGTGGTTTTGTCGGTGGGTCCCGCATTTTTGCAGTGGTTTTGTCGGCGAGGTCGACCTGCGAAACCGCTATCAAAATGGGTGGCGGGCCAGCAAAACCGCTATGAAGATTGGGAGGCGTGCCAGGCGGCCCCGATGATGCCGGCCTCGTTGAGGAGCGCGGCCGGGACGATCGGGGTGCGCAGGTCCAGCAGCGGCAGGAACTTGTCGGCGTGCTTGGAGACGCCGCCGCCGACGATGATCAGCTCGGGCCAGAACAGGTCCTCGACGTGCCGATAGAAGCGCTGCAGCCGCTCGGCCCACTTCTCCCAGGACAGGTCCTTCTCCTCGCGCACGCTGGAGGCAGCCCGGTCCTCGGCGTCCTTGCCGTCCAGCTCCAGGTGGCCGAGCTCGGTGTTGGGCACCAGCGCCCCGTTGAGGAAGAGTGCCGAGCCGATGCCGGTGCCGAGGGTGGTCAGCAGCACCACCCCCTTGACGTCCTTGCCGGCGCCGTAGTGGACCTCGGCCTCGCCAGCAGCGTCGGCATCGTTCATCACGACCACCGGCCGGCCCAGCACCTTGGTGAAGAGCTCGTCCGCGTTCGTGTCGATCCACGAGTCGTCGATGTTGGCCGCGCTGCGGGTCACGCCGTGGTGCACGACGGCCGGCACCGTGACCCCGACCGGAGTGTCGGCACCGACCTCGTCGACGAAACCCTCGGCGATCTCCGCGACGATCTCGGCGACCTTCTCGGGCGTGGCCTTCTTGGGGGTGTCGATGCGGCTCCGCTCCGCGGCCAGCTCGCCCTTGTCGAGGTCGACCGGGGCACCCTTGATGCCGCTGCCGCCGATGTCGATGCCCAGGAAGAGCCCCTTGCCGGTTGCCTTGCTCATGTGACTCCTCGTCGTTGAGTGCGGATCGTTGCGTGGGTCAGGGCAGCGTCAGGATCTCGTTGCCGGTCTCGGTGATCAGGATCATGTGCTCGAACTGCGCCGAGCGCCGCAGGTCGGCGGTGACCACGGTCCACCCGTCGTCCCACTCTGTCCAGTCGGGAGTGCCCAGGTTGAGCATCGGCTCGATCGTGAAGGTCATGCCCGGCTCGATCAGCTCGGCGTAGTCCGGTGCTGCGTCGTAGTGCGGGATGATCAGTCCGGAGTGGAAGCTCTCGCCGATGCCGTGGCCGGTGTAGTCACGCACCACGCCATAGCCGAAGCGCTTGGCGTAGGACTCGATCACCCGCCCGATGACGTTGATCGGGCGACCCGGCAGAGCCGCCTTGATCGCCCGGCGCAGCGACTCCTGGGTGCGCTCGACGAGCAGCCGTGACTCCTCGTCCACGTCGCCGACCAGGAAGGTCGCGTTGTTGTCGCCGTGCACCCCGTGGATGTATGCCGTGACGTCCACGTTGACGATGTCCCCGTCCTCCAGGGGACGTGAGTCGGGGATGCCGTGGCAGATCACCTCGTTGACGGAGGTGCAGAGTGACTTTGGGTAGCCGCGGTAGCCGAGGGTGGACGGGTAGGCGTGGTGGTCCAGCATGAACTCGTGACCGATCCGGTCCAGCTCCTCGGTCGTGACCCCCGGGGCGACGGCCGCACCGACCGTGGCCAGCGTCTGCGCACCGATCCGTCCGGCGATCCGCATCTTCTCGATCGTCTCGGCGTCCTTGACCTCCGAACCGGTGAACGGACGCGGAGCCGGCCGGTCGACATACTCCGGTCGTGGGATGGAGGCGGGGACGTCCCGGCGCGGGGAGACCTTCCCGGGGGCAACGGTTGCGGTGATGCTCGGCATACGGTGAAGTCTAGGCAACAGGTCCCGACGGCAAGGAGTGCAGTGATGTCCTACTGGTTCAACGTCAAGACCGGCCAGGTCGAGGCCCACGACGACCCGGGTCGCGCCCAGGGCGGCGACCTGATGGGTCCCTACGAGACCGAGGCCGAGGCGACCCAGGCGCTCGAGACCGCTCGCAAGCGCACCGAGGCCTGGGATGAGGCAGAGCGCCGCGAGCGCGAGTGGGAGACCGGGGACGCCGACTCTCACTACTCGGACAACAACCCGCTCAACGGCTGAATCGTAGAGGGGCTGACCGGAGCGCCGTGGAGCTTGAGTTCAGCGGCGAGATCTGGTTCTGGCGCGGCCCGGCGCCGCACCACTTCGTCACCGTCCCCGACGAGCAGGCGGCCGACCTCTCTGCGATCGCGCCGCAGGTGACCTACGGCTGGGGGATGATCCCGGTCACGGCACGGATCGGGGCGACCACCTGGACGACGTCGCTCTTTCCCAAGGATGGGGGCTACATCGTGCCGATCAAGGCGGTCGTGCAGCGTGCCGAGGAGCTGGACATCGGCGACACGGTGACGATCCGACTGACCGTCGACACCTGACCTCGCGCGTCGGCAGGCATGGTGCGGGTGGTGTCGGTGCAGTCTGGCAAGGTGGCGGTTGTGAGCGATCAGGGACTGAGACTGGGTTATAAAGCCTCCGCCGAGCAGTTCGGCCCGAGGGAGCTGGTGGAGCTGGGGGTTCTTGCTGAGACGCACGGGATGGACTCTGCGTTTGTCAGCGACCACTTCCAGCCGTGGCGCCACGACGGAGGGCACGCGCCGTTTGCGATCGCGTGGTTGTCGGCGGTGGGCGCCCAGACCGAGCGTCTGGTGCTGGGCACGTCGGTGATGACCCCGACGTTCCGCTACAACCCGGCCGTGGTGGCGCAGGCGTTCGCGACGATGGGGTGTCTCTTCCCCGGGCGGGTGATCCTGGGCGTCGGCAGCGGTGAGGCGCTCAACGAGATCGCCACCGGTGCGGTGGAGGGCGGCTGGCCGGAGTTCAAGGAGCGGTTTGCCCGGTTGCGCGAGGCGGTGGCGCTGATGCGTGAGCTGTGGCTCGGCGACCAGGTCGAGTTCGAGGGGGACTACTACCGCACCCATGGCGCGAGCATCTACGACGTGCCCGAGGGCGGGGTGCCGGTCTATGTGGCGGCGGGCGGGCCGGTCGTGGCGAGGTATGCCGGCCGTGCCGGTGACGGGTTCATCTGCACCTCGGGCAAGGGCATGGAGCTCTACACCGACAAGCTGATGCCGGCGGTGGAGGAGGGGCTGGAGAAGTCGGGTCGGTCGCTGGGTGACATCGATCGGATGATCGAGATCAAGCTGTCCTACGACCGCGACCACGAGGCAGCGCTGCAGAACACCCGCTTCTGGGCGCCGCTGTCGCTGACGCCTGAGCAGAAGCACAGCATCCACGACCCGATCGAGATGGAGCACTTCGCCGACCAGCTGCCCATCGAGCAGGTCGCCAAGCGCTGGATCGTCTCCTCCGACCCCGAGGAGGTGATCGAGCAGGTCCGGCCCTACGTCGAGGCCGGGTTCAACCACCTCGTCTTCCACGGCCCCGGCCACGACCAGGAGCGCTTCCTCACCCACTTCGAGGAGGACTTGGCACCCCGATTGCGCGCACTGGGCTGATCCGGCCGGCGTCGCGGACAGTCGGTTCGCTCCGCGACACCGTGACGCGCCCCTGACCCGGACCCTCGGCATACGGCAGGATGAGCGCATGGATCGTCAGCAGGAATATGTCCTTCGCACCATCGAGGAACGCGACATCCGGTTCGTCCGGCTCTGGTTCACCGATGTGCTCGGCGCCCTGAAGTCGGTGGCCGTGGCGCCGGCCGAGCTCGAGCAGGCGTTCGCCGAGGGCATCGGCTTCGACGGCAGCGCGATCGCCGGCTTCACCCGTGTCTATGAGGCCGACATGATCGTGCAGCCGGACGCCAGCACGTTCACTGTCATCCCGTGGCGCGGCGACAACCCGGGCACGGCTCGGATGTTCTGTGACATCCGGATGCCGGATGGGAGCCCCGCCGCCAGCGACAGCCGGCACGTGCTGCGCCGGGCACTGGACTCCGCGGCCGAGGACGGCTTCACGTTCTACACCCACCCCGAGATCGAGTTCTATCTGTTCAAGGAGCCCTACGACGCCGCCGTCGGGCCGATCCCGATTGACCAGGCCGGCTACTTCGACCACGTCGCCCGCGGGGACGGTCACGACTTCCGCCGCGCCGCGATCACGATGCTCGAGAAGATGGGCATCTCGGTGGAGTACTCCCACCACGAGGGCGGCCCCGGCCAGAACGAGATCGACCTGCGCTACGCCGATGCGCTCTCGATGGCCGACAACATCATGACGATGCGCACCGTCGTCCGTGAGGTCGCTCTGCAGCATGGCGCCCTGGCCTCGTTCATGCCCAAACCCCTTGCGGGCCAGCCGGGCTCGGCGATGCACACCCACGTCTCGCTCTTCGAGGGTGACCGCAACGCGTTCTATGAGCCGACCGCCAACTACGAGCTCAGCCAGACCGGCCGCCGGTTCACCGCCGGGGTCCTGCGCCACGCCCGCGAGATCACCGCGGTCACCAACCAGTGGGTCAACTCCTACAAGCGCATCTGGGGCGGGGGAGAGGCACCCGCGCACGTGTGCTGGGGCCACAACAACCGCAGTGCCCTGATCCGGGTGCCGATGTATAGCTTCGGCAAGGGCCACAGCCGGCGCATCGAGATCCGCTCCCTGGACTCGGCCTGCAACCCCTACCTGTCATTCGCGTTGATCCTGGCAGCGGGCCTGAAGGGCGTGCGGGAGGGCTACGAGCTGCCGATGGAGGCCGAGGACGACGTGTGGGCGCTGACCGACGGTGAGCGGCGGGCGATGGGCATCGAGGAGCTCCCGCAGTCGCTGTCTGAGGCGATCCAGGTGATGGAGTCCAGCGAGCTGGTCGCCGAGACCCTGGGGGAGACGGTCTTCGACTTCTTCCTGCGCAACAAGCGGCAGGAGTGGTACGACTACCGCGCCCAGGTCACCCCCTTCGAGCTGGACCGCTATCTGGTCCGGCTGTGACCACCGCCCGCCAGCCGCTCCCGGCCCACCTGTCCCGCGCGGGTTTCACCGACGCCCGGCGGGCCGAGCGGCTGCTGGACGAACTGCTCGCGAGTATGCCGGGGGACCCGGACGCTGAGGATCTCACCGACGCCCTGTCCCGGGTCGCCGACCCCGACGAGGCTCTGCTCGGCGCGGTCCGCCTCGTGGAGGCGGACCCGGAGGTCGGGCTGGTGCTCCACGAGGCCGGCACGGCGCGCGATCGGGTGCTGGCCGTGCTGGGTGGGTCGACGGCCCTGGCCGACCACCTGGTGCGCCACCCCGAGCACGTCGCAGTCCTGGCGCAGACCCATCCCTTCGGACGGGGACGTGCGCTGCCGGAGCCTGGGGAACTGACCGACCGTCTCGTCAGGGCGGTGGAGGGGCTGACCGACCGGGAGGGGATGGACGCGCTGCGCGTCGCCTATCGCCGCGAGCTGCTCCTCATCGCCGCTGCCGACCTGGTGTCGGAGGACCCTGTCGAGCTGCTGCCGGATGTGGCCGCAGCCCTGGCCGACCTCGCCTGCGCCGCTCTCGAGGCGGCCGTGGTCCTGGCCCGCGCGCAGACCGAGGGGCAGGAGCACTGCCGGTTCTCGGTGATCGGCATGGGCAAGACCGGCGGGCGGGAGCTGAACTACATCTCCGACGTCGACGTCGTCTTCCTGGTCGGACCGGCCGGTGAGGGGGACGACGAGGCGCTCGCGGTCGGCAGCAGGCTCGCCACCGCCGTGATGCGCATCTGCAGCCAGTCCACGGGCGAGGGTGCCCTGTGGCAGGTCGACGCGGCGCTGCGCCCGGAGGGCAAGAACGGCCCGCTGGTGCGCTCGCTCGAGTCGCACCGAGGTTACTACCAGCGCTGGGCCAGCACGTGGGAGTTCCAGGCGCTGCTCAAGGCCCGGCATGCGGCCGGTGACGAGGAGCTGTCCCGCGAGTGGCTCGACCTGGTCCAGCCCATGGTGTGGGAGGCGAGCGCGCGCGAGGGCTTCGTGGAGAACGTGCAGTCGATGCGGCGCCGGGTCGAGGAGCATGTCCCACCTGCCGAGGCTCCGTGGCAGCTCAAGCTCGGCCCGGGCGGGCTGCGCGACATCGAGTTCAGCGTGCAGCTGCTGCAGCTGGTCCACGGCCGCACGGACGAGGAGCTGCACTCCGGCACCACCCTCGAGGCCCTGACCGCCCTGCGGGACGGTGGCTATGTGGGCCGCGACGACGCGGGCGACCTGGATGCGGCCTATCGCTTCCTGCGGGTCCTGGAGCACCGCATCCAGCTGCACCGGCTGCGACGCACCCACCTGATGCCGTCGACCGAGGCCGACCAGCGCCGGCTCGGGCGGTCGTTGGGGGAGCGGCGCGACGCGGCGGCTTCGCTCGTGCAGCGGTGGCGGGCCCAGCAGCGCGAGGTGCGCCGGCTGCACGAACGGCTCTTCTATCGCCCCCTGCTCGCGGCCGTCGCCAAGCTGACCAGTGACGAGGTGCGCCTGTCGCCGGAAGCCGCCCGAGTGCGGCTGTCCGCGCTGGGCTTTCGCGACCCCGCCGGGGCGATGCGCCACCTGGAGTCGCTGACCGACGGCGTCTCCCGTCGGGCCACGATCCAGCGGCACCTGCTCCCGGTCATGCTCGGGTGGTTCGCCGACGGCGCCGACCCCGACGCGGGACTGCTGGCCTTCCGCCGGATCAGCGACACGCTGGGCACCACGCACTGGTATCTGAAGATGCTGCGCGACGAGGGCAGCGCAGCCGAGCGGCTCGCCCATGTCCTGGCCACGAGCCGGTATGCCGTGGAGCTGCTGATCAAGGCCCCTGAGTCGGTCTCTCTGCTCGGTGAGGCGACCGGTCTGCGCCCGGTCAGCCGCGAGGCGCTGGGGGCGCGGATGCTGGCTGCGGCCGAGCGGCACGACGATCCCCAGGACGCCTTCACCGGGATCCGCTCCGTCCGGGCCAAGGAGCTCCTGCGCCTGGTCCTGGCCGACCTCGTCGGTGAGATCGACCAGCCGGCCCTGCGCTCAGCCCTGACCGAGCTCACCGACGAGCTCCTGGCAGCTGCCCTCGGGGTGGCCACCCGCGCTGTCGTCGGCGACGGTCAGCCGGCGGCTTCCATGCTGATCGTGGGGGTGGGGCGTCTCGGAGGCCGCGAGCTGGGCTATGCGAGCGACGCGGACCTGATGTTTGTCTATGAGCCGCTCGAGGGTGCCGAGGGAGCAGCGGAGCAGGCCTCGGAGATCATCGCCGCCCTCCGCAAGGGACTGTCGGGCAACGGCCCGGACCCCACGCTCGAGCTCGACGCCAGCCTTCGGCCGGAGGGCAAGTCCGGGCCCCTGGTCCGCAGCTTCGAGTCCTACAGCGTCTACTACCAGCGCTGGTCTGCCGGCTGGGAGTCCCAGGCGCTGCTGCGCGCCCGACCGCTGGCCGGGGACGACGACCTGGCTCAGCGGTTCACCGACCTGATCCAGCCGTTGCGCTGGCCCGACGACGGGATCGACCAGGCGGCGGTGCGCGACATACGTCGTCTCAAGGCGCGGATGGAGGGCGAGCGACTGCCTCGCGGAGCCGACCCCCGCACCCACTTCAAGCTGGGCCTTGGCGGCTTGACCGACGTCGAGTGGGTGGTCCAGCTGACGCAGCTGCAGCATGCCCACGAGCACGACGGGCTCCGCACGACGGGCACCCTGGCTGCCCTGAACGCGGCGGTCGAGGCCAGCCTGATCTCGGAGGAGGACGCCTCCGTGCTCCGCCGTTCGTGGACGTTGGCCTCGCGCCTGCGCGACGCCGGCGTGCTGTGGCGCGGGCGGCCGGTCGAGTCGGTGCCGAGCGACAGCCGCGAGGCCGAGGGCGTCAGCCGCATCCTCGGACGGCCCCCGGGGCACGGCAGTGAGCTGGCCGAGGAGTGGCGCCGGACCGCCCGGCGGTGCCGTCACGTCGTGGAACAGCTGCTCTATGGCGGTCCGTTGCACGGCACGGCGACGGGTCGCCTCCCGGGCTCTGGCGCCCGGCCTTCGTAGGATGGGCGGGTGAGCACCAGTCCCCGCCCCGACATCGGGGACGATCCGGCGGGGTGCCTCCTCCTGCGCGGCTCCGTGCCAGAGGTGAGCACCTGGCTGCGCAGGGGCGTGGTCCCTGCCACCGTCGCCCCGATGGATGGCTGGACCGCGGTATTCCCGGAGGGTCGCTCCTTCGCTGATCCGCCATACACCGACGGGACGGTCGTCACCGCCAGCCGGCCCGTGCCCCGCCAGCTCGGCCCGGCACTGGGGTTCTGGGTCGTGGACGGTCGCGCCATCATCACGGTCCAGACCAGGGGACGCGGCGGGATCCGGTATGTCGTGTGGGAGCCCGAGCGCGGCATCGTCGAGCCACCGGGTCTGCCCCAGGCCGGGCCGGTGACCCTGCAACGCGTCGCTGGCGGAGGGTCACGCCGCGAGCTGATCGAGATCCTGCACGAGCTCTATGTCCAGCCGGACCGGTTGCTCGCGGCTGTCGTGGCCGTCCTCGAGTTGCCGGGCGCTCGGCTGATGGTCGATGCGAGCGGCGTGTCCGAGCTGCCTGGTGCGGTCTCGGTCCTGCCGGCACCCAAGGAGGTCGGCTACTTCAACGACGCCGTGCGTGACGCCGTGCGGCTGCGCCAGGAGCTGGAGGCGTGACCAGCGCTCTGACACTGCTTCCCGCCGTCGACATCTCCGGCGGTCGCGCCAGCCAGGTCGTGGGTGACGGCGAGGATGACCCTGCGCAGGTCGTGGCGCGCTGGGTGGCCGAAGGGGCGAAGTGGTTGCACCTGGTCGACCTGGACCGGGCGTTTGGCCGTGGCGAGAACGCCGCGCTGATCGCCGAGCTCACGGCGGCACATGACGTCCCGGTGCAGGTGTCCGGAGGGATCGCCGACGAGGCCTCGCTCGCGGTCGCGCTGGAGACCGCGGCGGCCCGGGTCAACCTGGCCAGCTCCGCACTGCGCGACCGGGGTTGGGTCAAAGAGGTGGTCCGCGAGCACGCTGCACGCATCGCGGTCGGGATCGACGTGCAGGCCGGTGAGGTCGTCGCCCGCGGCAGTGACATCCGTCTCGGGTCGCTGGACGATGTCCTGGCAGACCTGGACGGGATCGGTTGCCGGACCTACGTCGTGGCTGACGCGAACCGGGACGGGAGCCTGCACGGGGCCGACACCGACCTGTTCCGCCATGTCGCCGAACGGGTGGAGGGACAGGTCATCGCCTCCGGTGGCGTGGCCTCCCTCGATGACCTGCGCCGACTGCGCCTGCTGGCCGACGTCGGGGTCAGCGGAGTGGTGCTGGGTGCGGCGCTCTATCACGGGGCCTTGACGCTGGCCGATGCACTCGAGGTCGCAGGAGGTGCGAGATGACTGATCGACCAGACGTTGATCCTGGTGGTGCTGATCCTGGTGAGGGAGCTGACCAGGCGATCCGGCGACGGTTCGCCGGGCATGACCCGCAGGCGGGCGTCGACACGGGTGGCACGCCATGGGCCGGCCGACAGCTGACCAGCACCGGCTTTGACGGCGACACCGGCGACGCGGACGCGGTCCTGATTGAGGCTCTGCGCCGCCGTGGTGCCGAGGCCACCGCGGCGGACGACGTGCGACTGGTGGAGCTGGTGACCGCCGCGCGCCTCCTGGTGCCCGTGGTCGCCGTCGCCGGAGAGATGACCGAGGTCAACGGTCTAGTCAGCGACGCCACCAGCGACATGGCTGCGGTCACGCTGGTGGCCCCTGACGGACAGCGTGCCCTCCCGGCATTCACGAGCCTTGCGGCTCTGGGGCAGTGGGACGCCAGCGCCCGTCCGGTGCCGGTCTCGGCGCAGCGGGCCGCCCAGGCTGCCGTGCAGGAGGGCTGCCACGTCATCGTGCTCGACCCCGGGCTGCCCACCGCCGGCACCCTGCGCGGCTCGATGGTCTGGGCCCTGGCGATGGGACGCGACTGGCTGCCAGCCCACCAGGACCCTCAGGTGAGGGCGGGCGTCGAGGCTGCGACTGCGCCAGAGCCGGACGTCGGGTCCGTGCGACTCGAGGGCGGATCGGATGGGGAGCTGGTCATCCGGCTGGGACTTCAGCCCGGCCTCGACGGGTCGCAGGTCCGCGACCTGGTCCAGCGTGTCAGCGAGCGGGTGGCCACTGATGGCGAGGTCCGCGCGCGGATCGACGCAATCAGTTTTGCCCTGGGTGCCGTCTGATTCGATCCGGGAGGCACGTGGCTGCTAGCATGGTGGGCAACCAGGTGTCTTGGAACGCATCAGCGATCTGGGGCACCGTGCAAGTGAGGCTTGACAGCTTCCACCCGCGACGACCATCTCGGTCGCCGGGTTCCTTTGGTTCCCGCCCGTGAGGGTGAGGTGGCTGCCGGGGCAACCCGTCGGCATACCTTGATCATGGCGGAACTCCAGGCCTCTCGTGCACCCGTGACGAGGGGCCTCTCTTCGTTGCGGGGTGTCCATTGACATGAACGAAGGAGTAGGCAATCAGCGAGCCTCGAATCAACGACCGCATCCGGGTTCCCGAAGTGCGGTTGGTTGGACCTAACGGTGAGCAGGTCGGGATCGTGCGCGTCGAGGACGCGCTGCGCCTGGCCGCCGAAGCCGACCTTGACCTCGTCGAGGTGGCTCCGATGGCGCGCCCACCGGTCGCCAAGCTCATGGACTTCGGCAAATACAAGTACGAAGCCGCCGTGAAGGCCCGTGAGGCGCGGAAGAACCAGGTCAACACGATCATCAAGGAGATCAAGCTCCGCCCCAAGATCGACAGCCACGACTATGAGACCAAGAAGGGTCACGTCGTGCGCTTCCTCAAGGGTGGCGACAAGGTCAAGGTGACGATCATGTTCCGCGGTCGCGAGCAGTCGCGTCCGGAGCTGGGCTTCCGCCTGCTGCAGAAGCTGGCCGAGGACGTGGCCGAGCTCGGCTTCGTCGAGTCCTCGCCCAAGCAGGACGGTCGCAACATGGTGATGGTCCTCGGGCCGGCCAAGAAGAAGACGGCCGTGCGCAACGAGAAGCGCGCCGAGAAGGCGGCTGCGGCTCACGCGAACGACTCGAGCACGGACAGCGCGCCGGCTCCGGACGTGGAGCAGGCCAGCGGGAGCGCGGAGCCGAGCGAGGTTCCCGAGACCACCAGCACCGCCAGCTGACGTCCAGCAGCACCCCAGATTTTCCATCGCAAGGCAAGCGGTCAACAGCGGCCGCCAGAGCAACGAGGAGATCGGCACATGCCGAAGATGAAGACGCACAGTGGCGCCAAGAAGCGCTTCCGTGTCACCGGGACGGGCAAGATCATGCACCAGCGTGCGCGCCACGTGCACAAGTTCCAGGAGCGCACCGCTAGCGCGGCTCGCCGCCTGGCCAACGACAAGGTCGTGTCCCCCGCGGACGAGAAGACCGCCAAGAAGCTGCTCGGCCGCTGAGCCGACCCACCACTGATCTAAAGGAGTTCTCACGTGGCACGCGTGAAGCGGGCGGTCAACGCCCATAAGAAGCGCCGGGTTGTTCTCGAGCGCGCCAGCGGCTACCGGGGCCAGCGGTCCCGTCTCTACCGCAAGGCCAAGGAACAGGTCACTCACTCGCTGGTCTACAGCTACCGTGACCGTCGCGCCCGCAAGGGCGACTTCCGTCGTCTCTGGATCCAGCGCATCAACGCTGCGGCCCGCGCCAACGGCATGACCTACAACCGCTTCATCCAGGGTCTGAAGATCGCCGAGATCGAGGTCGACCGTCGCATGCTGGCCGAGTTGGCCGTGCACGACGAGGCCGCGTTCACCGCGCTGGTCGAGATCGCTCGCGCGAACGTCCCGGCCCAGGCTGACACCAAGGCCGACGACACGTCTGCCGCCTGAGTCACCGCACCACCCGACGGCCCAGGGCACTGTGACCACCGACCTGACGCTGCTGAGCAATGCTCGGAGCGAGCGGGTCCGGTCGGTCCGGTCCCTGGGCCGTCGTGCTGTCCGGCAGCGGCAGGGCCTCTTTGTGGTCGAGGGGCCGCAGGCGGTCCGTGAGCTCCTGTCGTATGCCGGCCACGCCGCCCGAGACCTGTACGTCACCTCCTCGGCGGCTGAGCGGCATACGGAGGTCGTGGAACGGGCCAACGCGGCTGGGGTCGCGGTGCGGCTGTGCACCGATGAGGTCCTCGCCGCGATGACCGACACCCCGCACCCGCAGGGGATGATCGCGGTGGCCGCGCCGGTTGACGTGCCGCTCGCCGAGGCGCTGTCAGCTGCCGGAGACGGCTTCGTGGTGGTGCTCACCAACGTGCGTGACCCTGGCAACGCTGGCACCGTCCTCCGTGCCGCCGACGCCTTCGGAGCCGCGGCAGTGTTGGTGAGCGACGCGAGTGTCAATGTCTACAACCCCAAGGTGGTTCGGTCCACGGTCGGCTCGCTGTTCCACCTGCCGGTGAGTGTGGGGACGCCGGTACCCGAGCTCCTGCACGCCTGCCGCGTTGCCGGCCTGCGCGTGCTGGCCGCCGATGGCGCAGGCACCACCTCGTTGCCAGACGTCGACCTGTCGGTGCCGCACGCCTGGGTGATGGGCAACGAGGCGTGGGGACTGGAGCCTGAGGTCCGTGCCCTGTGTGACGACGTGGTGTCCATCCCCATCGTCCGCGCCGAGTCCCTCAACCTCGCGATGGCCGCGACAGTCTGTCTGCACGCCTCTTCCTCCGCTGCCCGCTGACCTGCCCGCCTCTTCCTCCGCTGCCCGCTGACAGGTCCAACACCACGCGGACTTGCGCGTCAACCCGCAGAGTGAGGGCTCGGCACAGTCCGCCCCGCCGTCTTCTGCCTCTTGACCATGGCACGTGCACGGGAACTACCCGAGCCAGGCCCCTTGGGTTCAGGGGTCAGCGCAACACCAATCTGCCGGGAGGCATGGTGCTGCGTTCGTATGGTCTGGGTTTGGTGGCTGCTGGGATGGCTCTGGAGGAGGTGGGCAGGGTCTTGGCCCGGGACCGGTCGTCGGTGCTTCGTTGGGTGCGGGCCACGGGTGTGGCCGCCGACCAGCTCGTCTTGCGACCGGAGCTGTTGCCGGCTGGCTTCCTTGAGGGCGGTTATGTCGATGCCCGGGGCTTGCTGACCCCGGCCGGGGAGGAGTTGATCGCTCCGGTGCGGGTGGCCGGTCAGGTGGGCCAGCCGAGCAGTGCACAGCGTCGCGCCGAAGCGTTCGGAATGCTTGCCGAGGGAAAGAGCCTGACAGCGGTCGCCCGCACGCTCGGCATCAACGAGTCGACCCTGTACCGGTGGATCGTCGCGCAGGGGTGGTCCGGGCAACCCGGTGGGATCGGGGGGTTGGACGGCGCGTCGCGGGCGGCGGCTCGCGCGAGCCTGGTACCTGCTGTACCTATGGATGAGGACTACCGCGATGAGCGGGGCCGGTTGACCCAGGCCGGGCGCGGGGTGCTCCAGCACCTGGCTGGCACCACCGCGACCAACGCCCATATCGCCAGGGTGCTGGGCGTGCACCGCTCCACGATCGGTCGGGAGCTGGCCCGGTTCGCTGACCGAGCCGGCTACCGCGCTCGGGCCGCGCAGGACCTTGCCACTGCCGCGGCGGCCCGTCCGCAGGCCCGCCGGTTGTCCTGCCCGCGGTTGCGAGCCGCGGTGATCGAGCGGCTGAACAAGAGGTGGTCGCCCGAGCAGGTCGCTGCTGACCTGCGTCTCAGCTACCCGGACGAGGAAGATATGTGGGTGTCCCACGAGACGATCTACCAAGCGCTGTACGTCCAGGGCAAAGGCTCCCTGCGTCACGAGGTGAAGGTGGCCAAGGCCACCCGCACCGGCCGCACGAGCCGCAAGCCCCGCTCCAAGCTGCCGCCCAAGGCCAGCAGCCGGTCCTGGATCGATGAGGACAACCACATCAGCGCCCGACCTGCCGAGGTGGCCGACCGGGCCGTGCCCGGCCACTGGGAAGGAGACCTCGTCATCGGTGCCAAGGGCGCCACCGCGTTGATCACCCTGGCCGAGCGGGCCACCCGCAACGTGCTGATCTACCGACTCCCGGACCGCCACGACGCCCCGACCGTGACCCAGGCCCTGATCCAGATGGTCGCCGACCTCCCGGGCGACCTGCGCCGAACCATCACCTGGGACCAAGGATCTGAGCTGGCTGAGCACGCTGATTTCACACTGGCCAGTGACTGCCAGGTCTACTTCTGTGACCCGCACTCACCCTGGCAACGCGGCACCAACGAGAACACCAACGGCCTGATCCGTGACTTCTTCCCCAAAGGCACCGACTTCGCCAAGGTCACCGACGAAGAAGTCCGTGACGCCCAGGACCTCCTGAACACCCGACCCCGCAAAACACTCGGCTTCGCGACTCCCGCCGCTAGACTCGCCGAACTACTCACCGTTGCGCAGACCCCTTGAATTCGCCAGCGGTTCGCTGGGTAGAACCCGCGCACGTGCCGGGGCGGAGGAGCGGAGCTGGGCACGTGCCGGGGCGGGCCGGGGACGAGGCCGCGGGAACCCGTTCGTCCCGGGGAGCCGCGGCAACTTAGACTCGGGCGCGTGTCCGGACCCAACACCAACTACGACCCGGTCGAGGTGAGCGCCCTCGACCCCGAAGCGATCGAGAGCAACGTCACCGAGGCCCTCGCAGCCATCACCGCAGCGGCCAGCCTTGACGAGCTCAAGGTCGCCCGCATCTCGCACGCCGGGGAGAAGAGCCCGCTTGCCCTGGCAAACCGTGAGATCGGGGCACTGCCACCGAGCGCCAAAGCCGAGGCCGGCAAGCGCGTCGGCCAGGCCCGTGGGCAGGTCAACAAGGCGCTTGCCGTCCGGCAGGCCGAGCTCGAGGCCGAGCGCGACGAGAGGATCCTGGTCGAGGAGGCCATGGATCTGACCGTGCGTCCAGACCGCCGGCCGTTCGGACACCGCCACCCGTTGACGCTGACGGCCGAGCGGATGGCCGATGTGATGGTCGGCATGGGCTGGGAGATCGCCGAGGGGCCCGGGGTCGAGGCCGAGTGGTTCAACTTCGACGCACTCAACTTCGACAAGGACCACCCGGCCCGCCAGATGCAGGACACCTTCTTTGTCGACCCCGCCGACGCCGGCATCGTCCTGCGCACGCACACCTCGCCGGGCCAGGCCCGCTCGCTGCTCGAGCGCGGCGCGCCGCTCTATGTCGCGGTGCCGGGCAAGACGTTCCGCACCGATGAGCTGGACGCCACGCACACGCCCGTCTTCCACCAGATGGAGGGCCTGGCGATCGACGAGGGTCTGACCATGGCCCACCTCAAGGGGACCCTGGACCGCCTGGCCAGCGCCCTCTTCGGCGAGGGTTTGAAGACCCGGCTGCGCCCGGCATACTTCCCGTTCACCGAGCCCAGCGCCGAGATGGACTTCCAGTGTTTCGTCTGCCGGGGTGAGGACACCGACTGTCGGACCTGCGGAGGCACGGGCTGGATCGAGTGGGGTGGCTGCGGCATGGTCAACCACAACGTGCTGCGCGCCTGCGGCATCGACCCGGAGCGCTATCAGGGTTTCGCGTTTGGCATGGGGGTGGAGCGGAGCCTGATGTTCCGCAACCACCTGGCTGACATGCGCGAGATCATCGAGGGAGACGTGCGCTTCAACGCGCAGTTCGGGATGGAGATCTGATGCGGGTTCCCCTTGACTGGCTGAGGGAGTATGCCGAGGTGCCGGCAGGCACGACCGGCACCCAGGTGGCCGCTGACCTGGTCCGGGTCGGGTTGGAGGAGGAGGGTCTGCACGGCGGTGACGTGCAGGGTCCCCTCGTGGTTGGTCGTGTGCTGGAGATGACTCCGGAGGAGCAGAAGAACGGCAAGACCATCAACTGGTGCCAGGTGGACGTCGGCCACGCCAACGGCACGGGCGAGCCGCAGGGGATCGTCTGTGGGGCGCACAACTTCGCGGTCGGTGACCTGGTGCCGGTGATCCTGCCCGGCGGTGTGCTGCCCGGGAACTTCGAGATCTCGGCGCGCAAGACCTATGGCCATGTGAGCGCCGGCATGATCTGCTCCTCGCTCGAGCTCGGCCTGGGTGACGACCACGACGGCATCATCGTGCTCACTGACTGGCTGGGTGCTGGAGCCGAGGGGTTGGAACCCGGCCAGGACGCCATCCCACTGCTGGGCCTGGACCGGGAGACCGTCGAGGTCAACGTCACGCCCGACCGCGGCTACTGCTTCTCCCTGCGCGGCATCGCCAGGGAGTACTCCCACAGCACCGGTGTCGCCTACCGTGACCCAGCGCTGGTGCGCGTCGTCGACGGGCAGGAGCAGCCGCTCACGGCACCCGCCGCGACCGCCGACGGCTTCGGCGTGGAGCTGCGCGACGAGTCGCCCCTCGAAGGTGCGCAGGGCTGCGACCGGTTCGTCACCCGCATCGTGCGCGGGCTGGACCCGCAGGCGCCGACACCCGCGTGGATGGCCATCCGCCTGACCGAGGCCGGGATGCGTCCGATCAGCCTTGCGGTCGACATCTCGAACTACGTCATGCTCGCTCTCGGCCAGCCCACGCACGCCTACGACCTGGCCAAGGTCACCGGGCCGATCGTCGTGCGCCGCGTCCGGGCGGGGGAGAAGCTGACGACCCTGGACGGCGTCGAGCGCACGCTCGACGCCGAGGACCTGCTGATCACCGACGGTGGGGAGGTCCTGCTCGGCATCGCCGGTGTGATGGGTGGCGCCTCCAGCGAGGTCAGCGAGACCACCACCGACGTGCTCATCGAAGCGGCGCACTTCGACCCCAAGACGGTCGCCCGCACCGCGCGTCGGCACCGGCTCTCCAGCGAGGCGTCCAAGCGGTTCGAGCGTGGCGTCGACCCCGAGCTCGCCCCGCAGGCGGCCCAGCTGATGGTCGAGCTGATGGTCGAGTTCGGCGGCGGCACCGCCGACCCCGCGGTCACCGACGCCGGCCAGGTCAGCGCGCCGGAGCCGATCAGCTTCGACCCCACGATGCCGACGCGCTATGTCGGCGTGGACTACGGCACCGACCGGGTGCGCGAGATCCTCGAGACCATCGGGTGCACGGTCACCGATGGCAGGGACGGACAGCTCACCGTGACCCCACCGACCTGGCGCCCCGACCTGCTGACCGGGCCCGACCTGGTTGAGGAGGTCGCACGGATCGATGGCTACGACAAGATCCCCTCCATCCTGCCGACCGCGCCGGGTGGACGCGGACTCACCCACGCCCAGCGTGCCCGCCGCACCGTGGCCGCAGCCCTTGCCGGTCAGGGCCTAGACGAGGTGCTGACCTATCCGTTCGTCGGTGAGTCCCGCTTCGAGGACCTAGGTCTGGGAGCGGACGACCAGCGCCGGCACGCGGTCCGACTGGCCAACCCGTTGTCGGACGAGGCACCGCTCATGCGCACCGAGCTGCTCCAGACGCTGCCGGACGCAGTGCGTCGCAACCTGGGGCGCGGGGCCAAGGACGTCGCACTGTTTGAGATTGACACCGTCACCCTGCCCGACCTGGCCCGCAAGGCGCCGGTGCCCGGCGTGGGGGTCAAGCCCGATGACGCGGTGCTGGAGGAGATCCGCGCAGCTGTCCCGCACCAGCCGCTGCATGTCGCGATGGTCGCCACCGGCCAGGCCGAGCGCGCCGGGTGGTGGGGCCCCGGCCGCACCACCGACGTCACCGACGTCGTGGGCTGGGCCCATGCGGTCTGCGACGCTCTCGGTGTGGAGGTCGAGCGGCTGCAGACCGAACGCGAGCCCTTCCACCCCGGTCGCTGCGTCGAGCTGACCCTGCCCGATGGCACGACCATCGGCTGGGCCGGCGAGCTGCACCCCAAGGCCTCCAAGGCTCTCGGCGTCCCCGAGCGCACCGTCACCGCCGAGCTCGACCTGGACGTCCTGATCGCGGCCAGCGACCGTCGCGCCCAGGGCGCCCCCATGTCCAACCACCCGCCCGCCGGTTCTGACATCGCGCTGACTGTGTCTCGCAGCACCAGCTTCGGCGACCTGCTCGAGTCGGTGCGCGACGGCGCAGGTGAGCTGCTCGAGTCGGTGCGACTGTTCGATGTCTACCGCGGCGACCAGATCGGTGACGACCAGCAGAGCCTGGCCTTCCACCTGGTCTTCCGTGCCGATGACCGCACGCTGAAGACCGAGGAAGTCAACGCCGCCCGGGATGCAGCGGTCGCCCAGGCGGCCAAGGACCACGGCGCGGTCCAGCGATGAGGATGCCGAGGGTTGCCCTGATCACCGGTGCCTCACGAGGCATCGGGGCGCACCTTGCCGGAGCCTTCCGTGGCGCCGGGTGGGAGGTCGTGGGCCTGTCCCGCAGCGGAGCTGACGACTCCACTGGAACGCCGACGACCGCCTGCGACGTCACCGACCTGGCCGCGGTGCAGGCAGCCGTCGACGGGGTGATCGCCGAGCACGGCCGCATCGACCTGCTGGTCAACAACGCCGGCCTGGTCGAGCGTGAGGTCCCGCTCTGGGAGGCCGACCCCGAGCAGTGGTGGCAGGTGATGGAGACCAACGTGCGCGGTCCGTTCCTGGTGACCCGTGCCGTCGTGCCGCACATGATCGCTGCCGGTGGCGGCCGGATCATCAACCTCAACAGCGGCTCGGGGACGCGGGAGAGCGCGGTCCTCACGGCATACCACGCCAGCAAGTCGGCGCTGGCGCGGCTGACCGGCGGGGTGGCGCTCGCAGGTGCCGAGCACAACGTGCAAGCCTTCGACCTGGCGCCAGGTGTCATCGAGACCGACATGACCCACGGCATGCAGATGCACGAGGACCGGACCGAATGGACGAGTCCAGAGGACCTCAAGGCCCTGGCGTTGGCCATCGCGGACGGTGAGCTCGACGGCTTTTCGGGACGCATGGTGCGGGCCGGAGCCGACGACCTTGACGTGCTGCGAGCCAAGTCGGCCGAGGGGCTGGGTGACGGCGAGCGGATGCTCCGGCTGCGCCCCTGGGGCGAGGACGATCCGTTGGCGTGAGCCAGTGCGGGTGGTGCGACGGTCCGAGCACCGCACGAGAATCCGGTCGGCGGGCATCATGGCGACTTGTTAGCGTGCTCGCATGTCCGCGACCCCCGAGCCGATCCAGCCCTATGGCGTGCGGATCAGCTGGGATGATCTGCCGCAGCCAGTCCGCGACTGGGTGGCTGGGGAGCTCGGCAAGGTGGGCGAGGTCCGCCCGCAACAGGGCGGCTTCTCGCCGGGCACGGCCGATCGGGTGCGTGGCTCGCGGGGGAGCGCGTTCGTCAAGGCGGTGGGCGAGAGTCTGAACGCCCACACCCCGGACCTGGTCGCCCGCGAGATCGCTGTCCTGCAACAGCTGCCGGCGTATGCCGGGGCGCCGGTCCTGCTCTCCTCTCTCGACGAGCGCATCGCGGGTGAGCGCTGGGTCGCCCTGATGGTCGAGGACATCCCAGGGCGCCACCCGCATGTGCCGTGGCAGGGCCACGAGGTCGAGGCGGCGTTGGACTCCCTCGCGCGCCTGGCAGCTGAGCCGCTGCCCGAGACGGTCGACCTGCCGGCACTGGAGGAGGATATGGCCGGCGACGTGTCGTTGTGGCCCGAGATCGTGGCCGACCCGCCGGAGGGCCTGGACCCGTGGGTGGTGGCCCACCTGGACCGGCTCGTCGAGCTGAGCGCCGCAGCTGTGCCGCTCCTGCGAGGTGACCGTTTGGTGCACACCGACATCCGCTCGGACAACCTGCTGGTGACCGGAGACGGTGCTGTCCGGGTCGTCGACTGGCCCTGGGCCTGCCGCGGGAGTGCCTGGGTCGACTCGCTGATGCTGCTCTTCAACGTGCGGGTCCATGGGGGACCGGACGTGGCGGCATACGCGCCGCGGTTGGCCGACCTGGGCGCGAGCGAGGAGGACGTGGACGTCCTGCTGAGCGCGCTGCTCGGCTACTTCGTGCACGCCGCCCGGCTGCCCGCACCGCCCGGGTTGCCGACGGTGCGCGCGTTCCAGCGTGCCCAGGGCGGCGCGGCCGCGGACTGGCTGCGCGAACGGTGGGGCGATTCCGCATGACTATGCATGCGCTTGTATAGTTGTGCAGGTGAGCACTGCAGAGCTGCCGTCCGGGGGGATTCCGACGACCCGTGCCGCACGCCATCAACGAATTGTTGATGTGCTGGACCGGCACGAGGTCGCCTCACAGTCCGACCTGCTGGACTTCCTGGCCCGGGACGGCATCTCGGTCACCCAGGCGACGCTGTCGCGTGACCTGCTCGAGCTCGGCGCGGTCAAGGTTCGCAAGGGGCGGGGGCAGGTGTATGCCGTGCCCGCCCAGGGCGGTGACCAGGCGTTGCGCCCGGCGTTCGTGGAGGACGGCACCCGGCTGGCCAGGCTGTGCGAGGAGCTGCTCGTGGCGGCGCGGGCCACCGGCAACCAGGCCGTGCTGCGGACCCCTCCCGGTGCTGCGCAGTATCTCGCCTCGGCCATCGACCGCAGCGACAACCCCGACGTGCTGGGGACGATCGCGGGCGACGACACGATCCTGGTGATCACGCTGGAGCCCGACGGTGGCGAGGAGGTCGCGGCGCGGTTCCTGGCGCTGGCCGGCCACGACGTCGTCGACCGGCCGACCGGAGCGTCAGCCGGCACTCGGCATACGACTGACACACCAGAGACAATGGAGCCATGACCCTGAGCCTGTGGGGCGGCCGCTTTGCCGGCGGCCCAGCCGATGCCCTGACCGAGCTGTCCCGCTCGACCCACTTCGACTGGCGGCTAGCGCCCTATGACATCGCCGGCTCGCGCGCGCACGCCAGGGTGCTGCATCAGGCAGGGCTGCTCAGCGCCGAGGACACCGCCACCATGCTCGACGGGCTGCGCCGACTGCTGGCCGACGTGGAGTCAGGGGAGTTCGTGCCGGCGCCTGAGGACGAGGACGTGCACACGGCCCTCGAGCGGGGTCTGATCGAGCGGGTCGGCCCTGACGTCGGCGGGCGGCTGCGTGCCGGGCGCTCCCGCAACGACCAGGTGGCCACCCTCTTCAGGATGTATCTGCGCGAGCACGCGCGCGTCATCGGCGGCAAGGTCCTCGCAGTCGTCGAGGCGCTCGCAGGCCAGGCGGCACGCCACCCCGAGGTCGCGATGCCCGGGCGCACCCACCTGCAGCACGCCCAGCCGGTGCTGCTGGCCCACCACTTGCAGGCGCACGCCTGGCCGCTGCTGCGTGACGTGGACCGGCTGCGTGACTGGGACAGGCGCGCGGGGGTCTCGCCCTATGGCTCCGGGGCTCTCGCGGGCTCCTCGCTCGGGCTCGATCCGGAGGCTGTGGCGCACGACCTGGGCATGACCGCTTCGGTGGAGAACTCGATCGACGGCACGGCCAGCCGCGACTTCGCGGCCGAGTTCGCCTTCGTCATGGCGATGATCGCCGTCGACATCTCCCGCCTGTCCGAAGAGGTGATCCTCTGGGCGACAGCGGAGTTCGGCTTCGTCACCCTCGATGACGCCTTCTCGACCGGGTCGAGCATCATGCCGCAGAAGAAGAACCCCGACGTGGCCGAGCTGGCCCGGGGCAAGGCTGGTCGGTTGATCGGCGACCTCACTGGGCTGCTGGCCACACTCAAGGGGCTCCCGCTGGCCTACAACCGGGACCTGCAGGAGGACAAGGAGCCCGTCTTCGACCAGATCGACACCCTTGACGTCCTGCTGCCCGCCGTCAGTGGCATGGTCGAGACGCTCACCTTCCACCCCGAGCGGCTCGAGGAGCTGGCTCCACAGGGCTTCTCCCTGGCGACCGACATCGCCGAGTGGCTCGTGCGCGAAGGGGTGCCGTTCCGCGTGGCCCACGAGGTTGCCGGTGAGTGCGTGCGCGTCTGTGAGCAGCGGGGCATCGGACTGGACGAGTTGTCCGACGACGACCTTGCTGACATCAGTGAGCACCTGACCCCGCAGGTGCGCACCGTGTTGACCGTGGCCGGCTCGATCGCCTCGCGCGACGCCCGTGGTGGCACCGCCGCGCCCAGGGTGAGTGAGCAGCGCACGCACCTGCGCAAGCAGATCGCCGTCGCGAGGCACTGGGTCAACGACCTGCCGAAGATCGTCGACTGACCGGGCTTCCGTGACGTCCCGCGCTGAGCCTGACCCCGTGATCACGCACGAGTTCCTGGCCCGTCCTGCCCTCGAGGTGGCACCAGACCTGCTGGGGACGGTGATCGAGCACGATGGCGTCGCGGTGCGGCTCACCGAGGTCGAGGCGTATGCCGGCGAGCAGGACCCCGGATCCCATGCGTTCCGTGGTCGCACCAGGCGCAACGAGGTGATGTTCGGGCCGGCCGGCTATCTGTATGTCTACTTCACCTATGGCATGCACACCTGCGCCAACGTGGTGTGCGGCACCGACGGCACCGCTCAGGCTGTGCTGCTGCGGGCCGGTGAGCTGATCAGCGGGGAGGAGGCGGCCCGGAGCCGGCGCACGTCGGCGCGCACCGGCCGGGTGCCTGCGGTGCGTGACCTGGCGCGAGGTCCCGCGCGGCTGGCCCAGGCGCTCGGGCTGACGCTGGATGACTACGGCGCTGACCTGTTGGGACCGGGGACCGTGCGGCTGCTCCCTGGTGAGGAGCGGATCGATCCCGGCGTGATCCGCACTGGACCACGGGTCGGAGTGCGGGGTCCGGGTGGGGACGGCACGGCATACCCCTGGCGGTTCTGGATCGACGGGGAGCCGAGCGTGTCCGACTATCGGCCCGCCGCGCCCCTGCGCCGTCGCAGCTGAACGTAGGCTGACCCAGCACGACCGATCCGAGAGACGTGAGGCAGACGTGAGCGACATCTTCGAAGAGCTGCAGTGGCGAGGGCTGGTGGCCCAGACCACCGACGAGACAGCGCTGCGCAAGGAGCTGAGTGACGGCCAGGTCACGGTCTACTGCGGCTTCGACCCGACCGCCCCCTCCCTCCACTTTGGCAACCTGGTGCAGCTGGTCATGCTGCGCCACCTGCAGCGCGCAGGCCACCGGGTCATCGTCCTCGTCGGCGGCTCGACCGGCCTGATCGGGGACCCGAAGCCCACCAGCGAACGCACTCTCAAGACCAAGGACCAGACCGCAGCCAACGTGGCGCGGATCAAGGAGCTGGTCCTGCCGTTCGTCGAGTTCGAGGGCGACAACCCGGCTCTGCTCGTGGACAACCTGGACTGGACGGCCCCGATGTCGGCGCTCGACTTCCTGCGCGAGATCGGCCAGCACTTCCGGGTCAACCAGATGATCCGCAAGGATGCGGTCGCGGCCCGGCTGCAGAGCGAGGCGGGGATCAGCTACACCGAGTTCAGCTACCAGATCCTGCAGGCGCTGGACTACCTGCACCTCTACCGCGAGCACGGCTGCACGCTGCAGACCGGTGGACAGGACCAGTGGGGCAACCTCACCGCCGGTGTCGACCTGGTGCACCGCGCGGAGGGGGCGAGCGTGCATGTCATGACCACACCGTTGCTGACCGACGAGAGCGGTCAGAAATACGGCAAGTCCGAGGGCAACGCCGTGTGGCTGTCGGCGGACATGACCAGCCCCTATGCCTTCTACCAGTACTGGATCAACGTGGCCGACTCGGAGGTCAGCAAGTTGCTCAAGGTCTTCACCACACGCACCCGCGAGGAGATCGAGGACCTCGAGCGCTCGACGCAGGAGCGACCGCACCTGCGCGAGGCGCACCGAGTGCTCGCGACGGATGTGACGACCCTGGTGCACGGAGCTGAAGCGACCGCGCAGGTGCAGGCCGCCAGCCAGGTGCTCTTCGGCAAGGGCGACCCTGCCGAGATCGACGCCCGCACCCTGTCCGACGCGACCGCAGAGCTGCCGGGTGGGCCGGTGTCGGTCGGCACGACGGTGGTCGACGCCCTGGTCATCACCGGCTTGGCGGACAGCAAGGGCGCTGCTCGACGCCTCATCGGGGAGGGCGGCGTGAGCATCAACAACGTGAAGGTGACCGACCCTGAGCTCAGTCTCGGGGAGGACGAGTTCCTGCACGGGTCCATCGCGCTCCTGCGCCGAGGTCGCAAGAACCTCGCTGCGGCACGTCGCGCCGCATCCTGACCCGCGCAACGCTGGTCGACGCGGCGTCTGGGCCGCTGACCTGCGGATTTGTATTCCTCGGCGCACGTGACCTAAAGTTTCATCACGTCAGCCCAGCAGGGAGGCACGGACACCCGGTTCACCGGAGTGGCCGGTCCCGCAGGAGCAGACACTCCACCACGCCGAAGCCGGCCGCAGTTCGCTGCGATGCCGGGTGTGCAAAACGCGCCGGCAAGGTGGTACAGTAGTCAGGTTGCCCCAATCGCTGTGCTGGTTGTTTCTGGTGTGGTGGTTGGTGTGTGTCCGATCTTTGAGAACTCAACAGCGTGTCAGTAATCGATGCCAATTTTTACCCTGTCCTGGGGCATGGCATGGGCCCATTTTGTGTGGGTGTGTGGTGTGTTCTGGTGGCAAGGATTTCTTTGATTATTTTGTTGGATGAGTCAGTGTGACTTGTTCTGCTAGTGATTGTGCCCTTCTTTGGGTCAAAGTTTGCTTGGCTGTCCGCCTTTTTGGGGTGGGTGGTTGGGTGTTTGATTTTAACGGAGAGTTTGATCCTGGCTCAGGACGAACGCTGGCGGCGTGCTTAACACATGCAAGTCGAACGATGAAGCCCAGCTTGCTGGGTGGATTAGTGGCGAACGGGTGAGTAACACGTGAGTAACCTGCCCTTCACTCTGGGATAACTCCGGGAAACCGGTGCTAATACTGGATATGACTACTTCCCGCATGGGATGGTGGTGGAAAGTTTTTCGGTGGGGGATGGACTCGCGGCCTATCAGCTTGTTGGTGGGGTAATGGCCTACCAAGGCGACGACGGGTAGCCGGCCTGAGAGGGCGACCGGCCACACTGGGACTGAGACACGGCCCAGACTCCTACGGGAGGCAGCAGTGGGGAATATTGCACAATGGGCGAAAGCCTGATGCAGCGACGCCGCGTGAGGGATGACGGCCTTCGGGTTGTAAACCTCTTTCAGCAGGGACGAAGCTTTTGTGACGGTACCTGCAGAAGAAGCACCGGCTAACTACGTGCCAGCAGCCGCGGTAATACGTAGGGTGCGAGCGTTGTCCGGAATTATTGGGCGTAAAGAGCTTGTAGGCGGTTTGTCGCGTCTGCTGTGAAAACTCGGGGCTTAACTCCGAGCCTGCAGTGGGTACGGGCAGACTAGAGTATGGTAGGGGAGACTGGAATTCCTGGTGTAGCGGTGGAATGCGCAGATATCAGGAGGAACACCGATGGCGAAGGCAGGTCTCTGGGCCATAACTGACGCTGAGAAGCGAAAGCATGGGTAGCGAACAGGATTAGATACCCTGGTAGTCCATGCCGTAAACGTTGGGCGCTAGGTGTGGGACTCATTCCACGAGTTCCGTGCCGCAGCTAACGCATTAAGCGCCCCGCCTGGGGAGTACGGCCGCAAGGCTAAAACTCAAAGGAATTGACGGGGGCCCGCACAAGCGGCGGAGCATGCGGATTAATTCGATGCAACGCGAAGAACCTTACCAAGGCTTGACATATACCGGAAACGCTCAGAGATGGGTGCCCCGCAAGGTCGGTATACAGGTGGTGCATGGTTGTCGTCAGCTCGTGTCGTGAGATGTTGGGTTAAGTCCCGCAACGAGCGCAACCCTCGTTCTATGTTGCCAGCACGTGATGGTGGGGACTCATAGGAGACTGCCGGGGTCAACTCGGAGGAAGGTGGGGATGACGTCAAATCATCATGCCCCTTACGTCTTGGGCTTCACGCATGCTACAATGGCCAGTACAAAGGGCTGCGATACCGTAAGGTGGAGCGAATCCCAAAAAACTGGTCTCAGTTCGGATTGGGGTCTGCAACTCGACCCCATGAAGTCGGAGTCGCTAGTAATCGCAGATCAGCAACGCTGCGGTGAATACGTTCCCGGGCCTTGTACACACCGCCCGTCAAGTCACGAAAGTCGGTAACACCCGAAGCCGGTGGCCCAACCCTTGGGAGGGAGCCGTCGAAGGTGGGACTGGTGATTGGGACTAAGTCGTAACAAGGTAGCCGTACCGGAAGGTGCGGCTGGATCACCTCCTTTCTAAGGAGCACAACCTGCCCGGTGTTGCTGGGTGGGTTTGTAGCGGTCCTTGCACGGACGAGTGTTCCGTGGGGGCTAGCTCTGGGTGGAACATCGGTTATAGGCCTGCAGTCTCGGGTCCTTGACAGTCCTAGTACGACCATGACCTTTGAGGTGGTGGTGTGGAACGGGTGGTTGGGGTTTCTGGGTGTGGGTGTGACACGTTGTTGGGTCCTGAGAGATCGGGCCAACAACCCCTTTGGTGGTTGCCGGATGTTGCGGTGGGCCGCTGGTGGGGGTTGGTGGTTGGGTGTCTTGGTTGTGACGGGGCCCTGGTGGTTCCCATACCGCCCACGTACGCGAACCGGCAAGAGTGGTTTGTGGTGGTGGGTTGGTGGGGACGGTGCTGGGGTGTTTCGTTTCGTATGTTGAGAACTACACAGTGGACGCGAGCATCTTTGTGGCTTAAGTTTTTAAGTGCACACGGTGGATGCCTTGGCACCAGGAACCGAAGAAGGACGTAGGAATCTGCGATAAGCCTCGGGGAGTCGATAACCAGACATTGATCCGAGGATTTCCGAATGGGGAAACCCGGCTGGCTTCATCGCCAGTCACTCCCGCCTGAATATATAGGGTGGGTAGAGGGAACGTGGGGAAGTGAAACATCTCAGTACCCACAGGAAGAGAAAACAACATGTGATTCCGTGAGTAGTGGCGAGCGAAAGCGGATGAGGCTAAACCGGGCGTGTGTGATTAGCCGGTAGGCGTTGCACGTTCGGGGTCGTGGGACCCTTGCCCCAGCTCTACCGGGTTGGGCAGGAGTAAGAAATTCTTGTTGTAGGCGAAGGGCTTGGAAGGGCCTAGCATAGAGGGTGAGACTCCCGTAGCCGAAACAGTGAGGACTCCTGATGGGTGTTCCCAAGTAGTACGGGGCCCGAGAAATCCCGTACGAATCTGGCAGGACCACCTGCTAAGCCTAAATATTCCCTGGTGACCGATAGCGGACAAGTACCGTGAGGGAAAGGTGAAAAGTACCCCGGGAGGGGAGTGAAATAGATCCTGAAACCGTGTGCATACAATCCGTCGGAGCCCTCTTGTGGGGTGACGGCGTGCCTTTTGAAGAATGAGCCTGCGAGTTAGTGCTCAGTGGCGAGGTTAACCCGTGTGGGGAAGCCGTAGCGAAAGCGAGTCCGAATAGGGCGCCCATAGTCGCTGGGTCTAGACCCGAAGCGGAGTGATCTACCCATGGCCAGGTTGAAGCGCCGGTAAGACGGCGTGGAGGACCGAACCCACTTAGGTTGAAAACTGAGGGGATGAGCTGTGGGTAGGGGTGAAAGGCCAATCAAACTCCGTGATAGCTGGTTCTCCCCGAAATGCATTTAGGTGCAGCGTCACGTGTTTCTTACCGGAGGTAGAGCTACTGGATGGCTGATGGGCCTCACCAGGTTACTGACGTCAGCCAAACTCCGAATGCCGGTAAGTGAGAGCGTGGCAGTGAGACTGCGGGGGATAAGCTTCGTAGTCGAGAGGGAAACAGCCCAGATCACCAGCTAAGGTCCCTAAGCGTGTGCTAAGTGGGAAAGGATGTGGAGTTGCTGTGACAACCAGGAGGTTGGCTTAGAAGCAGCCACCCTTTAAAGAGTGCGTAATAGCTCACTGGTCAAGTGATTCCGCGCCGACAATGTAGCGGGGCTCAAGCACACCACCGAAGCTGTGGCATTAACATTTTGCTCGGCACCATCCTTTCGGGGTTGGTGTCCAGGCGTGTTGATGGGTAGGGGAGCGTCGTGTGGCGAGTGAAGCGGCGGAGTGATCCAGTCGTGGATGCCACACGAGTGAGAATGCAGGCATGAGTAGCGAAAGAGGAGTGAGAAACTCCTCCGCCGAATAACCAAGGGTTCCAGGGTCAAGCTAATCTGCCCTGGGTAAGTCGGGACCTAAGGCGAGGCCGACAGGCGTAGTCGATGGACATCCGGTTAATATTCCGGAACCGGCGAAGAACCGACCCATACCGAATCAGTTGATGCTAACCGCCTGAAACACGCCCGTTGCGTTTCCCTTCGGGGGGACGTGGGGTGTGTGGAACGCGGGACCCGAGACTGTAGTAGGTAAGCGATGGAAGGACGCAGGAAGGTAGCCTCCGCGTGGCGATGGTTGTCCACGTCTAAGAGTGTAAGGCGGGGTGTAGGTAAGTCCGCACCCCTTGTGCCCCAGGCTTGATAGTGACCGCGTATGCGGGAAGAGGGTGATCCTATGCTGCCTAGAAAAGTTCCTAGCGAGGTTCGAGCCGCCCGTACCCCAAACCGACTCAGGTGGTTAGGTAGAGAATACTAAGGCGATCGAGTGAATCGTGGTTAAGGAACTCGGCAAAATGCCCCCGTAACTTCGGGAGAAGGGGGGCCCGACCGGTCAGACACACTAGCGGTGTCGAAGCCGGGACGGCCGCAGAGACCAGCGAGAAGCGACTGTTTACTAAAAACACAGGTCCGTGCGAAGTCGCAAGACGATGTATACGGACTGACGCCTGCCCGGTGCTGGAAGGTTAAGGGGACGGGTTAGCCGTAAGGCGAAGCTCTGAACTTAAGCCCCAGTAAACGGCGGTGGTAACTATAACCATCCTAAGGTAGCGAAATTCCTTGTCGGGTAAGTTCCGACCTGCACGAATGGCGTAACGACTTCTCGACTGTCTCAACCACGAACTCGGCGAAATTGCATTACGAGTAAAGATGCTCGTTACGCGCAGCAGGACGGAAAGACCCCGGGACCTTTACTATAGCTTGGTATTGGTGTTCGGTACGGCTTGTGTAGGATAGGTGGGAGACTATGAAGCGGGCACGCCAGTGTTCGTGGAGTCAACGTTGAAATACCACTCTGGTCGTTCTGGATATCTAACCTCGGTCCGTGATCCGGATCAGGGACATTGCCTGGTGGGTAGTTTAACTGGGGCGGTTGCCTCCTAAAGAGTAACGGAGGCGCCCAAAGGTTCCCTCAGCCTGGTTGGCAATCAGGTTTCGAGTGTAAGTGCACAAGGGAGCTTGACTGTGAGACAGACATGTCGAGCAGAGACGAAAGTCGGGACTAGTGACCCGACGGTGGCTTGTGGAAGCGCCGTCGCTCAACGGATAAAAGGTACCCCGGGGATAACAGGCTGATCCTGCCCAAGAGCTCATATCGACGGCATGGTTTGGCACCTCGATGTCGGCTCGTCGCATCCTGGGGCTGGAGTCGGTCCCAAGGGTTGGGCTGTTCGCCCATTAAAGCGGTACGCGAGCTGGGTTTAGAACGTCGTGAGACAGTTCGGTCCCTATCCGCTGCGCGCGTTGGAAACTTGAGGAGAGCTGTCCCTAGTACGAGAGGACCGGGATGGACGAACCACTGGTGTGTCAGTTGTCCTGCCAAGGGCACCGCTGATTAGCTACGTTCGGACGTGATAACCGCTGAAAGCATCTAAGCGGGAAGCACACTCCAAGATGAGGTCTCCACAGAGGTAACTCTGGAAGGCTCCCAGCTAGACTACTGGGTTGATAGGCCGGACGTGGAAGCACAGCAATGTGCGGAGCTGACCGGTACTAATAAGCCGATAACTTAACAACAAAGATGACACGCGTCCACTGTGTGGTTCCCGAGATACGAACCACAAACCCCACCCCCACACCACACACGTGGTGTCCCGGGTGGGCCCAGAATGGTTTGACATCTCCATAGAGTTACGGCGGCCATAGCGAGAGGGAAACGCCCGGACACATACCGAACCCGGAAGCTAAGCCTCTCAGCGCCGATGGTACTGCACTGGTGACGGTGTGGGAGAGTAGGACACCGCCGGACAAACACTCCAGTAGCCCCACCCCAGACCACACGGTCCAGGGCGGGGCTACTGCCATGTCTGGACCTAGTTTCGTCGGGAGTTGGCGTGAGTGAGTGGGCGCGTAGACTGCCACAGAACTTTCAATAAGGAGGGCCGCATGGCTGAGGAGTCCCCGGAGAAGCCGGCGTCGGACGGTCAACGCGACGATCGGCGAGAGAGTCGTGGTGACAGCCGGGACCAGAGGTCGGGGAGCTGGCGGTCGGACAGCGGTGGAGGCGGACGCCGCGGTGGGGGCAGCGAGTGGCGTCCTCGGGCGGATCGGCCGGCGCAGGATCGCTACCGGGGGCGCGATGACCGTGGCGGTGGCGGTGGCTATCGGGGCCAGGATGAACGTCGTGGGCCTCGTCGTGATGACGAGCGTGGCGGCTATCGGGGTCAGGGTGACCGTCGTGGGCCTCGTCGTGATGACGAGCGTGGGGGCTATCGGGGTCAGGGTGACCGTCGTGGGCCTCGTCGTGATGACGAGCGTGGGGGCTATCGGGGTCAGGATGACCGTCGTGGGTCTCGTCGTGATGACGAGCGTGGCGGGGGCTATCGGGGTCAGGATGACCGTCGTGGGTCTCGTCGTGATGACGAGCGTGGCGGTGGCTATCGGGGTCAGGATGACCGTCGTGGGTCTCGTCGTGATGACGAGCGTGGCGGTGGCTATCGGGGTCAGGATGACCGTCGTGGTCCTCGTCGTGATGACGAGCGTGGGGGCTATCGGGGTCAGGATGACCGGCGTGGGCCTCGTCGTGATGACGAGCGTGGGGGCTATCGGGGTCAGGATGACCGGCGTGGGCCTCGTCGTGATGACGAGCGTGGGGGCTATCGGGGTCAGGATGACCGGCGTGGGCCTCGTCGTGATGACGAGCGCGGCGGCTACCGGGGGCATGCGCCGCGTGGTGGCAGCGACCGGCCTTCGCGAGAGCGCGACTTCCGTGACTCTGGGCACAGACCGGTGCGCAAGCCAGAACCGGAGATCCCCGATCACATTGAGGCAAAGCAGCTGGATCGGGCTGCCCGACGGGAGCTGCTGACTCTCAGCAAGGACAACGCTGACGGCGTGGCGCGTCATCTCGTCGCGTCTTCGGAGGCTCTTGCTGCCGGGGATCTCGATGGCGCGCTCGACCACGCGGAGAACGCTTCCCGCCGGGCAGGCCGTGTCGCCATCGTGCGGGAGGTCCTGGGCTTCGTGCGCTACCGCCGTGGCGAGTGGGCGGAGGCACTGCGGGAGTTCCGCACCGCGAGGCGGCTCAGCGGTTCGAACCACCTACTGCCGCACATGGCCGACGTCGAGCGTGGCCTCGGACGGCCCGACCGGGCGATCGAACTCGCGCAGGAACCAGCTGCCCAGTCGCTGAGTGCGGCAGACCGGGTCGAGCTGGCGATCGTCGTCAGTGGCGCACGGCGCGACCTCGGCCAGGACGACGCGGCAGTGCAGTCCCTGCGCGAGCTGGTGCAGGCCAGCCCACCGCAGCGGTCCTGGGCCGGCCGGCTCTACTACGCCTATGCAGAAGCACTGCTGGGCGCGGGCGACCAGGATGCAGCACGTGAGTGGTTCGCCCGTGCCCTGGAAGCCGACAAGGACGCACTGACCGACGCGGCCGACCGGCTCAGCGAGCTCGACGGCGTCGACATCACTGACCTCGGTGATGATGACTCGGACGAGGGCACGACTGACGTGGACGAGGAGACATCTGACCTGCGCGAGGAAGGTGGGGTGCCCCTGCAGGAGCTCGACGCCTATGAGGAGCCTGCGGCCATGAATGATGAAGCCGCCGAGCCTGCCCCCGACGGCTCTGAGGATCAACCCGCGCAGGACGGGCCGGATGCTCGATGACCGTCCGCGGGTTGCTGTGTGACCTCGATGGCGTCGTCTATCGCGGCGGCACCGCCTGCGACGGCGCTGTCGAGGGGCTGCAGACGGCCAGGGAGGCGGGGCTGCCGATCCTGTTCCTGACCAACAACGCAGCCAGGCTTCCGGGAGAGGTTGCGGCGCACCTCACGGCTCTGGGCGTCCAGGCAGAGCCCGACGAGGTGCTCAACAGCTCCCAGGTCGCCGCGAGCTATCTCCGCCAGCACCATCCGGTGCCAGAGGGCCGCTTCGTGCTGCCCATCGGTGGCCCCGGAGTCACCGCAGCCCTCGACGAGCAGGGCATCCCCGTGATCGAACCCAGTGAGGTGCTGGGGCACGGCGGCAGCGAGATCGTCGCGGCGGTCGTGCAGGGCTATGGCGCCGCCGTCAACTGGAGCGAGCTCGCCGAGGCCACGTATGCCGTGTCTGCGGGCGCCTACTGGGTGGCGACCAACACCGACGCCACCCTGCCGACCGAGCGTGGCCAGGCCCCGGGCAACGGGTCCCTCGTCGCGGCAGTCGCCCATGCCTCTGGCCGAGAGCCGGATCTGGTGACAGGCAAGCCCCATGCGCCGGCGTTTGAGATCGCGCTGCAACGCATCGGTCTGCCGGCCCAGGATGTCCTGATGATCGGGGACCGGCTCGACACCGACATCGCCGGCGCCAAGCAGGCGGGTCTGCGGACGGCACTGGTCCTCACGGGGGTGCACGGACGCGCCGAGGTCGACCAGGCCGAGGCCAGCCACCACCCGGATCTGATCGCGGACACGATCCCTGGTCTGGTTCCGCACTGGACCACAGGCTGACGCGCCGAACCACAGACTGTCGCGCCGAACCACCGACTGTCGCGCTGGACCAGCAGGTGACGCACCTGCTGTGGACAAGTGCGTCGTGGGCCGACCCAGTCGCGATAACCTGCCAGCATGACTCAGCCGCTGCCGCAGACCGGTGATCCCGTGGTCGATAAAGTCATCAGCACCTTCCAGGAGACTGATGGTCAGCCGCTCGCGGAGCGGGCCGAGGCCGCGCGTCAGGCGCAGGGTGGACTGCAGGCACGGCTCACCGACTCCCCTCCCGGCGCGTGAGACCTGCGTGATCCCAGCGGACAGCCGACTCGACCAACACCTGGTCCGGGCCGGCCTGGCGCGCTCCCGGAACGTGGCGCAACGTCTCATCCGGGCAGGTTCGGTCCAGGTCGACGGCCGACAGATCGACAAGCCGTCGTATGCCGTGCAGCCGGGACAGCAGGTCAGTGTCGTCGACGATGACACCAGTCGGTGGGTGGGCCGGGGAGCGCTGAAGCTGCTCCATGCGCTGACCATCTGGGGGAGCGCGGCACCCTCGCAGCCAGTCTCCGACGAGCGGCGTCTGCTGCGCGTCGAGGGCCGTCGCGCCCTGGACGTCGGGGCCTCGACGGGAGGCTTCACCCAGGTCCTGCTGAAGCACGGTGTCGATCACGTCACCGCTCTCGACGTCGGGCACGACCAGCTGGTCGCCGAGCTGGCGGACGACCCGAGGGTGACAGACCTGCCGGGCACCAACATCCGCGATGTGGACCCGGAGCAGGTCGGCACCTTCGACGTCGTGGTCGGGGACGTCTCCTTCATCTCACTTCAGATCGTCCTGCCCGCCGTGGCCCCGCTCCTCGCGCCCGGTGGTGACGTCGTCTTCCTGGTCAAACCACAGTTCGAGGTGGGGCGCGATCGGTTGGGGCGCGGGGGCGTCGTCACGTCTGCCGCCGAACGGACCCGCACCCTGGAGCAGGTCGTGGCGGTCGCGACCGGTCTGGACTGGCACGTGCACGGCCTCGCGGCCTCTCCGGTGGCCGGCGCCCACGGCAACAGGGAGTACCTGCTCTGGCTCGCGACATCCACAGCAGGCATGATGAGTGCGGTCGATACGACCGCCCGCATCCACGAGCTGACAGGGGAGGACGACTAGATGGCCAGGCGGATCCTGCTTGTCACGCACGCCAACCGCCCCGACCTGCCGGCACTGGCAGCGGCGGTCGCGGCCCAGCTGCGCGACCAGGGCATCGAGGTGGTCGAGCTAGAGCAGGGCTGGGACAGCCTTGAGGGCGACCTCGAGGTCGCCGAGGCCGCTGCGGGCGCCGAGCTGGTGGTCGTGCTCGGCGGTGACGGCACGATCCTGCGTGGCGCGGAGGTCTCGCGTGGTGCTGGCCTCCCCCTGCTCGGCATCAACCTGGGTCGGGTCGGCTTCCTGGCCGAGGCCGAGCGGGAGGAGACCTCCGAGGTCGTCGAGCGGATCGTGGCTCGCGACTACACGGTCGAGGAGCGGATGACCCTGGAGGTCGACGTCTATCAGGACGGTCGTCTCGTCGACCACACCTGGGCCCTGAACGAGGCCTCCGTCGAGAAGTCTGCCCGCGAGCGCATGCTCGAGCTGACCGTCGAGATCGACGGACGGCCCCTGTCGACGTGGGGCTGCGACGGCGTGGTGGTGGCCACCCCCACCGGCTCCACTGCCTATGCCTTCTCTGGTGGAGGCCCGATCGTCTGGCCAGACGTGCAGGCACTGCTCGTCGTCCCCATCTCGGCGCACGCGCTGTTTGCCCGCCCCGTGGTGCTGGGACCCGACACCCGGGTCGCCGTCGAGGTCGTGCCCCACGCCACCACCCAGGGTGTCATGTGGTGCGACGGCCGCCGCACCGTCGACCTTCCGCCCGGGGCGCGCATCGAGGTGCGCCGCAGCGAGACCCCGGTGCGTCTCGCCCGGCTGTCGACCGGCTCGTTCACGGACCGTCTGGTCGCCAAGTTCGAGCTGCCGGTCGCCGGGTGGCGCGGCAAGCCTGACGGCAGCCCCGCCTAGGGTGCGAGCGTGCTGACCCGCATCCGGATCCAACGACTCGGCGTCATCGAGGACGCCGAGCTCGAGCTGTCCCCTGGGCTCAACGTGATCACCGGTGAGACCGGCGCTGGCAAGACCATGGTCGTCTCCGGCCTGGGGCTGCTGTTCGGTGCCCGCGCCGATGCCGGCATGGTCCGGGCAGGGGCTGCCTCGGCCGTGGTCGAGGGGGAGGTCGACGTCCCTCAGGCCCACCCTGCTGCGGCACGGGTCGAGGCGGCTGGAGGAGAGACTCAGGACGGTCTCATCCTGGTGCGCACGGTGAGTGCAGAAGGTCGTTCCCGCGCGCACGTCGGTGGCCGTGCGGCGCCGGTGGGCGTGCTCAGCGAGGTCGGTCAGCACCTGATGGCCGTGCACGGGCAGGCCGACCAGTGGCGTCTGCGTGCCCCTGACCAGCACCGGGTGCTCCTGGACGCCTTCGGCGGGGCGGCGGTGCACAGTGCTCGAGACGCCTATGCCACCGCCCACCGCGACTGGCACGCCGCGCGCGAGGAGCTGGTCCGGCTGAGCAGCCTCGGTGCCGAGCGCACCCTGCGCGTCAACCTGCTCCGGGCGGCGCTGGAGGAGATCGAGGCCATCGACCCCCAGGAGGGTGAGGAGGACGACCTGCGCACCGAGGAGCAGCGCCTGGCGCACGCTGATGGTCTGCGCCAGGCGGCGGAGACGGCGCACACCGCCCTGACCGGCGGCGACGACACGGTCGAGGAGATCCGTCCGGTCACTGAGCTGCTCGCCACAGCCAGCCAGACCCTGGGGCCGGTCGCCGAGCACGACCCGGCCCTCGCTGGACTGCGCCAGCGACTTGACGAGCTGGGTTATCTGGCGGCCGACCTGGCCACCGAGCTCGCGGCATACTCCTCCGACATCGAGGTGGATCCCGCCCGCCTCGCGGGGGTGCAGGAGCGTCGGTCGGTCCTGACCGGACTGCTGCGCAGGTATGGCGAGAGCTCGGCAGCCGTCCTGGCGTGGGCCAGGGATGCGGCCGGGGAGGTGGCTGAGCTGGACGGGGCCGACGACCGCATCGCCGCGCTCACCCAGGACGAGACGCGGCTGCGGGAGGCGGTGGTGGCTGCAGGAGCCGAGCTGACCCGGGTCAGGCAGGCGGCGGCTGCCGACCTGGGCCGCAAGGTCGAGGCCGAGCTGGCGCACCTGGCCATGGGCAGCGCGCGGCTGGAGGTCTCGGTGACCCAGCGACCCGACGAGCAGGGCCTGGAGCTCGCCGACGGGCAGCGAGTCAGGGCGTGGGCGCACGGGTTGGACGAGGTCGAGATCATGCTGGCGGCCAACGCCGGCGCACAGCCTCGGACCGTGACCAAGGCGGCCTCCGGCGGTGAGCTGTCGAGGGTCATGCTTGCGCTGGAGGTCGTGTCTGCCCAGGGTGACGTCCCGACCTATGTGTTCGACGAGGTCGATGCTGGTGTGGGTGGGGCCGCCGCTCTCGACCTCGGGGCCAGGCTGGCGCTGCTGGCGAGGACCGCGCAGGTCGTGGTGGTCACCCACCTGGGGCAGGTGGCGGCCTTCGCGGACCGCCACCACGTCGTGCACAAGAGCTCGGACGGTGTGATCACGGCCAGTGACGTCAGCACCGTGGACGGCGCCGACCGGGTCGCCGAGATCGCCCGCATGCTCGGGGGTGTCACCGACTCGGCAGCCGCGCTGGAGCACGCCCGCGAGCTCGTCGAGGAGCATGCACCGCAGCGTCTCGGCCGCTGACGGCTGGGTGCAGCGTGCCCAGTCCGGTGACGTCATCAGTGCAGCGCTGCTGGTGACGGCCGTCACAGGGGTGCATCTCGGCATACTCCCTCAGCGGCCCGTCCGGGCCGGTTCCGGGGCGAAGCGTGGCACGATGGGGCCACCATGAGCCTGTCCAGACCCCCGGTGCCCGAGGCCGCCTCCGACGGCCCCTCCGTGGTGGGGCGGGTCCGGGTCGATGCCCGCACCAAGAACCTGACCAAGCGGCTCGAGCCCGGCGACATCGCGGTGATCAACCACGAGGACATCGACCAGGTGAGCGCCTACGCCCTGGTGGCCTGCAAGCCGGCCGCGGTGATCAACGCGGCAGCCTCCATCAGCGGGACCTATCCCAACCTCGGCCCGAAGATCCTCCTCGATGCCGGCGTCCCCCTGATCGACCGGGCGGGAGAAGCGGTGCTGACGCAGGTCACAGAGGGTGCCAACGGGCGGGTGTCGGGCCACCGGCTGGTCGTCGAGGGCCACGTCGTGGCCGAGGGGACCCTGCTCAGCTCCAAGGCCGTCGACGCTGCCATGGAGGCGGCGCGTGGCAACCTCTCGCAGCAGATCGAGGCCTTCTCCCGCAACACGATGGAATATGTCCGTGAGGAGCGCGACCTCCTCCTCGACGGCATCAAGCTGCCGGAGATCCGCACCGACCTGGACGGGCGCTACGCCCTGGTGGTGGTGCGGGGCTACCACTACAAGGAGGACCTGCAGACCTTGCGGCCGTTCATCCGAGAGGCCCGACCGGTCCTGATCGGCGTCGATGGCGGCGCGGACGCGCTGATCGAGCTGGGCTACCGCCCCGACATCATCGTCGGCGACATGGACTCCGTGGGGGACGCCGCGCTCAGGAGCGGTGCCGAGATCATCGTGCACGCCTATCGGGACGGTCGCGCGCCAGGGTTGGAGCGGGTCACCGCACTGGGGGTCAAGGACGTCATCGTGCTGCCCGCCATCGGCACCAGCGAGGACGTCGCGATGCTGCTGGCTGACGGCAAGGGGGCCGACCTGATCGTCGCCGTCGGGACCCACGCCACGCTCATCGAGTTCCTCGACAAGGGCCGTCAGGGGATGGCCTCGACCTTCCTGACCAGGCTGCGCGTCGGGGGCAAGCTGGTCGATGCCAAGGGAGTGAGCCTGCTCTATCGCAGCCGGATCTCGTCCGGTGCGCTCACCTGGCTGGTGCTCGCCGGACTGCTGGCCGTGCTCGCGGCACTGGCGGCGACGCCCGGTGGCCGCACGTTGATGGGTGTCCTCGCGGTCCGTTGGGACGACCTTCTCGCCTGGATCGGAGGGCTCTTTTAGGTGATCGACTTCCGCTATCACCTCGTCTCCCTGGTGGCCGTCTTCATGGCGCTCGCCGTCGGCATCGTGCTCGGGGCCGGCCCGCTGGGGCAGGAGATCTCCTCGACGCTGGAGGCTCAGGTGCGTGACCTGCGCGAGGAGCGCAACGGGCTGCGCGACCAGCTGGACCAGGCCGAAGCCCGTGGCGACCTGAAGGACCAGGTGGTCGAGGTCGTCACCCCCACCGTGACGATGGACCAGCTGACCGGGCATCGCGTGGCGCTGGTGGCCATGCCCGGGGCCGACCGCAACCTGGTGGGCGAGCTCCAGGACGTCATCTCGGGAGCTGGTGGTGCCGTGGCCGTGACGGCTCGGCTCGACAACTCGTGGACCGACCCGAACCTCGAGCGGTCCGCGGAGCGTCACGAGCTCGCGGCCCAGCTGGCCACCGACCTGGCGGTGCCGTCGCCGCGCACGGGTGACGAGCCCACGGTGGAGACGGTGCTGGCGGCAGCCGTCACGGGTCAGGACGCCGTCGCCGGCTCCGGCGCGTGGCGGTTGGCGATGGACGAGCTCGGCGCGGCTGGTCTCCTGGACGCCAGCTGGGGCGTGGGCCAGGACGCGGTCACGACCGGACCGCCCGACTCCGTGGTGCTCGTCACCGGCTCGCTCAGCACCGCCGAGGTCGAGGCGGGGGAGGACGGCGAGGCCAGGCTGGAGCAGGCACTGGACCTGGTGGCGGGCTTCGGCGACCTGGGGGTGCCCACGCTCGTGGCCGGCTATGGCACCGAGGCCTATGCAGCGCCCGTCCAGACGGCCGAGTCGCCCGTGGTCCGGGGAGTGCGGGCCGAGGCCGACCTGGCGGACGTGGTCAGCAGCGTCGACAACATCGAGGGACCCAGTGGACAGCTGGCCGCGGTGCTCGCGCTGCGCTGGACCATCGAGGACCAACCAGGTCACTGGGGTCTGGGCACGGATGCGGTCGCCCCTGTGCCAGCCGTCCCGCAGCCCAAGGTCCAGGAGGCGGACACGACCACGACAGCACCCGGGCCGTTCCCCGTGCCCGAGCCCACTGCGCCAGGCGGTGACGGCGAGGACGGTGCGGGCGAGACCGGCACCCTCGGCCCCGGTGACAGCAGCCCGACCGGGGAGGCGCCGACGGAGGGGTCCTCTGCCGCAGAGCCCGGGGAAGCACCGACCACCGACGCTGTGCCCACCACTGGCGCACCGACCTCGTGAGGCCGCTGCGGGACGGGCTGCTCTGCGCGGCGGGTGCAGGCGCCACGACGCTGGTCTGGCGACAGCTGCGAGAGGGCCGCACCGAGGGCTGGGCACGGCGGTGGCTACGCACCAACCACGCCGGTCGGGAGGTGACGCTGCTGGAGGGTGTCGCGCTCGTCGTCGGCAGCGCGGGCACCGCTGTCGTGTCCGGGGTGGGCTCGCGTTCGGGGTGGGTCACCGGTCCGGGACCGTATGCCGTGGCCTCGGTCGGCGCGGGGCTGCTCGGGGCGGTGGACGACCTGCGCGAGGACACCGACCGCAAGGGGCTGGGTGGGCACCTGCGGGCGCTGGCCCAGGGGAGGGTCACCACCGGAGCGATCAAGATCCTCGGACTGGCCGCGACCGGGCTGATCACCGTCGCCTGGGACGACGCCCGGTCCTCCCGTCGAACCAGCTGGGACGCACAGCCCGCCACGCCTGGACCGGCGCTGAAGGGAGACCGGGGCGCGCGGCATACACCCGCGGTTTGCCTCTGGGGCACGCTCGCCGGTGGTGCCGTGGTGGCCGGCTCGGCCAACCTGGCCAACCTGTGTGACCTGCGACCCGGCCGGGCGCTGAAGGTCGGCGTGCTGACGGCGGTGCCGCTCGTGGTGACCGGGGCCGGTTCCGCGGCCGGCGCCGTTACGCTCGGGGTCGCGCTCGCCCTCCTGCCCGACGACCTGTCTGGCGTCAGCATGCTCGGCGACACGGGGGCCAACCCGTTGGGCGCCACCCTCGGCCTGGCCCTGGTGCAGCGCCAGGGGCCCCTCGCCAGGACGCTCACCCTCGCCGTGGTCACCGCGCTGACGCTGGCCTCCGAGCGGGTGAGCTTCACGGCCGTGATCGAGTCGACACCGGTGCTGCGGGACCTGGACCAGCTGGGCAGGAAGCCGCACCCGAGCCTCGCGACATGAGCCTGACCGGGCCAGCGGGCACGCCCAGCCCGCGCCTGGCGGCCGGCAGCATCGCCGCCGCCGCGGGGCTGATCGCGGTCGTGACACTGGTCGGGCGTGCGGTCGGCCTGGGCCGGTGGGTCGCGTTCAGCCACGGCGTGGGCGCCACCTGCGTGGGCGAGATCTATGCGACGGCCAACCAGGTGCCCAACGCGCTCTATGAGATCGCCGCGGGTGGAGCCCTGGCCGCAGTGGTCGTGCCGCTCGTCTCCGGCTATCTGCACCGCGGCCGGGAGGATCTGGCCGACCGCACCGCCTCCGCGCTGCTGACCTGGACCCTGAGCGTCCTGCTGCCCCTGTCGATCCTGGTGGCGCTGCTGGCGCGCCCGCTGACGCGCGTGCTGCTCGGCGCGGACGCGGAGTGCGGGAGCGCGGCGGTCAACACCGGCGCCACCATGCTCACCGTCTTCGCGCCGCAGATCGTGCTCTATGGCATCGGGATCGTGCTGGCGGGGGTGCTGCAGTCGCACCGCCGCTTCCTCGCGGCCGCGCTGGCGCCGGTGCTCTCGAGCATCGTCGCGATCAGCGTCTTCCTGGCCTATGGCGCCTGGGTCGCGCCTGATGCGGGGCTGGACGGCACGCCGCGCAACGCCATCCTGCTCCTGGCCTGGGGCACGACGGCCGGCGTGGTGGCTCTGAGCCTGCCCCTGCTCGTGCCCACCTGGCGTGCGGGGGTGCGGCTGCGCCCCACCTGGCGCTTCCCCGAGGGCGCCGGTCGGCGCGTCGGCACGCTGGCCGTCGCTGGGCTGGTCGCGGTCGGGGCCCAGCAGGTGACCGTCCTCGTGACCGTGTGGCTGGCCAACGCGGCCGACGGGGTCGGGACGCTCAACGTCTACACCTATGCCCAGACCGCCTACCTGCTGCCGTATGCCGTGCTGGCCGTCCCGCTCGCGACCGCGGCCTTCCCCCGGCTCACCTCTGACGAGGCAGGTCCGGTCCTGCGTCGCACCCTGCTGTCGGTCGCCGTAGCCGGCGTGGCAGGGGCGGTGGCCCTGGTCGCGGTCCGGCGCGAGGTCGGCGCCCTGTTCCAGGCGATCGACGCGGGAGGCTCAGGAGCAGGGGAGCAGGCACTGCGCGCGCTGCCTGCGGCCCTCGGGTGGTATGCCCCCGGTCTGGTCGGCCTCGCCCTCACCGC